>OZ245765.1:2400000-2702010 GCA_965227655.1 Rhodoglobus sp. | reverse complement strand
GAGCGGTCACTGCGGTCGGCGAGCCCCGCCCTCGCGGCGGTTCCCGTATGACCGCCGCCGCGCAGCAGGTCATCACGCCCACGACGGGCCGCGTGCTCAAGCGCTCCCTGTTCTGGGTCGGGGTGGTCGCGTTCCTCGTCCTCATCGTGCTCATCGTGCTCGGTGCCGCCGGGTCGCAGAGCGGCGGGGTGCCGCTCGACTCCACGAACGCGGCGCCCGCGGGGTCGCGCGCCGTCGCCGAGGTGCTCCGCCAGCAGGGCGTCGACGTGACCTCGACCTCGAGCCTCGACGAGACGCGCGACGCAATATCCGATCCCGCGAGCACGACCCTCTTCCTCTACGACCAAGGAATGTTCCTCACGACCTCGCAGCTGCGCTCCGCGGCCTCGCTCGCCGATACCGTCGTCATCGCCGACCCCACGTTCGACGAGCTGCGGGCCCTTGCCCCGGAGCTCGCGCAGGCGGGATACGCGGGCGGAACCGTCAAGGCCGACTGCGACCTCCCCGCCGTGCAGAAGGCGGCGAGCGTGTCGGTCGACGGGTCCGGATACCGCGTGGTCGACGACAGCCCGGCCGTCACCGAGTGCCTCGGCACGGGCGACGACGTGTACTCCCTCATTCAGGTGGATCGCGACGGCAAGCGACTCATCGTGCTCGGGGCCACGAGCGCCCTCACCAACGAGCACGTCATCGAAGAGGGCAACGCCGCCCTCGCGCTCAACCTGCTCGGCGAGAACGAGTCCCTCGTCTGGTACATCCCCACGGCAGCCGACCTCCCCGCGTCGACGCCCCAGGACCTCGGGTCCCTCACCCCGCCGTGGGTGACGCCCGCCCTTGCGCTGCTCATCCTCGCCTTCATCGCCGGAGCCGTGTGGCGCGGCCGCCGCTTCGGCCCGCTCGTCGTGGAGAACCTCCCCGTCACCGTGCGCGCGAGTGAGACGATGCTCGGGCGCGCGCGCCTCTACGAACGGTCGTCGGCGCGGCTGCGGGCACTCGATGCGCTGCGCATCGGCTCCGTCGGCAGGCTCGCCACCCTGTGCGGGCTGCCGCGAACGGCGTCGGTCGACGACGTCGTGTCGGCGGTGGCTGCGGCCACGGGCGACCAGGTGGCGAGCATCCGGCGCCTGCTCGTCGATGCGGTGCCGGCGACGGATGCGGAACTCCTCGTCCTCTCTGATGAACTTCTCGAACTCGAGCGCGATGTCACCATCGCCGTGCGACCCTGACCCCCTGCGATAGGAAAGAATCGAACCATGACTGACGAGGCACTGAGGGAATCGTTCGCGAAGCTGCGCACGGAGGTCGGCAAGGCCGTCGTGGGGCAGGACTCCGCGGTGACGGGGCTCACCATCGCGCTGCTCGCGGGCGGCCACGTGCTGCTCGAGGGCGTGCCGGGCGTCGCGAAGACGCTGCTCGTGCGCACCCTGAGTGCCGCACTCTCCCTCGAGACGAAGCGAGTGCAGTTCACGCCCGACCTCATGCCGGGCGACGTGTCGGGCTCGCTCGTCTACGACGCGAAGGCTGGCGAGTTCGAGTTCCGTCCGGGGCCCGTGTTCACGAACATCCTGCTCGCGGATGAGATCAACCGCACACCCCCGAAGACCCAGTCGGCGCTCCTCGAGGCCATGGAAGAACGTCAGGTCTCCGTCGACGGCGAGACCCGCAAGCTTCCCGTGCCGTTCATGGTCGCCGCGACCATGAACCCCGTCGAGTACGAGGGCACATACACGCTGCCCGAGGCCCAGCTCGACAGGTTCCTGCTCAAGCTCATCCTCGACCTGCCCGAGCGGGCAGACGAGGTACAGGTGCTCGAGCGCCACGCCGCGGGCTTCAACCCGCGCGACCTCGCCGCCGCGGGCGTCACCGCCGTGCTCGATGCCGCGACCATCGCCGACGCGCAGGCCGCCGTTGCGAAGGTGGGCGCGAGCGCCGATGTCATCGGATACGCGGTGGACCTCGCGCGCGCCACGCGACAGAGCCCCTCCGTGAAGCTCGGCGTGAGTCCCCGTGGAGCCGTCGCACTGCTTGCCGCGGCCAAGGCGTGGGCCTGGCTGCAGGGGTTCGACGCGATCACCCCCGACCACGTTCAGGCGATGGCGCTGCCCGTGCTGCGGCACCGCATCCAGCTGCGACCCGAGGCCGAGCTCGAAGGTGTCTCCGCCGATGCGATCCTGCGCAGCATCCTGCAGCAGGTGCAGGTTCCGATCTAAGCGATGCGCGCTGGAGCGTGGAGAATCGCGCCAGCGAATCCGCGACGCCAGCGCCGAGGGAGCCGGCGACCGAGGTTGAGAGAGGACTGCACGAAGTGGCACTAAGCGGGTGGTTCGTCGCCCTCGTCGCGTTCGGTGTCGTGCCGATCGCCGTGACGGGGCAGCCCGTCGCGCTCGCGGCGTGGCTGCTGGTCGTGGTCGTGCTCGGAGCCCTCGACCTGCTTCTCGCCGGATCGCCGCGCCGCGTTTCCCTTGAGCGCGATCTCCCCGGCCGCGTGCGCCTGGGTGAGACCGTCGCCTCGACCCTCTACCTCGCCAACGTCGGCCGTCGCCGCGTGCGAGGTGTGGTGCGGGATGGCTGGCAGCCGTCCGCCGTGGCCTCGCCGTCGCGCGCCCGCATCGACATCCCGAAGGGCGAGCGCCGCTCGGTCGTCACGTCCCTGACGCCCTTCCGACGCGGGGAACGCCGCGCGGCCCACGTCACGATCCGCTCGTTCGGTCCCCTGCACCTGCTCGCGCGCCAGGCGAGCATCGCGCTCCCCGGTGCCATCACGGTGTTGCCGCCCTTCAACTCGCGCAAGCACCTGCCCTCGCGCTTGGCGCGACTGCGCGAGCTCGACGGCGCGACGAGCGTCATGGTGCGCGGCCAGGGAACCGAGTTCGACAGCCTGCGCGACTACGTGCGCGGCGACGACGTGCGCTCGATCGATTGGCGGGCCACCGCCCGCCGGAAGGATCTCGTGGTGCGCACGTGGCGACCCGAGCGTGACCGCCGCGTCGTGATCGTCATCGACAGCGGCCGCACCTCGGCCGCCCGCATCGACAACGAGCCGCGCATCGACACGGCCTTCGAATCGGCGCTGCTGCTCGGAGCCCTCGCGTCCAGCGCGGGCGACCGCGTCGACCTCCTGGTTTACGATCGTCGCGTGCGCGCTCGAGTGCAGGGTGCCACGGGCGCCGAGCTGCTCTCGCGCATGGTGTCGAGCATGGCACCCGTCGACCCCGAACTCATCGAGATGGACTGGACCGCGGTTCCCGGCCTCATCCGGTCGGTCACGTCACAGCACGCGCTCGTCGTGCTCGCCACGACTATCGACGCGCCCGGAGCCTCGCACGGCCTTCTGTCGGTGCTGCCCCAGCTCACGCGCAAGCACACCGTAGTGGTCTCGTCGGTCACCGATCCCGCCGTGCTCGCCGCCACCCTCGACCGCTCGAACCGCGAAACTGTCTACCGGGCGGCCGCTGCGGAGCGCGCACTGCTCGACCAGGCTCGCGTTGCTGCGGCCATCCGGCAGCTCGGCGCCGAGGTCGTCACGGGTGCACCGCAAGACCTGCCACCCGCCTTAGCGGACCGTTATATTGCGCTGAAAGCCGCCGGCCGACTGTAGGGTCGAAGAAGTTCAGCACTTTCACAGAAAGGTCCTCTCGTGGCCAAAGTCGAAACCCCTGTCGTTATCTCCGACGTCCAAGATGCGGCGCCCACACTCGTCCAGCGGCTCGTCGCTGAGCTCGCAGGCACGTTCATCCTCGTGTTCTCCGTCATCGGCACGGCGGCGTTCGCGTCGCAGAACACCACGTGGGTGGGCGTGGCCCTCGCCGCCGGCATCGCCGTGCTCGGCGCCGCGTACGCGTTCGGCCACATCTCGGGCGGTCACTTCAACCCGGCGGTGACCCTCGGTGCTGCGGCATCCGGTCGCTTCGCGTGGACCGACGTGCTCCCCTACATCGGCGCGCAGATCGTCGGTGGCGCCCTCGCGACGACCGTGCTGCTCGGCATCCGCGCGGGTGCTGGCGGCGACGTCTTCGCGAGCTTCACCGCCACGTCGAACGGCTACGGCGACAGCTCGCCGCTCGGCTTCGCACTGCCCTCGGTGCTTCTCGCGGAGGTCGTCGGTACGGCGATCTTCCTGTACATCATCCTCGGCGTGACCGACCGTCGTGCGCCCAGCGGCTTCGCTCCGCTCGCGATCGGCCTCACCCTCGCGGCCCTGCACCTCGTGCTGATCCCCGTGAGCAACGCCTCGCTCAACCCGGCCCGCTCGATCGCCACCGCGATCTTCGGCGGACCCACCTCGCTCGAGCAGCTGTGGGCGTTCATCGTCGCCCCGCTCGTGGGCGCGCTCATCGCGGGCTTCACCTACGGCTTCCTGTTCGACCGCAAGCGCGCGGTCACCAGCGCGTAGTCGCAGCACTCCGGATGCCCGTGGCCGCTGGCCGCGGGCATCCCGTGTTTAACCGCCTATCGTCGAGCAGGCCGCCGCGGTCCGTGTCAACAACTCAGGCAGGACGTGCCCCTGGCACTCGATCGGCACAGTCTGCCCCGGTCCTGCCTGAGTTGTTCACCGACACCTACACGAGCGGGTCGCGCGAGCTGCCGGCGCCGTCTCCCGCGTTCTCGACGTCTGCCGCAACGTCGGCAGGCGACTCCGGATGCCCCGACTCCACGAGCTCGGTCGGCAGCACGCGCATCGTGGTGAGGGGGGAGAACAGCACGAACCCGGCGGCGAGGAACGATCCGGCGGCCCCGATCCACATCACGGGGATCACCCCGAGCGCCTCCCCCAACACACCGGACAGCAGCGCCGCGAGGGGCATGACGCCCCACACCACGAAGCGGATCGAGGCGTTCATCCGACCGAGCAGTCGTGGCGGGGTGAGCCGCTGGCGCATCGTGACCTGAGTGATGTTGTAGACGAGCACGAGGAACGACTCGATGAACGACCCCACGACGAGGATGGCGAGCGCATAGTCGGGGAACACCGACGAGAGCGGCAGGGCGAGCACCCCGAGGCCCATCGCGAGGGCGGAGAGCGAGACGGCGGTCCCCTCGCCGATGCGCTTCTGGATCCACGGGGTCGCGAGGGCGCCGAGCAGCCCGCCGACGGAGCCGATGCCGAAGATGATGCCGAGCGCGGCGGGGCCGAGCCCCAGGATGCGCAGGATGAGGATCGCCTGCAGCGTGAACGCGAGCGTACCGAAGAAGTTCGAGGTTCCGGTCGTGGCCGTGATGCGGCGCAGCAGCGGGTGCCCGAACACGAAGCGCAGCCCCTCGGCGATCTCCTTCGGCAGGCTCTGGCGCTCGGCGGGGTCGGAGAGCGTCTCGGTGTCGTGTACGCGCGAGAGGGCGAACGCGGAGACGAGGTAGGAGGCCGCATCGGCGATGAGCAGCACGGGAGCGCTCACGATGGTGAGCAGGGCGCCCGCGAGTCCGGGGCCGCCGATGCGCGCGATCTGCGATGTCGCCTCAAGCTTCGAGTTCGCGCTGCCGACCTGCTCCCCCGGCAACAGCACGGGCACGAAGCTCTGGTACGAGACGTCGAAGAACACGGTCGCGACGCCGACGACGGCACCCACGATGTAGAGGTGCCAGATCTCGAGCGCACCCGCAAACCACAGGATCGGGATGAGCGAGAGCATGACGGCCCGCACGAGGTCGGCGGCGATCATGACGCGACGCTTGAGCATACGGTCGATCCACGCGCCCGCGGGCAGCCCCACCACGAGGAACGCCGCGGTCTCTGCGGCCCCCAGCACGCCCACCTGGAACTCGGAGGCGTCGAGCAGGCTCACCGCCAGCACGGGCAGCGCGAGGGCCGTGAACTGGGCGCCGAGCTGGCTGATGCCCTCGCCGGTCCAGAACCAGAGGAAGTTGCGGTTGCGCAGCAGCGGGGTCACCGCTCCATCATTCGCCTGCCATTGAGTTTTGTCAATCGCGCAGTTTGGTAGCCTGACAGCATGGCCGAGACTCCGGATGAGGCAACCCAGCTCGCCCGTGCGCGAGCCCTTGCCTCACCGTTGCGCATGCGCATCCTGCGCCTCTGCCTGCACGAGGCCCGCACGAACAAGGAGCTCTCGGAGGAACTCGGCATCAACCCCGGCAGCCTCCTGCACCACGTGCGCTCGCTCGTCGACACAGGGTTTCTGCGGGCCGAGGAGCCACGCCGCGGCACGCGCGGCGCCCGCGAGGTGCCCTACCGCGCCACGCGCATGTCGTGGGGCACGCACGTGCCGGGCGTCGGCGCGATCCTCCTCGAGACCTTCCTGCAGGAGGTCGACGGGCTGCCGCCGGATGCCCTCAACGCCACCCGCCTGGGCCTCAAGCTCTCCCCCGAGCGCCGGGAGGAAATGCTCCAGCGCTTCGGCGCCCTCTTCCAGGAGTATGCGTCAGCGGAGTCCGACCCCGACGGCGACCCGATCTCGCTGTTCTTCGTCGAGCATCCGGATGAGGGCGCGCGCAGTAAGCGCACCGGCTAGTCAGCCCGCGACGAGCTGCTTCGCCCCGGCCTCGAACTCGTCGAGGTCGCCCGTCTCCCCCGCGCGGGCCGCACGGCGGCCCACCACCCACTGGTAGACGAGGAACGCGCCGAGAGCCACGGTACCGATGCCGATCTTGATCGGCCACGGCCACTCCTGGCGCGTGACGAAGCCCTCGATGATGCCCGAGACCAACAGCGCACCGATGAGTCCGATCACGATGGTGAAGAGCGCGCGACCCACCTCGGCCAACAACTGGGCGCGCGTGCGAGTACCCGGTGCCACCCACGCCCAGAAGATGCGCATACCCGCGGCGCCCGCCACGAAGATCGAGTACAGCTCGAGCTGGCCGTGCGGAGCGATGTAGAGGAAGAACTTGTCGAGCTCGCCGAAGTGGCCGAGGGCCGCAGCGGCCATCCCGATGCCCTGCGCGTTCTGGAACATGATGACGGGCGTGACCACGCCGAAGATGCCGAGGAAGATGGATTGCGCGGCGATCCAGGCATTGTTGGTCCACACGAAGCCCGTGAACGACGAGCCGGAGTAGTTCGAGTAGTAGTCGACGAAGTCTTTGCGGTACTGCTCGAGGTCTGACTCGGAGCCGAACGTGGCCAGCACTCGCGGGTCGTTGAGGGCCCAGGCCCCGTAGATGACGGCGATGAGCACGGTCGCACCCGCGATCACGAGCGAGAGCCACCGGATGCTGTACAGGGCAGCGGGCAGTTGATACGCGAAGAAGCGGGGCAGCTGGCTGAGCACGTTGGCCGAGGCTCCCGTGAACCGTAGTCGCGCGCGACTGAGCCACAGGGAGAGGCGGTCGCCCTGTGCGGACTGTCCGGCGGTGGTGCGGATCGCCGAGAGCTGGGTCGCACCTGACTGGTAGTGATCGATGAGGGCGTCGGCCTCGACGCCGCTGAACGAGCGCTTCGCGCCGAGCCGGGCAAGCTCGTCCCACTCATCGCGGTGGGCGGCGGAGTAGGCGTCGAGATCCATCTGCTTAAATGATGGCATGCCCCGTGCCCTCCCCGTTGACGTTCTCACGCACGACGACGATGCGCAGCAGCTCGTCACGGGCGAGGCCGTCGCGCTCGACCTGCGCCCGCAGAGCTTCGTGCTGAGGGCCGCGGGCGCGATCATCGACTGGCTGCTCTACTTCGGCGCGTACATCGGCATCATGGTCGTGCTCTCCACCTTCGCCGTGCAGCTCGGCCTCGACGACGCCCTCCTGCAGGCCATCGGCGTCGCAGGGCTCGTGCTGTGCATCGTGGCGATCCCGACCGCCGTGGAACTCCTGAGCCAGGGCAAGTCGCTCGGAAAGCTCGCCACCGGCTCCCGTATCGTGCGCGACGACGGCGGTTCGATCGGCTTCCGGCACGCCTTCATCCGGGCCCTCACGAACGTGTTCGAGACGTTCATGACCTTCGGCGGCATGGCGGCGATCGCCTCGCTGCTCAACGGTCGCTCGAAGCGCATCGGCGACCTCATCGCGGGTACCTACAGCCAGAACGAGCGCGTCTCGAAAGCCGTGGCCCCGGTCTATGGCGTGCCCGTGGAGCTCGTCGCGTGGGCGTCCACCGCCGATGTCGCCAAGCTTCCGGATGCCCTCGCCCGCCGCGTCGCGCAATTCCTCGGGCAGGCCGGGGGGCTCACGCCAATGACACGCGAGAGGCTCAGCCGCGAGCTCGCAACCGAGGTTTCGGTGTTCGTGTCGCCCGTGCCGCAGACGAACGCCGAACTGTTCCTCGCCGCCGTCGCGGCCCTGCGCCGCGAACGGGAGTTCGCGGCGCTCCAGCTCGAGAAGGCGGGCCTCGACCGGCTCGCCCCCGTGCTCGCCGGGATGCCGCGGGGGTTCCCCGACCGCGGCTAGCGCATCCGGCCCGCTCGCGCCGCGGTCTCTCGTTGATTCCGCTTATGCGGAGGTTGTGCGTCTGAAAGCCCGGATCAGGGTTACGCGTGTGACGTAGGCCCGGATTCTCCGCAGAAGCGCGCCCCGCGCTCAGCTAGCGCGCCGCGCGACTAGTAGCGGTAGTGGTCGACCTTGTAGGGGCCGTCGACAGGCACGCCGATGTACGCGGCCTGCGACGGCGACAGCACGGTGAGCACGACGCCGAGGGCGTCGAGGTGCAGGCGCGCGACCTTCTCGTCGAGGTGCTTCGGCAGCACGTAAACCTGATTCGCGTACTGGCCGGCGCCGTTGTTCGCCCACAGCTCGATCTGCGCGAGCACCTGGTTGGTGAACGAGTTGCTCATCACGAACGACGGGTGGCCCGTGGCGTTGCCGAGGTTCATGAGGCGACCCTCGGAGAGCACGAGCACGCTGCGGCCCGACGGCAGACGCCACTCGTGCACCTGGGGCTTGATCTCGACCTTGACCGCGCCGGGGAGCTTCTCGAGGCCAGCGATGTCGATCTCGTTGTCGAAGTGACCCACGTTGGCGACGATCGCGAGGTGCTTCATCCCGAGCAGGTGGTCGGTCGTGATGACGTTCTCGTTGCCGGTGCCGGTGACCCAGATGTCGACCTCGGGCAGAGCCTTCTCGATGGTCGTGACCTGGAAGCCGTCCATGGCCGCCTGCAGGGCGTTGATGGGGTCGATCTCCGAGACGATGACGCGCGCACCCTGGCCGCGCAGGGCCTCGGCAGCGCCCTTGCCCACATCGCCGTAGCCCGCGACGAACGCCACCTTGCCGCCGATGAGCACGTCGGTGGCGCGGTTGAGGCCGTCAGGCAGGGAGTGGCGGATTCCGTACTTGTTGTCGAACTTCGACTTCGTGACCGAGTCGTTGACGTTGATGGCCGGGAAGAGCAGGTTGCCCGCGGCAGCGAGCTCGTACAGGCGGTGGACGCCCGTGGTGGTCTCCTCGGTGACACCCTTGATCTCGGCGGCAATCGTCGTCCAGCGGTCGGGTGAGGCTGCGACGGAGGCGCGGAGCACGTCGAGGATGACGCTCCACTCGTGGCTCGCGTCATCCGGTGTCGCGGGCACGGCGCCGGCGAGCTCGAACTCGCGGCCCTTGTGCACGAGCAGGGTCGCATCGCCGCCGTCATCGAGGATCATGTTCGGGCCGGTCGCACCCTCGGCGGACCAGTCGAAGATCTGCTCGGTGCACCACCAGTACTCCTCGAGGGTTTCGCCTTTCCAGGCGAAGACGGGGACGCCGGCGGGAGCATCCACCGTGCCGGTCGGGCCGACGGCGATCGCGGCGGCCGCGTCGTCCTGTGTGGAGAAGATGTTGCAGCTCGCCCAGCGCACCTGAGCGCCGAGGGCCACGAGGGTCTCGATGAGCACGCCGGTCTGGATGGTCATGTGCAGCGAGCCCGCGATGCGCGCGCCCGCGAGAGGCTTGCTGGCCCCGAACTCCTTGCGGAGGGCCATGAGGCCCGGCATCTCGTGCTCGGCGAGGCGGAGCTGGTGGCGACCGGCCTCGGCGAGGGAGAGGTCGGCCACTTTGTAGGGGAGGGCGGTCGTGACAGGGCTCATACGCCCATTCTCGCAGATCCGCTAACGGATGCGGCGGCGCACGATGAGCACGACTGCGGAGCCGATCAACAACAGAACCACGACCGCACCAGCGAGCAGCCACGGCACAAATGCCGACGAGGACTCGACACGTTCCTGAGGCTGCGCCGTGGGGCTTGACTCCGTGGGGCTTGGCTCCGGGTTCTCGGACGCCGTCGGCGCGGGGCTTGGCGTCGACGCGGGTGTCACCCCGTCTCGAGTCGTCACGGGTGCCGAGCGAGGCGCATCGTTGGGAACCACGGGTGCCGCCGTCACCGTCAGAGTGCCGTCGACGAACACGATCGTGTAGTTGGGCGACTGCACTCCCGCGGCGACGATGTCGTACTGGCCCGGAGCGCTCGTACCCTTGGCGACGGTGCTGAAACGCAGAGTGCCGTGGAGGTCCGCCCATCCGTCGCCCGCCACGAACCATTCCGCGATTGCGGTGAACGCGGGGTTCGCCGCACCCACCGTGCGCGTGGCATCGCTCGCGCGAATCGTCAGCGGGGCGGGACTCACCGACACGACCCCCGGCACATAGTCGATCACATAGTTGGCGGCGGATACCCCCGCACACGTCGACCCGTAGGTGCCGACATCGGTCGTGCCGTTGGTATTCGGCAGACACGCCGGACCGGCCGCGAGCACCGTGGCATCCTCACCGTTGACATAGCCCGTGATGGTCGACGAGATCGCGGGACCCGCCGTTCCATACACGTGACTGCCGTCTGACGCGGTGACGATGAGCTCGGCGGGGGTGACCGTGGAGCGGCCCGCCACGTAGGTCACCGAGTAGTTGGGGCCGACAGCGTCGGCGCAGCTGGACTCGTACTCGCCCACGGGCGTCACGGCGGTCGTGTTGGCGGAGCACACGGCAACGCTCGTGAGGTCTGCCGTGCCATCGTCGCCACGCCATCCGCTGTAGTCGGGAGCAACCGTCTGAGCTGGCGAACCGTAGACGTGCGACGTGTCGGAAGCGGTGACCGTCAGTGGTGCCGGGGTCAGCGTGACGACTCCCCGCACATAGGCGATGTCGTAGTCGGTGGATGCTGCGGAGTCGCAACTCGACACACCGACACCGACGGGCGTGGTCTCCGTCGTGAGCGCGCGGCACTCGGGTGCGGACTCAAGATCGGCGGAGTCGTCTCCTGCGACGAAACCGGTGTACTCCGCGGTGATCGTGGGAGCCGCGTCGCCGTAGACCTGGCTCGCATCGGACGCCGTGATGGTCAGCGGCGCCGGCGCGATGGTCACCGTTCCGTGCGTGTAGGTGATCGTGTAGTTCGACGACGACGCACCCGCACACACCGAGGCGTAGGTGCCGACGCGGCTCTCGGGAACGCTCGTCGAGCGGCAATCCGGGGCGACGGTCAGATCGGCTTCCCCCTCGCCAGCGACAAAGCCGTCGTACGAGGCGGTGATGGCGATACCCACCGTGCCGTACACGGCGGACCCGTCGGATGCCGTGATTACCAGCTCGGCCGGCTCGACCGTCACGTCGCCCGAGACGTAGTCGAGCGAATAGTTGGCCGCGCTGGCGCCCTCGCACGAGGTGACCGCCGAATGGGTTCCCACCGGGGTGCGCGCGTCGACCAGGGCGGAGCAGTCGGGCTGCGTGAGAAGATCCCGTGCGTCGTCGCCGTTCACGAATCCCTCGTAGCGGGGGGTGACGGTGGGTGCCCCATCGCCGTAAACGATGGTGTCGGATGACGCGGTCACGGTCAGACTCGCGGGCACCACCGTCACCGAGCCAGAGACGTAGCTGATCGCATAGTCCCCCGCGGAAGCTCCCGAACAGGCCGAGCCGTACCCGCCGACCCCGGACGACGTGCTCGTGCCGCTCGTGCACACCGCGGCGTCATCCAGAACCTCGACACCGTCGCCGGAGACGAATCCCGCGTAGTGGGGTGTGATCGTCGGCGCGGCCGCCCCGTAGATCTGGATCGCGGACGATGCGGTCACGATGAGCCCCGCCGGCGAGATCACCAGAGTTCCGGAGACGTACGTGACGTCGTAGTTCGGGTCGCTCGCACCGCCGCACCGCGCGCTGACCGAGCCTGCGTGCAGGCCGTCCAGAGGAACGTCGACAGCACAGGTCGGAGAGCTTGCGGGGGCCGTGTCGCCCGCAGTGAGTCCGTCGTAGCTGAAGCCGATGCTCGGCACGACGTCGCCGTAGGTCATTGATGCGTCACTCGCGGTAACCCGCAGCTGAGCCGGCGTGATGGTGAACTGGGCGGTGCTTCCTGCTGAGAGCGCGTAGTCGGGAGAGGAGAGCGATCCGGGCGCGCACGTTATGGTGTAGCCACCAACGTCGGTTCCGGGGGTGCGAGAACAGTCTGCCGAACCGGCGATGTCGGTCGTGTCGTCGCCCGCCAACAGGCCGATGAGTTCGTAGCTCAACGCCGGCGAAGCCTCCCCGTAGACCGTGGTGGCGCCCAGAGCGTTGACGGTAGCGGGCAGTTTGACCGCCTGCACCACGACCTCGCTACTCGCGGCCTCATAGTTGCCGTCGGCCGCACGTGTCGCGGATATCGTGCAGGTTCCCGTGCCGGTCGTCATCCGCACGGTCACGCTATCGCTATCGCTGTCGTCAACGACGCACGCGGAGCCCGCGGCCGACACCACGAGGTCGGCTCCGCCGCTGCCGCCGCTCGCCTCGTACGTGACAGTCTGACCGTACGACGCCGTCTCCGGGCCGGTCACGACGATCGTGTGTTGCGCGATCTTCGTGACCGTGACAGTTCGTTGCACGCTCGTCGCCTCGTAGTTGGTGGTTCCCGCCTGGCTGGCCGTGAGCACGCAGTCGGTCGTGCCGCTCGTGATCGTGATGTCCCAACCGGTCCCCGTCGCCGCCACCGCGGAACACCCGCCGGCGGCGGTCAGAGTGACGGTGTCCCCGCCGCTCACGGTCGCCTCCACGTGGCGAGTCTGCCCAAAACCTGCCGGCGACGCGGGCTGGGCGAACGCGATCGCACGCACCGCCTTCGCCACCGGCACGGTGCGCTCGACCGCGGCAGCGGCATCCCGGGTTGCGTCGCCCGCCTGGGTCGCGGTGAGCACGCACTCAGTCGAACCGCTCGTCACCGTCACAGTCACAGTGCCCCCAGCAGTGACCGCGGTGCATCCGCCACTCGCCGCCACCTGCACGGCAAGGCCGGAGGTCGCGGTCGGCGTTACGACGAACGTCGATCCGAAGCTCTGCGCCGTGGTGGGCGCAACGAAGTCGATCGTCTGGCCCATCTTGGTGATGGCGAAGCTCTGCGTGCTGCTCGAGAGCGCCCCCGCGGTCGCCTTTGCCGTGATGGCACCGACGGAGGTCGCCGTCACGATGGCCGTTGCCACACCGCCGACCGCGGGGACCGTCACAAATCCGGTGACAGCACCGGTGCCGGCCGTCTTCGCGAACGTGATCGACCGCACGGAATCGGGACCGGTGTCGACCACGTTGCCCGCACTGTCGGTCAGAGTCGCCGTGAGGGTGCGTGTGCCGCCGATCCCGAGCGGGTCCGTGGATGTCGCGAACACGACCTGCGTTGCCGCGTGCGAGAAGGACACACTCCCGTCGCCGCGCTTGCCCGAACCCAGGTAGGTGCCCACGATATCGGGGGTGAAGTAGGACGAGCCACCGCCGCCAGCGCCCGACTTGCTCGTGTAGCTGCCCGCGCATCCGCCACCGCCACCGCCACCCGCGTAACCGTCACCCCCGCCACCGCCGCCCGAGCAACCGACCTCGTGTCCGAGAGAGACATAGCCGCCGCCCGTTCCGCCCTTGCCGCCGTCGGCCCAGACCGACCCATCGAGGCCGTCTGAGTGCTCGTTAAAATCGCCGATCGCCCCCGGCGAGCCAGCTCCGGGAGTCGCTCCGACCGCCCCGCCGCCCGGCCGATAGGGATTGGGAGATGCACTACCAGCCCCCGTGGTGGTGTCCGCTCCCCCGTCACCCCCTTGCGCTGCCCCGTAGGCCCAACCGCCCACGCCGCCGCCTCCTCCCGCGACGACCAAGAGTTCCGCCCCCGCAGTAACCCTTGTCGCTCCCCCGCCCCAGCGCCCGCGGTCGGTGTAGCCGCCCGGCCGCCCGCCACCGCCCTGCGTCCCCACGCTGTAGTCGAATCGATCGCCGGGCGATGCAGAAACCACGGCGCTCACGCCGCCGCCCTTGCCGGGAACTCCGTCAAGTCCGAGGACGGGGCCTCGGTCGTGCTGCTGCCCCTCGGCACCCCAGGCCTCGATGCGCACATCCGCCCAGCCCGCGGGCACGGTGAAGGTGCCCATGCCTGCCGGGTATTGCGCGGCCAGCGCCGACACGGCCTGCACATGGGTGACACGGTTGATCACGGCTCCGTCGATATCGCGCACGTCGACAGCGATCGGGTGATCGCCGAGCGTGAAGAAGGTCATGCGGCAGGTCACAGTTCCGCTCGCCGGGATCGCGAGGCCGGCGCATCCGTCGATCGCGGAGGAGCCCTCGGTGAACGTGACTGTGCCGTAGCCCGGCAACGGCGATACCGTCGCCGTGAGCACCACCGGTCGGGCGGACCCGGTCGGGTTGGCGTCGGCGGTCACCACGATGTCTGCCGCGATGCGCAGCGTGATGTCGGCCGCGGTGCTTCCGCTGAACTCGTCGGTTCCCGAGAAGGATGCCCCGATCGTGCGCTGGTCGGGGAACGAGTAGTACGGGGTGTTGCATGTGGCGACCCCCGTCGTGGTGTTGACGGGAACCCCGAAGCACCCCTGGATCGGCATCTGCTCGTCGGTGAAGGTGACCAGGCCGCCGTCGGGCACGGGCACAACCGTCGCGGTGATGGACGCGGGGAGCCTCACGGCCGCGGTCGGTGCGCTCAGCATCACGGTGGTCGGCACGACTGCGGCGGCCGGGAGCGCCGGCCCCAGCGCGATCGACGGAACCACGACGAGCGCCGCGATGGCGACGCTGAGCGCATGACGAATACTGATGGCGACCCCCGTGTGTCGATTCAGCCTCCCGGAGCGCCGCCGCCGGTGCACTGAGTAAGAATTACCCGAGGCCGCGATAAGCCCGTGAAATACTGATGGCTCGCTGTAGCAAATGGGGGTCGGTGTCGTGGAATGGCCGACCGTCATCGACACCGTCGAACGCGACCGCCTAGTGGATGCGGCCCGGTCTCGCCGCGCGCGGGTGCAGCTCATCCGCGGCCCGAGCGGCATAGGCAAATCGACCCTCGCGGCGTCGGTCGCGAGCGCTCTCGAGGTCACCGGCTATACGGTCCTGCGGGTCGTCGGCATGCCAGAGCTGCGGGATGTTCCGCTCGGCGCCATGACCCCGCTGCTGGGTAGCACGGGCCTACCCGATGATGCCTCCACTACCGATCGACTGCAGCGCCTCTTCGCGTCCGTCTCGCCGTCCGCCTCCCGGCACGTGCTGCTCGTCGACGATTCACAGATGCTCGACGAGGTGTCGGCGTCGACGATCTACCAACTCGTACGGGTCTATGGGGTCGCGTGCGTGATGACGGCTCGCACGGAGCATCCGCTCGAGGGGGCACTGGGCCGGCTTCAGCACGAGGGCGCACTGGACGTCACCGAGGTCGCCCCACTGCCGGCAGCCGTGGCGATGGACATGGTGCGCTCGGCCCTCGGCGGGCCCGTGGAATTGACGAGCCTGCGCGCCCTGGTCGAGCTGGCCGCGGGCAACGCGCTGTTCTTGAGAGAACTCGTGATCGCCGCTCTCCAGCACGACGCCGTGCGATCCGATCATGCGGGCTTCGTCGTCGACGCGACCTCGCTCCCCGTGCACTTGCGAGACACGGTAGCTCTGCGGTTCACCGGCTTGCGCACCGATGACCGCGACCTCGCCGAACTCATTGCGGCGGCGGAACCGTGGCCCCGTGAGTTGCTGCCGACCGCTGGCCTCGACGCCCTCGACCGGGCGGGTCTGATCACTCGATCGGCGGATGACACCGTGCAGCTGTCCCATCCCCTTTTTGCCGAAACCCTGCTGGGTGCGCTCACGACACAGCAGCTTGCCGCTCGCCGCACGCAATCCGCAGCCCTGCTCTCGACGAGCCCTCGCGACGACCATCGCTTCACAGCCCTGTGCCTGCTCGCGGAAACGCCCTCGGTGCCGCCGCCCGCAGACCTCGCCTGGGCTGCAGCCTACGCTCACCGAGTCGACGACCAGTCGCTCGCAATCCACTTGGCAACCCGCGCTATCGAGACCGCCCTGGACCAGGGCGTGGTGGCACCGTTCGATGCCCGCGTCGTGCTCGCCGATGCCCTCGCCGTGTCGAGCCAGTTCGCCGAGGCCGACGCGGCGTTCGAGGCCGCAACATCTGCGGCGACCAGCGATGCGGATGCCGCCAATGTCGCAACCCGTTGCGGTTTCTATCTGGCCGTCCGTCGCCAGCGTCCTCGCGATGCCGTCGAGATGGGAACACGCGCGGTGGCGACGATGACGGATCCGGCAGCGCGCGACTACCTTCTCGCGAACCTCGCGAAGTGGCGCCTGATGCTCGGCGAGACCCCGGAACTCGCGAGCACCGTCGATGATCCCGTCAACACTGTCAACACCGAGCTCTTTCGCATGATGGCGGCGGTGCTGGGCAGCGACCTCGAGACCAGCCGCAGGGCGATCGCCTTCGCCCGACCGCGCGCCGACGCCGTGACGTCGGTAATCCGTCACGCCGGAGAGATGATCGACTTCGCGGACTTCCTCGTGCTCGCGCTCGAGGGACGGACAGCCGATGCCGTCGCCTATGGGCGTGGGCAGCGCAGTGACATGTTCGACGAGTCCGTGGGCATGTGGAACTTCGGGCTCGCCCTTCTCGCGGTGCACCAGGGAGAGGTCGAGGCGGCCTATGCGCTGGCACAGGACGCGGTCGAGCAGCTCGTCTGGCGCGACTTTCTGGGAGTTCGCGGTGCCGCCATCGCACTGAAGGCCACCGCAGCGGCGCAGTTGGGGCGATACTCCGAAGCGGCCGAGATTCTCGGGACACTCGACGAGGACTCACGCGCATACCTGGTCACCGAGCTTCAGGCCGTGGAAGCCGAGGCCTGGGCGCTCGCCCTCTCGGGGGATGTCGCCTCGGCGCTGAGCGTGATCGACGAGACGGTCGAGCGGGGTATCGCGGGGCGCTGCTACTTGCTGTCTGCGTTCACCGCCTACGTCGCCGTGCGGCTCGGCGAGGGTGACTCCCAGCTCGAGCACCTGCGCACGATCGGACACCAGACCACGGGCGAACTCATTGCGGCCCTCGTTGCCCACGCCGAGGCGCTCGCCGCACAGGACCCCGACGCCCTGCTCATCGCGGCCGGGCGAGCTGCCCGCGCGGGTCTGCTTGCGGGTGCCGCCGATGCGGCCGCCCAGGCCGCCTCCTTCTTCCGCGCGTCCGGACGCGACCGCCCGGCTCGACGCGCGTGGCTGCTCAGTAGCCAGTGGCGGCGGGGTTTAAGCGGCGCAAGTGCTTCGGCGCAGCTCGAGGTGGAGCTCTCCGAGCGCGAGTGGGCCATCGCTTCAGCCGCTGCGGGACGTGAGCGCAGCAAAGAGATCGCCGAACGCTTGGGGCTGTCGGCTCGCACCGTCGACAACCACCTCACCAACATCTACCGCAAGCTCGGTGTCTCCGGCCGCGATGAACTGCGCCGTGAGCTGGAGTCGCTGAGAAAGTAGATGCCCAGACGCTAGCTGTTTAGCGGCACCATCGCAGGCAGCGGGAACGGCAGGTCCGCCGAGTCGAGCCACGGCAGGAGCGCGTCGACGTAGTCGCGGGTCTCGGTCCAGTCGTGAACGGGCACGCACAGCACGCCGCGCTGGTAGACGGGGTAGTCGTTACCGGCCTCGTCGAGACGGTCGCCGATGAACAGCAGCTGCTCGATATCGACGTCGAGCTCGGCGACGAGCTTGTCGATGCCGTACGCCTTGTCGATGCCCTTGCGCGTGATGTCGAGCGAGGTGGATCCGCCGCCGCGAACCTCGAGGTCGGGCAGGCGCTCCTGCACCCACGCGCCGAGGAGTCGCTTCTTCGCGCCATCCGGATCCCACGCGGTCTTCTCCGCGATGGGGGCCTTCTGCCCGAGGGCCGAGAACGTGATCTGGCTTCCGCGGTCTTCGATGATGTCGCCCCACGCACCCGGATGCCACAGCCCGAGCTCCCGAGCACCCTCCTCGAGCACCGCTATGGTGCGGCTCTTCTCGTCGTCGGTGAGGTCTTCCGCGTACTGGAGCTGCCAGGCTCCCTCGCGCCACAGGTAGTACCGCGTGCCGCACGTGGGCATGAGATGGAGTCGGGCCATCGCGGCATCGTCTGCGCGGAATCCGTCGAGGGCCTGGGCGACGAACTGCTCGAACCTGCCGCCCGAGATGATGCACACATCGATGCGTTCCAAGAGCCGGGCGAGAGCCTCGCTCATCGAGGGGTCCATTGTCGACTTCGAGGGAGCGAGAGTGTCATCGAGGTCGAAGACCACGGCTTTCAGCTCGGCGGCCTTACGGGAACTCATGCCTCAAAACTAGTGCCCCAGCACGACGTGCCGTACGACCTGCCAGCCCTGCGGCGCCGACAGACGCTCGGCGTGGCGGTCGCACAGGTCGTAGCTGTGGGGTTCCGCGGTGAAGCTCAGCGGCCCGAGTACGGCCATCGAGTCGGCGTAGACGTAGGTGAGCGTGGCGGAAGCCTCCTGGTTACAGGCGACCTTGCTGCACGGGCGACCACTCATCTCGGAGTAAGGCTACGACCGGGGGCGGTCCGTGGCGCGAGCCACGCCGGTAGAATCGACAGCGTGGCCAAGCCGACGAGACGTGCGCAGCCCGCGTCTGCGCGGCCCGGCTGGCGCGATAGGCACGGCAGGGGCATCCGGGCAGCAGTGACGGGCCCCCACCTGCCCCTCCTGCGCAGCCGGGCAGACATGTTCGAGATGACTGTCGCTTCCACCGCCGAATACCTCAAAGACCTGTGGCCGGATGAGCTCGCCGATGTCAGCTTCGAGATCGCGGGTATGCCGGCAGCGCTGGGGTCCGAACCCGCTGTCGATCGCTGGCGCGTGTTCGCGGCCGAGCGCCGCGTCATCCTGTACCGCCTCCCCATCGAGCGGCTCTCGCGACTGCACCGCTACGACGACCTGCACAAGCGCATGATGGTGGAGAGCTGCGTGTTCCGCGCGGTGGCCGAACTGCTGGGCAAAGACCCGTGGGACCTCGCGCCGGAGCGCTTCCGCCACCTGTGACCGCAGCGCTACGGGTAGACGACGATCGGCGCTGAGCCCACGCCGGGCGGGTGCACGCGATATCCCGCGATCATGCCGTCCTGAGCGAGCGTCACCGATGCGTAGAGCATGTCGAAGCCGGTAAGGGTGTAGGTCTCCCCCGGCTGAAGAGCCAACACCGACGACGAGCCTCCGGCAATCCCGACGGTCTGGGTGCCCACGAGCACCTGGGCATCGCTGGCCGTCGGGTTGGCGAGGTGCAGCACAGGGCTGGGGCCGGGAGCCGCCGTGACCTGTGCGGTGGTGCGCAGCAGCGGCGCGGCGCCGAACCAGGCGAAGTCGGTGACGCTGCCGACCGCGGAGGTCACGCGCGCCGACGCGACGACCCCCTCGCTTGAGGCAATGCTGATCGTGTAGCTGCCCGTAGCCAACTGCTCGATCGGCACATCGGTGACCCGGCCGGCATCGACGTCGATGGCGAACGAGGTGCCCGTGGCCGAGGCGGACTCGGGCGTCACGCTCACGGTGAGCGTCACGGATCCCTCACCGGGCGCGAACACCCGGATGGCCGTCTCGATGTCGTCGAACTGCGGGTCGCCGCCCGTGCGCAGCGCCTGCACGGCATCGAGGTTGGTGACGAGGACTCCGGGGATGACGGTCTGCGTGGAGAGCGCCGGCTGCGCGGGGATGATGTCGACGCCGCCGGGGTTGAGCCCGCGCACGATGGCCTCTTGCAGGGTCGCCGAGACCTGCCCGCCCGTGCTCATGACGTGAACGACGGGCGAGACGATGTCGGGCTTGAAGCCCGCGAGCGAGAGCACACGCTGACCGTTCGCGGGCACGATGATGCCGCTCGTACCGGGGGCCGTGATCTGGCCGTCTTCGCCGAACAGCTCGAGGTTGACGGTGGCCGGCACCTCGCTGGGGTTGGTGAGGGAGAGGAGCGTGGTGCGGCCCACCGAGGTCGAGCCGCCCGCGAGCCAGCTGTCGCCGTTGGCCATGTCGCAGTCCGCCGCCGCGAGGCCGACGAAGTCGCCCTCGTTCACGAGCTCGGACTGCGCACCGCTCACGAGCACGCTCTGTGTGGCATCCGGAGCCGAGGGCGGGGTGCTCACGATGGTGGGTGCCGATGACGTGCCGCCCGTCGACGCGTCGGAGACCTCGACGGGGATGCGCGAGACCGAGCCGTCGCTCGACGCGGCGTCGAGGTCGGGGCGGCCGAGCGCCGAGACCGTGGTCGCCCCCGCGCCGCTGTCGTCGGCCAAGCGCAGCACGGAGCCTGCGCACACGAGCTGCTGCGCGGTCGGCACGGGTGTCACGAGCATGCTCACGGGCGTCGACATCACCGTGGGCAGCGGGATGATCGCCGCAGCGGCGATGGTCGCCGCGGCCACGCCGATCCCGACGAGGCCCGCGACCGTGCGCGCGCCAGCTACCGCGACACCGCGCGCGGTCAGTCCGCGGCGCTCGGTGGCCTGCGGCTCGTCCTGCTCGGGGAACGCCGCATCCGGCTCGAACTCGTCGCCCGTGGGCTCATCCTGCATGCTCACTCGGCAACCTCCTCGTCGTCGCTGGATGCCCGCGCCGAACGAACCCGCCGACGACGGGTGGTGGGCACCGCGAGCAGGAGGGCGAACAGGAACACGATGCCCTGTCCGGCGAGCACCACGATCCCGGTGGTGGACTGCCACGGCCCCGGCCCGCTGGGCGCCGTGCCCTCCCCAAGACCCTGGTAGTGCCACAGCGTGCCCGTCGACGTGTCGCCGATGGGGGTGAGCAGGCGGTTACCGTCGAGCGCGTCGGTGATGCGCTGGCGCGCCGTCGCTGAGGCGTCCGTATTGTGCGGCACGAGGACGAAGGCGATCTGCAGCTTGTCGAGTTCCGCCGCGATGTCGTACCCGCTGCGGGAGGCCATGTTGCCGGCGAGCACCGCGAGGCGCTCGTCCTCGTCGGTGACGCTCGTGCGGGTGGATTCGAGGGTGCTCTGCTCGTCGAGGGTGGTGCCGAGGCCGCGGTGCACGGTCACTGCCACACCCCCGTCGGGCTGGGCCGAGAGCTCGAGAGTGCCGAGCAAGGGGCGCGAGGCCGCCTCGGCGGAGGCGAACGCGGGAAGCAGGCGGCCGTTGCTTGCTGCCACTGAACCGGCGTCGTTCGCCGAGACGACGAGCGAGGGCACGGCGAGCACGACGAGGAACACCGCGGCGATGAGGGCGGGGGCCGCGGCGGCACGCCGCAGGCCGTCGAGCGAGATCGCCATGGCCCCGACGAGACCGAGCCAGTACAGGCTGAGCGCAGCACCGGGCCACACGGGGCTTGCGGTGGAGCCGACGAGCACGACCTGCAGGTGCAGCCCCACGACCGCGGTGATGAAGCCGAGCAGCCCGAGGACCATGGCGGGGATCGCGCGCAGTGCGCCGGGCAGCAGGGGCGCGAACAGCGCGAGGATCCCGAGCGGCGCGAGCAGCACGATCACCACGATGGGTGCCGCGGCGCCGGGCAGCCCGAGGGCTGTGAGGAAGGCATCCCACCCGTTGAGGCCGGAACCCGCAGACCCGACGACGAGCTCGTGGACGCCGGGAGCTGTCGAGCGGACCGGAACGCCCGGCTCGGCGAAGATCGCGAGCGGGGTGCCGCGCCGGAACTGGTCCCAGAGCAGGGGCGCGAACAGCGCGAGGGCCGGGATCGGGATGCCGATGACCCGCACCACCCCGCGCGGGTTGGCCGCCGCCCAGCCGACGACGGCGATGAGGAGCGCCGGGACGAGCGCGGGCGCCGACGCCGCGACCGCAGCGAAGATGAGGGCAGCGATACCGGCCATCGACCAGCTGCGCGCGGCATTGACCGTCGTGAGTACGAGCAGGGGCAGCAGGATGTGGGCGATGACAGCGCCCGGATGCCCGCCGTCGAGCCCCGCGAAGAGTGGAGGTGCAAGCGCCCACGCGAGGGCGGCAACAGCCGGACCCCACGCCCGCGTCGAGAACCTCGCGGCGCACCACCACGCGGTGAGGGCGGAGAGCGGGATCGCCACGAGGTACAGCAGCACGATGCTGAACGACGGGGACCAGAACGTCAGGGTGCCGAGGACCGCCAGAACAGAGGAGAACGGGTCGGATGCGCCGAGGAATCCGGTGCCGAGGTCGTGCCAGGCGTATCCGACGTGCGACCACAACTCGCCCACGGTCGTGCTGAGCGGAACGAGCCCGCCGCCCGAGAGCGCCTGCGCGTCGGCGAGGTGGCCGAACGCGGCAATGCCGAAGACCGCGGCGACGAGAACCATCCACGCGCCGCCGCCCGAGAAGAAGCCGGGGCGGTCGCGCTCGGCAACCGATGCCGCGGCAGCTGCAGCGCGCTCACCCGAGCGGCGCTCGCGCAGCTCCCCCGCCGTGATGCGCAGTGCACCGATGGCACCCCAGCCCATGACCCGGTTGCGGCGAAGCACCCGTCTGGCCCGCGGAACACTCCCGTCGAACGCGCCACCGATCGCGGCGGCGAGCTCGCCACCCACGAACCCCGGCCGCTTCGCGACGAGCTGCACGAGCGAGCGCAGCACGCCAAGCGGCACGACGGCCAGCCAGTGCAGCGGCACGGCGAGCGGGGGCGCGTAGACGAAGCGGCGGTGCAGCTGGGCCGAGCGCCGGATGCGGTTCTGCGTTCCCGCCGACACCGAGCGTCGGCCGAACAGCTCGGCCGGACCCGCCGAGGCGACGCGGGCCTGCGGTACTCCCACCACGCGGTGACCGGCGAGGCGGGCACGCACGGCGAAGTCGAGGGCGGCATCGACGCCGGGCAGGCCCGGATCGAAGCCACCGAGGGCAGTCCAGACGGACCTGCGCACGAGCATCCCACCAGCGGCGACGCCCAGCAGGTCGCTGTGGAGGTCATGCTGGGCTTGGTCGAGCTCACCGGACACGAGTTCGACCGATCGCCCGTAGGCGGTCAGGGTCTCGCCGAAGCTCGCGATGAACCCCGGCTCGTCCCAGCGCATGAGCTTGGGGCCCGCTATCGCGACGGAGGGCGACACCTCGACGGTGCCGAGCATCGCGGAGAGCGCGGAGGGATCGGGCGCATTGTCGTGCCCGAGCAGCCACAGCCACTCGTTGTCGCTCTCCTGCGGCGGCGCCACCTGCATCGCGTAGGACACCGCGGCGCCAAACGAACGACGGCCGGGGGTGGTGACCACGCTGCCGGGGGCTGCGGAGTTGAGGATCGCGGCCGAACCGTCTGACGAACTGCTGTCGACGAGGAGCACCGAATCGGGTCGACGGGACTGCGCCGCGAGGGCGGCAAGGGTCCTGGGCAGGTATTCGGCCCCGTTCCGGGCGACGAGTACCGCGATAACTCTCGGCTGCATGACGTGTCGAGACTAAGCGGGCTCAGGGAGCCGACCGAGCTGACTCACGGCGGGTCGGCGAGCCTATGAGCGAACTGTACCCCGGTAGATGAGGCTCAGGCGCGCTTGCGGAGCTTGCGGCGCTCGCGCTCGGAGAGCCCGCCCCAGATGCCGAATCGCTCGTCGTTCTCGAGTGCGTACTCGAGGCAGCGGGTGCGGACCTCGCACGACGAGCAGATCTTCTTCGCGTCGCGGGTGGAGCCGCCCTTCTCCGGAAAGAAGGCCTCGGGGTCGGTCTGCGCGCACAGGGAGTCGGACTGCCAGGCGAGCGGGTTCTCATCTTCTTCGGGAACCTGCTGGCGCACACCGGGGACCCCGAGTTTGACGGGGTCGACGAACCAGTCGTCCGGAACACCGGCGCCAAGGCCACCGCCGCGATACCCGTTGTTCGCCATGCTCCGTCTCCCCTCCGCACTCAAGCTGAATCACCGACGCGCGTTAGGGATAATTACACCGGTGTAGTTACCCCTGAGTCAAGTCGGGGATCATAAATCCCTCAATCTCAGACCGAGGGTTCTACCGCCCGGCGTGTTGCAATCCACTGGCTCTCGACCATCTCGCGCAGCGAGTGGCGCATCTGCCAATCCAGATCGCGCGCCGCGAGCTCTCCGCTGGCCACGATCCTGTCCGGATCCCCGGCCCGACGCGGACCGATCTCCGGGGTGAACGCGATGCCCGTGGCCTCGGCCACGGCGGTCATGATCTCGCCGACCGAGCTGCCCGAGCCGCTGCCGAGGTTGTACGCCCGCTCGACGGGTTCCCCCGCGTCCAGGCGCTTCGCCGCGGCCACGTGCGACACGGCCAGATCGGCGACGTGGATGTAGTCGCGCACGTTTGTGCCGTCGGGAGTCGCGTAGTCGTCGCCGTTGATGCGCGGCGTGCGGCCCTCGAGGAGCGCCGTGAAGACAAGCGGGAAGAGGTTGTGCGGGCTGGAGTCGTACAGCGCCGGATCCCCCGAGCCGACGACGTTGAAGTAGCGCAGCGAGGTGTGGTGCAACCCGCGCGCGACACCCTGGTCTGCGAGCAGCCATTCGCCGATGAGCTTCGACTCGCCGTAGGGGGATTGCGGGCTCTTGGCAGTCTCCTCGGTGACGAGGTCGGTGTGCGGGGTGCCGTAGACGGCAGCGCTCGACGAGAAGACTATGCGATCGACGCCCTTGGACTCCATGGCCGCGAGGAGGGTCGCCGTACCCGTGACGTTCTGCTGATACGTGTGCAGGGGCTCCTTCACCGAGACGCCCGCGTACTTGAAGCCCGCGACGTGGATGACCCCCGTCACGTCGTGGTCGGTGATCGTGTCGAGCAGCAGGGATCCGTCGAGTATCGAGCCGCGCACGAAGGGCACGTCGCTCGGCACGAAGTCGCTGTGCCCGGTGGAGAGGTCGTCGAGGACGACGGTGCGCAGATCCGCCTCGAGAAGGGCGCGAACGACGTGCGATCCGATGTAGCCGGCGCCGCCGGTGACAAGCCAAGTCATGCGGTCAACGCTAGCGGCTCCTGACGCGGCGGTACCCGTCGCTATGCACATCGCGGATGGTCGCGGCGATTCCCACTATGGCGAGGGCAAGGAGGACGATGAGCGCGGTCATGGCAGTAACGCTATGAGTTGCAAGAAAAAGCCACGACTGGCAGGCTTGCCAGCATTCGGCTCATTACTGCCAAGGGAGAGATCGTGCTCAACAAGGTCGTACTTCTCGCCATCCCCGGCGTCGCCCCGTTCGAGTTCGGGGTGGTGTGCGAGGTGTTCGGCATCGATCGCAGCGACACCGGCGGCCCCCGCTTCGAGTTCACGATCGCGACCGCCGAGCCCGGCCCGGTGGAGACGAGCCTCGGATACGACATGGTCATCACGACGGGCCTCGAGGTCGCCGCCGATGCCGACCTCATCGCCGTGCCCGCCCATCGCATCGAGAACATCGACCCGCGCTACCTCGAGGTCATCCGACAGGCCGAGGCGCGCGGGGCGTGGGTGCTGAGCGTGTGCAGCGGGGCGTTCGCGCTCGCGCAGGCTGGCATCCTCGAGGGTCGCCGCGCGACAACGCACTGGATGCACGCCGACAAGCTCGCGCGGCAGTTTCCCGGCACCCGCGTCGACCCCGACGTGCTGTTCGTCGAGGATCGCAAAGTGGTCACGAGCGCCGGCACCGCCGCGGGCATCGACGCGGCACTGCACATCGTGCGCAAGGAGCACGGGGCTGCAGCCACCAACGTCATCGCCCGCCGCATGGTGGTGCCTCCGCAGCGCGACGGCGGCCAGTCGCAATACATCGAGCAGCCCGTCAAGGCCGAATGCGCTGACTCGTTCGCCGCCGTCGCCGAATGGATGCTCGAGAACCTGTCTGAGGACCTGACAGTCGACCAGCTCGCGCGCAAGGCGCTCATGTCAAGCCGCACGTTCGCGAGACGGTTCCGGGCCGACATGGGGACCACCCCTGCGGCCTGGCTCAATCGCCAGCGCCTCATCCGGGCCCAGCAGCTGCTCGAGCAGACCGACCACGGTCTCGAGACGATCGCCCAGGAGACGGGATTCGGCACGGCGGCGGTCATGCGCCACCACTTCGTGAAAGTGCTGCAGGTCTCGCCCCAGGCGTACCGCCGCGCGTTCGGCGAGCGCCTCGCCGGCTAGCGCCGCTGATAGCGTGGCAGCACTATGACACGCGCGCTCATCACAGGCATCACGGGCCAAGACGGGCTGTACCTCGGCGAGCTACTCGCCGAGAAGGGCTACGACGTACACGGGCTCGTGCGCAGCGCGGCCGGCGAGCGGTACGACGCGGTCGTGGAGGCGGTTCCGTCCGCCACCCTGCACGTGGCCGACCTCACCGACCCGATGAGCCTGCTGCGGTCTCTCGAGGCGGCACAGCCCGACGAGGTCTACAACCTCGGCGGCATCTCGTTCGTGGGGTCGTCGTGGGAGCACGCGAGCGCGATCGCCGACGTCACGGGCAAGGGCGCCCTCAACCTCCTGGACGCGATCCGCGTGCACGTCGGCGACGACATGGAGCGCATCCGGTTCTACCAGGCCTCGAGCTCCGAGATGTTCGGCAAAGCGCAGGAGGTGCCACAGCACGAGCGCACGGCATTCTGGCCGCGCTCCCCCTATGGCGTCTCGAAGACCTTCGGGCACTTCATGACCATCAACTACCGAGAGTCGTACGGCCTGTACGCGTCATCCGGAATCCTCTTCAACCACGAGTCCCCCCGCCGCGGGCCCGAGTTCGTGACGCGCAAGATCTCGCGCGCGGTCGCGCGCATCTCCCTCGGGCTCGAGGACTCGCTGTCGATGGGCAACCTCGATGCTCGACGCGACTGGGGCTTCGCGGGCGACTTCGTGCGCGCGATGTGGCTGATCCTGCAGCAGCCCGTCGCCGACGATTACATCATCGCCACGGGCCAGACCCACGCCGTGCGCGACTTCCTCGACCTCGCGTTCGGCGCCGTCGGGATCAGCGACTGGGACAAGCACGTGAAGATCGACCCGCGCTTCCTGCGACCAACCGAGGGCGAGCAGCTCGTCGGCGACACGACGAAGGCGCGCGAGGTGCTCGGCTGGGAGCCGACTGTCTCGTTCGAGGAACTCGTCACGATGATGGTCGAGGCCGACCTCGCCAACGAGAAGAAGAGCCTCTAGCCGCCGGTCGTCGCCAGGAACACGGTTCCGAGGCCCGAGAGCGTGAGAGTGCCCTCATCGGCGGAGATGTACACGGCGTCGCCGCGCGACACGTTGTAGGCGGATCCGGCGCCCACGATCTCGAGGTCGCCCGCCGTGCACAGCGCTATGGCGGGTCCGGTGAGCGCGTAGGAGCCCTCATCCTCGACGACAGCCAGCACGAAGTCGGGAACGTCGGGGCGGAACACCTCGACTCCCGCCGAGGGCGTCTCGGGACGCAGGTAAGGCACGGCGACGGGCCGGAAGTCGAGCACCGTCAGCAGCTCGGGCACGTCGATGTGTTTCGGCGTCAGGCCGCCGCGCAGCACGTTGTCTGAGCTCGCCATGAGCTCGATACCGACACCCTTGAGGTAGGCGTGGATGTTGCCCGCGGGCAGGTACAAGGCCTCGCCCTTCGCGAGCGTCACGCGGTTGAGCAGGAGAGAGATGACGATGCCGGGGTCGCCGGGGTAGCTCTCGGCGAGGTCCACCACGGTCGAGAGCTCTGGCGTGCTGCGGTCGGCGTGCGCCACGACCGTGGCGATGAGCTCGTCCACTCCCGTGCCACGCGTGATGAGCCACTCGAAGACGTCGCGCAGCGTGTCGTCGCCCTGCAGACGGTCGAGCAGCGTCGTGGCCTCCGGGAGCTGGGTCTCCACGAGCATCCGGATGCCCGCCGCGGAGCGGAACCCGCACAGCGCATGGAACTCGTCACTCACCGCATAGATGAGCTCTGGCTTGTAGAACGCGTCCTTGTAGTTGCGGTTCGGAGCGTCGAGCGGGATGCCCAGGGCGTTCTCGCGCGCGAATCCCGCCTGCGCCTGCGCCATGGTCGGGTGAGCCTGCAGCGACAGGGCAGAGCCCGCCGCGAGCACCTTCAAGAGGAACGGCAGGCGGCCGCCCACAACGTCGACGAGCGTCTCGTCCGACTCGACGACACGAGCAGGGGATCCCGGATGCGCGCCGAGCCACAGCTCCGCCTCGATCGAGTCCGTCGGCGGGAGCCCGAGCAGCGCCGAGATCTCGCCGTGGGAACCCCACGCGTAGTCCCGCGGGGTATTGGTGATGCCTACAAACACTGGGGAGCCCTCCTCTTGCCGATTGGACCAAAGTACCAATGGTCTGGAACCTCCCCGGTTGGCGTCCTACAGTTCGAGCATGACTTTTGAGACGATCAGCGCTGATTTCTACGGTTTCGAGAACAAGCTCACCGACCAGGAGAAAGACCTGATCGTGCGCCTGCGGGCCTTCCTCGACGAGCACGTGCGCCCCGTCGCGAACGACCTGTGGGCGAAGGCCGAGTTCTTCGACCGCGACATCGTGGTCAAGGGCCTCGCCGACCTCGGCCTCTTCGGCCAGCCATGGGAGGAGACACAGCAGTTTCCCAACAGCGCGGTGTTCCGCGGATGGGTGGCCCTCGAGCTCGCCCGTGTCGATGCGTCGGTCGCGACCCTCGTCGGCATGCAGAACGGGCTCGTCATGGGCTCCATCGCCGTGGCGGGCTCGCCCGAGCAGCGCGCGGAGTGGCTGCCGAAGTTCGCGAGCGGCGAGCTTCTTGGTGCTTTCGGACTGACCGAGCCGCTCTCCGGCTCCGACACCGCGCAGGGCCTGCAGACCGTCGCCAAGCGGGACGGCGACAACTGGGTGATCAACGGCGCCAAGCGCTGGATCGGCAACGGCTCGATCTCCGACGTCACCATCATCTGGGCGCGCGACGAGGACGACAACCAGGTCAAGGGATTCATCGTCCCCACGACCACCCCCGGCTACTCCGCCAAGCGCATCGAAAACAAGCAGGCGCTGCGCATCGTGCAGAACGCCGACATCGTGCTCGAGAACGTCGTCGTGCCGGAGGCGAACCGCCTGCAGAAGTCGCAGAGCTTCCGCGAGACGGCCGCCGTGCTGCGCCTCACGCGCGCCGAAGTCGCGTGGGCCGCGGTCGGCAACTCGATCGGGGCGTACGACGCCGCCGTCGCGTACTCGAAGGAGCGCATCCAGTTCGGCAAGCCCATCGGCAGCCACCAGCTCGTGCAGGAGCTGCTCGCCAAGAGCCTCGGCAACATCACCTCGTCGATCGGCCTCGTCACGCGCGTCTCCGAGATGCTCGACGAGGGCATCCAGAAAGACGAGCACTCCGCCCTCGCCAAGGAGTTCACGACGAGCCGGATGCGCGAGACCGTCGCCTGGTGCCGCGAGCTGTTCGGCGGCAACGGCATCGTCATGGACTACGGCGTCATCAAGTTCTTCGCCGATGCCGAGGCGATCTACTCGTACGAGGGAACGCGCGAGATGAACACGCTCATCGTGGGCAGGGCGATCACGGGCAAGGCCGCGTTCGTCTAAACCGAAGCCCACTAATCTTGGGCACATGCGTCTGATCGAGAACCGCCGCGCGAGGGCCATCTTCCTGGTGGTCGTGCTGTTCACCCTGCTCGCGGGCGATGCCTGGCGGTACACGATCGGATGGGCGGGCTGGGGCGTCGTCGTAGGCCTGATGGCCGTGGCATCCGTCACCCTGCTCGTGGTGCAGCGCGGCAGGTGGAAAGTCAACTCACTGCCCTACCCGCTGCTCGCGTTCCTCGTTCTCGCGGCGCTCTCGATCGCCTGGTCGTTCTATCCCGGTGCTTCCGCGCTCGGCGTCGCCTCGACGTGGTTCACGGTGGCAGGGGCCCTCGCGGTGTCGGTCACCTACGCCTGGTCGGAGATCCTGCGCGGGCTCGGGCGCGCACTGAAGATTGTGCTCGGCGGGTCACTGCTCTTCGAGCTCGTCGTCGCCACGATCATCCGGCACCCCGTGCTGCCGCCCGTGGCCCAGCCCGGCATCGACTACGCCAACCTGCCGGACAAGATCCCACTCATGCTCTACTGGTCGCGCGACCAGTTGTTCGTCGACGGCAAGATCCAGGGGCTCGTCGGCAACTCGGCCCTGCTGTCGTTCGTCGCACTGCTCGGGATCATCGTGTTCGGCATCCAGCTCTTCGACAAGTCGTACCGCCGCCGGTGGAGCATCCTGTGGCTCGCTGTCGCGGCGCTGTGCTTCGTCCTCACGCGCGCCGCGACGAACATCGTCGGCCTCGCCGCCGTGCTCATCGTCGTCGCCGCAGTGCTCCTCGTGCGACGCACCACTACCGCGAGATCGCGCGGCATCACCTACGGCGCGATCATCGCCGTCGTGCTCGGCGCCGTCACCACGGCACTCGTCTTCTCCACCCAGTTCTTCGCCCTCCTCGGCAAGTCGCCGGATCTCACCAACCGCGCGACGATCTGGCACAGCGTCATCGAGCTCGCGCAGCAGCGGCCCGTGTTCGGCTGGGGCTGGGTGAGCTACTGGGTGCCGTGGGTTGCCCCGTTCGACACCCTCGCCAACAACAACGGGGTGCGCCAGCTGCACGCCCACGACGCGTGGCTCGACATCTGGCTGCAGCTCGGGATCATCGGCCTCGTCGTCATGGGGGCACTCGTGCTCTCCACCCTCGCGCGCTCGTGGGCGTTCGCCATCGACAGGCCGCAGACGGCCCCCGGCCGGCCCGGCATTCTCTCGTCTGCGACCCTGCTGCCCCTGCTCGTCGTCGTCGCGCTCCTCGTGCAGAGCGTCGCCGAGAGCCGGATGCTCGTCGAGTACGGCATCTTCCTGCTCGCCCTCATGGCCATCAAGACCAAGACCGACCACCGCACGGAGCTGGCGGCGCCGTGACCGACCTCCCCGCCGGCGGCCCCCTGACGACCGCGGCGCAGTCGGTCCTCGGGAGCCCGCGGTTCGCGAGTGCCGTTACGATCGCGACGGTCGGGGTCGCCGTCATGTCGGAGCTCCTCGTCCGGCTCATCGGCTGGGCGGGGCTCGTCGCCATGATCACCACCCTCGTCGTGCTCATGACGGGCATGGCGTTCGTGCGGCGACACGAGTTCCGGTGGACTGGCGTGCTCCCGATCTCCCTCGTGCTCTTCGTGGGCTGGGCCTGCCTCTCCCTCGCTTGGAGCAACTACCGCCTCGCGAGCGCGAGCGGTATCGCCTACCTGGTGGCCTTCTCGGTGCTCGGAATCTGCATAGCGCTCGTGCGCGACACCATCCAGATCGTGCGCGCGTTCGGTGACGTGTTCCGCGCGGTCCTCGTCGTCTCGATCGCGCTCGAGATCTTCGCAGGACTCCTCATCGACAGCCCCATCCCCTTCCTCGACATCCAGGGTGACCTCGACTCGTTCGGGCCCATCCAGGGCATCATGGGCAGCCGTAACCAGCTCGGCCTCCTCGCCCTGATCGCCCTCATCACCTTCGGCACGGAGCTGCGCACGAAGTCGGTTAACCGGACGCTCGGAATCGGGTCGCTCGTTCTCGCCGGCGCTGCCATGCTCCTCTCACGAGCGCCCGTGATCAGCGCCGTGTTCGTCGTGGTGTCACTGGCGGTGGTCGCGCTGTACCTCCTACGGCGACTCACCCCGGAGCGGCGCACCCTCTGGCAGCTCGCCCTTCTCGCCGCGGCAGTCGTGCTGGCGATCGCGGCCTGGATCGCCCGCTCGCAGCTCATCGCCGCGTTCAGTGCCACGAGCGAACTGAGCTACCGGCTCACCCTGTGGCGGGGCATCCTCAACCTCATCAACCAGAACCCCCTGGAGGGCTGGGGCTGGGTCGGATACTGGCGACCCGACGTCATGCCGTTCCCCATCTTCGCGATCTCGGGCGAGCGCGAGCCCACCTCCGCCGTCAACGCCTACCTCGACGTGTGGTTCCAGCTGGGGCTCATCGGCCTCGTGCTGTTCGTCGGCCTCGTCCTGCTCACCTTCACGCGCTCGTGGCTGCTCGCGGGGCGCAAACGGAGCACCGTCTTCGCGTGGCCAGCGCTCGTGCTGCTCGCCCTCACCATCACGTCGCTAGCCGAGAGCTCGATGCTCGTGGAGTACGGGTGGCTCATGTTCGTCGTGTGCACGGTTAAGGCCGCGCAGGAGCTCAGTTGGCGAGGCGCCTTCGCGGCACGCGGGGAGCTGGACTAGGCCTTCCGCGTCGCCCACCGTCGGGTGAACCATCCCAGAACCGCGGCGATGGTCACAGCGACGGCCGCGGCAGCCAGCGGATAGCCCGGAACTCCGTACCTGTCGATGGGACTTCCCGACGCCGCGTACACGCCGAGGAAGTAGAACGGCACGAGTGCCACGGCGAGCAACTCCCACTTCCTCCGGAGGATGAGGCCCACTAGCACCAAGAACGAGGAGACGTAGACCCCGGCGTAGAGCACCCCCGCCACCCGCGCGACGATGCTGTAGGGGCGGAACAGCGCCGGGACGGGATCGGTGAGAACGAAGTAGTCGCGCGCGAACGTCGAGTACGGCGGGGAGTCGTACGCGGTGTCGTACTCCGAATGCGGGTAGCCGCGAATGAGCTGATCCTGCAGGAAAAGGCTGTTCTCCTCTACGTACAGGTTCACCGTGCCGATGTGCATGAGTGCGAGGTAGCGCTGCCCCATCTGGTACGGCGTAGGGATGTAGGGAACAGCATCGAGCGGCTTGATGACGGTGGTCGGAATCCCCACGGCGGCAGCGGAGTTCGCGGTACGAATCGCGCTCCAGCCGCTGTAGATCGCGAGCCCCGAGCCGTAGACGGCGAGCACGGCGATGATCGAGGCGGCGACGACCGCGAGAGCCGACACGCGGGGACGCCGCAGGACTCTCGTCCCGCGGAACGCTTTCCAGAGCGTCACGACAATAACGAGAGCCGTGGGGAGCAAGGCGAGGTAGATCCACCCGATCGACGTCCAGATGCAGAGCACGTAGTTGAGCACCGTGAACGCCACAAGCGCCCAGGCCGGAAGCCACGCCGGTCGTCGGAACGCCCACGACACGAAGAGCGCGACAAGGGCGAGCTGAAGGGTGAGCTGGGCCTGCTGAAGGAAGAGCGCGGCATAGATGAGGTACATGGGATTGAGCGCGAAGGCCTCCATCAGCAGGAGAGTTCCCAGCGGGACAGTCGTGCGCCCCAGGGAACGGAGCGCGACGTAGAGGCCGATAAACGCCGAGATACCCAGGCAGAACGCCTGCGCGATCACCACGAGCACTCCCGCGTTGCCGATGAGATGCACGACGGCAAGGAAGAAGGGGTACCCGGGCTCACGGAACCACGCGTACGTACTCGCGAAGTCGTCGGAGAAGAACGACTTGGCGCTCGAGATGTAGAGAATGCCGTCCACCGACACACGTTCCGGAATGGCGAGGATCGAGACGAGGATGACGGACGCGACGATCACAAGCGCCGCGACCCAGAAACGCACCGGTCGACTGGCCGCGCCCACGATGCTGTGCAGGATCGCTCTCATGTTGCGTTGCCCCTCTTGTTCCGATGCGACCCCCAGCGTAACAACGCAATCACCGACCTAGACGGACCTGTGCGCGGTCCGGGGTTTCGGTCGTACACGGGAGGTATGCTCTCCTTTGGCCTACGGGTCCGGAGGAGGCACGCGATGGCAAGCGCACTGGTGATGGTCACTGTGCATGATCCCGCGTGGCTCCGTATCCTCGAGCACCACGTGCGCCGCGAAGTTGCGAAGGGGCGCACACCGATCGTCATCGATACCGTCGCCGTCGGCGGCTCTGCGGTCGAGTCCTACGACCACCGCGTGCTGACGCTCGCCCGTCTCGAAACACCCGGCCATGACATCCGGGCGCGGGTCGAGGCTCTGGGTGGCGTCTACCATCCCCTCTCCGACTTTCTCGGTGAAGACAGCACCGCCCCGCTTTCGCCGCAACTCGAGGAGTCAAACGCGATAGCCGCCCAATCTGCGGTCATCACCTTCTTCCGCACCGACAGGCCCAACCCGCGCAAGCGCACAGTGCGGCGCACCCGTGACGCCCTCCTCAACGAGGGTAGGGCCACCTACCGCGGCATCGCCGCCGCGCTTGTCGCCCTCGCCCCCGTCGATGTCGTGTACATTCCCAACGGCCGATTCCCCGGTCAGCGCTTGGCCGCCATCGCCGCACGGGAGGCGGGTGTGAGCGCGATCCACTTCGAGAAGGGCGAGACTCCCAACGGCACGTACCTGCAGCCCCACGCCCCGCAGGACCGCCTCGCGACACAGGGCGCTGTGGAGCCCATCCTCTCGAACCTTTCTACCGATGAGATCGACGCCATCGCCGATGAATGGCTCGCGCGCCGTGCCCCCGCCAAATACTCCTCGAACGAGTTCTCCTCATTGTGGAGTGCGGATATCTCTCCCGACCTCGCCGCCCTGGGTTCCGGCGGCAGCAAGGTTGCCGGGTTCTTCACCTCGTCGCAAGACGAGTTCCAGTTCCTCGGCCCCGAGTGGCAGCTCCACGACTGGGAAGACCAGTTCGAGGCGTTCGACCGCATGCTTACCGAGTTCGAGAAGCAGGACTACGTCTGCTACCTGCGTGTGCATCCCAACCTCGCCACGAAGGCACACGAGTGCTTCGTCCGCGAGCGGGACGGCGTCCGGATGCTCGCCGCCCGCCACCCCGCGCTGAAGGTCATCTGGCACGACGACACAGCGAACACCTACGGCCTCATGGGCCTGAGCGACGCGATAGTCGTGTGGGACTCGACCGTGGGCCTCGAGGCGAGCGCGCGCGGCATCCCGGTGTGGACCATGGCTACCTCTCGGTACGGGATCACCGCGGACATCACCGAGTTGCTGTCGGCCAGCGACTTGGAGAAACGCGGTGTCACGGCGTGGACGGTCGACCCCCATCGCGCCAAGCGCTTCATCGCCTACCTCGTGCTGCGGGACGAGCAGATGGAAGTCGATCCGGACGCTTGGCTACCGTGGTCGAGCGCTCGCCCGCCGTTCGCGACGAGGATCGCTGCGGCGCTGGTCAGCGGCGGCGCGCCGACGGCAGCCGAGGCACTCGCTTCCGTGCTCGACGTGTACCGGCACAGAAGTGCTCGGTCCAACCTGCTTCACCTGCGCGGGCGCTGAGCCCCGCGCGATCCGCGCTAGTTGATCGAGTCGTACACAGACCAGTCGCCGGGCACCTGGAAGCGCGGTAGCCAGCCACCCCTGCCGTTGCCGGGATAGACCCATAACGTCCCGCTGGGCTCACGCACCAGCACGTCCTGGGTGCCGTCACCGTTCACATCTTGGACTCCGACGATGGTGTTGAACACCTGCCAGCCGCCACTGCCGACCTGCTTGCGGGGCAGCCAGCCGCCACTGCCGTTGCCGGGGTAGAGCCAGAGCGCACCGGCCGCGTCGCGGCCCATGACGTCCTGTTTGCCGTCGCCGTCGAAGTCGCCGACACCGAATACCTGGTTGAAGGTGTTCCAGCCGCTACCGATGACCTCGTACTTGCCCCAGCCGCCCGCGCCATCGCCGCGGTAGAGCCAGAGCGCTCCCTTGGGGTCGCGGGCCATGATGTCCTGCTTGCCGTCGCCACTGAAGTCGCCCACCGCGAATACCGAGTTGAATGTCTGCCAGCCCGACGTGCCGATCTTCGACGAGGGAAGCCAGCCGCCAGCACCGTCGCCTGGGTACAGGTACATGGCGCCGGCCGCGTCGCGTGCGAGCACGTCCTGCTTGCCGTCGCCGTTGAAGTCGCCGGCTGCCATGACCGTGGTGAAGCCCTGCCACCCCGAACCGACCTGGACGGGTGAGGCGAACGCACCCGTACCCGTGCCCGCGGCCGAGTAGAGCACTCCCGCCGTGTCGCGCAGCAGAAGGTCCTTGAGGCCGTCACCCGAGTAGTCGCCCGAGCGCCCCGAAGATGTCGGGGTCGACGGTCCCGAGGGACTGGGAGTCGGAGTGGGCGTCGGGGTCGGAGTCGGAGTCGGCGTCGGCGTCGGCGTCGGCGTCGGCGTCGGCGTCGGAGTCGGAGCCACGTTGTTCACAGCCGCGAGTGACGTGAACACGCCCCATCCGCTGCCCACCACCTGCGAGGAGCCGAGGGTTCCGCTCGGCGTGCCGGGGTAGAGCAGCAGCCCGCCATCCGAGTTGCGTGCCAGGAGGTCGGGGATGCCGTCGCCGGTGAAGTCGGTGCCGCCGACGAGAGCGGTGAAGGCGCCCCATCCGGAGCTCATCTTGACCCGCGGCTTGAAACCGCTGCGGCCATCGGTGGCGTAGAGCCAGAGGTCGCCAGCGCTGTCGCGCGCGAAGATATCGGGGTTTCCGTCGCCAGTGAGGTCGCCTGCGGTGAACACCGAGTTGAACTGCTGCCAGCCCGTTCCGATCTGCCCGCCGGGGAGCCATAGACCCTGGCCGTTGCCGGGGTAGAGCAGGAGCTTGCCGTCGGGCGTGCCCGCGATGACGTCGTTGTTGCCGTCGCCGTTGATGTCGCCGGCGCCGAACAGGATGCTGAAGTTCTGCCAGCCGCCCGTGCCGATCTGCACCCTCGTCTTCCAACCGCCCGACCCGTCGCGCGGATAGAGCCAGAGTCCGCCGACACCGTCTCGTGCCATGAGGTCTGCGACCCCGTCACCAGTGAAATCACCGGACGAGAAGGTGAGGTTCATGGAGTTCCAGCTCGTGCCCACCTGCCCGCGGGCGAGCCATCCGGCTGCGTTGTTCGATGGGTAGACGTACTGCACGCCTGCTGCGTCCTGGGCAACGAGGTACGCGGAGGGCTCACCGATCGTCGCGTTCGCCGTGGGGACCGGCGGTGCGCTCGTCGACGAGCCGAACCAGTCGGTGAAGTAGGTCCAGAAGTTGCGGTTGCCGTAGCTGGAGCATCCGTCGCCGGTGCCGTAGAGGTTCGAGAGCGCTGCGGCGTTGGGGCGGTACGGGGTGTAGTTGTAGAGACCGGCCGTGGCCTGGTTCTGGATGTAGACCGTCGAGCTGCCGCATCCGGCGTTCGGGTTCCAGAGGATCGTGTTGTACTGCCCGGCCCGGTACGACCAGTCTTCGGGGTACGCACGGTACGACTTGAACTGGCGGGCCGCCCGGTAGACCTGGTTGTAGAAGCCGTAGTACTCCGTGTTGCAGGGCGCGGTGTCAGGGCACCCGAAGCCCATGGCGATGTTGTACTGGCCGGTCGTGGGCCAGGTATCGGTGATGAGGCCCTGCTCCTTCTGGAGCATGACGAGAAGCACCTGCGGGTTCACGCCGCACGCGATGGCCACCGAGTAGATGATGCTCGCGGCGGACTGGTTCGCCGTTCCCGTGTACTGCGCGCAGTGGTTGGTCGCCGCTCGCGTGGTAGTGGTCTCGGTGTAGTCCTTGAGGCAGGTGTAGCCCGATCGACAGCCCTGATACTTGGAGTTCAGGAATGCCTGGATCTGCGCCGCCGACATCGAGGTCGAATTGTAGAAGTCGGCGTCGGAGATGATCATGCCAGGGTTGAACTGCGAGCCGGTCGCCGCTTGGGCCGCCTCGGGCGCGACGAGGGCGGACCCCATGATGGACCCCGCGATGAGCGCGAACGCCACGATCGCACCCGTGATGTACCTGAGCGCGCGCGAAGCCCTCGAATCGGCCGCGATGGATCGCATGTCGCCCCTCCCCCGGTTAAGACTTTTCCATCCTGTCACAGGGGCAACAGGAGTAACCAGCCCACACACGGGGTACACAGAACCCCAGTAAGGGGTACAACTACCTGACGCGCTGGCCCAGGTCGTTCACTACGGCATCGAGGCGGGAGGCCGCGTCACCGGCGTCGAGCGCATCCTTGACTATCGCGAGACTCGCGGCGTACGCGGCGACCACCGTGTCGAGCGCCGCCTCATCGAGGGCCGCCATGACATTGTGCGTCGCGATCATGAGCACGCCGTTGCGGCTCATCTCCTGCATGAACAGCTGCTTGATGCTGTCGATGCCGGGCACATCCGCGTTCCAGATCGTGAACACCCACGCCGGATGCCCCGGAAGCGTGAGCACCTCCTGCAGCCCGACCCTGTCGATCTCGGCCTGCACGCGCCCGCGCAGGCTCTCTCCTGTGACCGCGAGCTGCGCGATGACGTCAGTTGCCTTGATGCGCTCGAGCACGACCTTCGCCGCGGTGAGCGAGAGCAACTCGCCGCCGAACGTGCCGGAGAAGAACGCGGTCTCCAGCACCTTCATGAGCTCGGCCTTGCCCACGATCGCCGAGAGCGGGAACCCGTTGGCCACGCCCTTGCCGAACGTGGAGAGGTCGGGCGTGACGCCGAAGTACTCCTGCGCCCCGCCCTTGGCGAAGCGGAATCCGGTGACCATCTCGTCGAAGACGAGGATCGCCCCGTACTTCGTCGCGAGCTCGCGCACGCCCTCGAGGTAGCCCTCGGCCGGCCACGTGGTGGTCATGGGCTCGAGCATGATCGCGGCCGTAGGGTTGGCCTTCAACTCGGCCTCCATGGCGGCGAGGTCGTTGAACGGCACGGGGTGGATGAGGTCGCTATACGCCTGCGGAACACCGAGGTTACGCGACGGGAAGACGCCGATGTACCAGTCCTGCCAGCCGTGGTAGCCGCACGTGATGACGTGGTCGCGGCCCGTGAACCCGCGCGCGATGCGGATCGCGGCCGTCGTCGCATCGCTGCCGTTCTTGCCGAAGCGCACCTGTTCGGCACTGGGTACGAGGTCGATGATGAGCTGGGCGACCTCTGCCTCGATGGGGTGGGTGAGGGAGATCGTGGTGCCGTTGGCGAGCTGCGCCGTGACGGCCGCGGTGATCTCGGGGTCTGCGTAGCCGAGGTTAACCGCCGCGAGGGCGCTCATGAGGTCGACGTACTCGTTGCCGTCTACGTCCCAGATGCGGCAACCCTGCGCCTTCGTGGCGAAGAGCGGTGCGAGTCCCGGCGGGAATGTCTTGCGCGACTTGCTGTACGTCTGCGAGCCGAGAGGAATGACTTTCTCGGCCCGTGCGAGCTGCTCGAGCGACTTGGCGTAACGGTCGGTGCCCATGGTGACTCCTCAGTCGTCCGGTGCGAGCCCAGCGTTCCTCGCGAGGTCGCCCTCGGTGCGGTTGAGCTCCGGGTGGCGCTCGATCAGGGCCAGGATCTGCTCCTGGCCGAAGCCGGGATCTTCATGATAGAGCCGTTCGTAGACGGTTCTCACGAAGGTCAGATCATCAGGCACGTCGACAGTCCAGCGCAGGTGTGACAGGTCTTGCGCCTGCGTCACATTGCCCAGCGTGAACTCGCCAGGGCGCCCGTACAAGCCGAGGGTGACGTGCTCGCGCTCGCGCGGGGTGAGGGGCAGCGCGAGCAGCCGCGCGAAGGCCGCGGCCGTCACGCATTCCACGTCGAGACCGTCGGGGAAGGTGGGGGTGAGAACGTTCGACGTGTAGTCGTCACCGCTGCGGAGATGCTCGCGCACGACGCGGTCGATGACCGAGACATCCGCGAGCGGGCAGTCGGCGGTGAGGCGCACGACCGTGCTGGGCGCGAACTCGTCGACGACAACGCCGAACCGGGCCACGACATCGTCGAGCGGCCCGCGGCGGATCGAGATGCCCCGGCGCTCGAGCTCGTCGACGAGGGGGTCGTCGGAGGGGTGCGTGGATGTCGCAACCACGAGCGTGTCGATGGTCTCGCTGCGGCGCAGCCGCTCGATCTGGCGCACGATCATCGGCTCGCCCAACACCGGTTCGAGGACTTTGCCCGGTAGTCGTGTCGAGCTGAGGCGCCCCTGGAGGACGGCGAGGACCGTCACAGGACGACCTTCGGCCACGCTCGCGGATCGAGGACGTCGGCGGGCACCGGCTCGATAGCCCCGATCGTGACGCCCGGCGCCGCCCACTCCCGCACGAGCTCGTCGAGCTCGGCAGGCGTCGTCACTCCGGCGATCACCCCATCCACGCCGGGGTAGTCGCGCAGGAACCGCAGCGCCACACCCGCGACGCTGCCCGTGCCCGCTGCTTCGCGGAGGGTCCGCAGGACCGGGGCGAGCGGGAGGAAGAACTCGGGCAGCGCCTCCGGGTCAGCGAGGAGCATCCCCTGCAGATACACGCTGCGCACATGCACATGGACTCCGGCGGCCCGGAGGGCCGCGATACGCGGATCGTCGAGCATCCGGCGGTCGGCGATGTTGCCGGGGATCTGCAGCAGCGAGAGGTCGGGGAACACGGCGAGCGCGAGCTCGAGATCGGCGGCGTCGTAGATGCTCACGCCGACGCGGTCGACAGCGCCGGATGCCCGAGCCAGCCTGAGCGTGTCGAGCACGGGCCCGATCCTGGGGTCGAGGAGGTCGGCAACCCTGTGCAGCAACACGCCGTCGAGCTGCTCGACCCCGAGTCGCGCGGCGGACCTGCCGAACAGGTGGTCGGCATCGACGGGCTCGCCTTCCGGCGGGAGGCTGAACTTGGTGATGTACCTGCTACCCGAGGGCGCGAGTGCGCCGAGGCGATCCTGGGAGTCGCCGTAGTCCGCGGCGGTGTCGAAGGCGTCGGCGTGGCCGTGGGCAGCGGCAAGGAGTTCGCGCACGTCCTCGTCGCCGAGGCGACCCACCGCATTCGTGATGCCGTACGCGCTGCCGAACTGGGCGGTGCCGAGGATCAATGCCGTCACAGCAGAACCCTAACGCGCGCCTCAAGGGCGTCGGCGATGCGCTGGGGGCCTCTGCCGTCGAAGAGGGCCATGCCCGCCCTCGATAGCCGCTCACGCTCCTGCCCATCCGCGAGCAGCGTGTCCACGAGGCCCGGAAGGGCATCGAGCGCGGCAACCCCTCCCGCGAACACGTCGATGGTCTCGGCCAGCCCGGCCTCCGCGATCCTGCGCAGCGAGAGTTCCTGGTTGTCGACGATCCCCACGAGGACCGCCGGTATCCCGAGCGTCGCGAGGTCCCACGCGCTGGTCCCGGCCGCCGAGACCACGACGTCGGCCTTGCCGAGGATGGCGGGCAGCTCCTGCGTGGGAGCCACGACGCGGCCCCCGCTGCCGAGCACTCCGCCCACGGCGGCGCGATGAGCGTCCGGTGCGATGACGGTTACGACACATTCCGTCTGCACGCGCACGAGTGCTCGGGCCACGTCGACGATGAGGCCGGCCGGGTCCGTGCCGCCCATGAATGCCACGACGCGCGGTGTACCGGCCAGTAGCCACGGTGCCTCCCGGCGCTCCGCGGTGATGGCGGGGCGCACGAGAGCGTAGGCGGAGCCGCCGAGCAACTCCCCCGGCAGGTCGAGGTGGTCGTTCTCCGCACCGAGATTGTTGTCGAGGTAGAGGGAGACTCGGATGCCACGGGCGTCCCCGTCCACGACGGCCAGAGTCGCCACCGCCGAACCGAGCGCGGAGATATCGCCAGCATCGATTCGGTAGGAGTCGACGACCACCCAGTCGGGCGAGAGCCCGAGCAAGGTATCAGCACCCAGCTCGTCGGCGACGGCGGCGTGCACCTCGACGCCGGAGGCCGCGATCGCATCGTCGAGCCAGCCGATGCCCGCGGGCGCCGTCACGAAGTGCACGGCGTGGCCCCGCGCCAGTAGCTCCCGTGCGAGGGTGAGGCAGCGCATGACGTGGCCCGAGCCCTGAAGCACGCCCGCATCGGCACGGAAAACGACGATCATCTTGTGTTCCCGCTCCGCTCGCTGTTCACGTGCACCTCCCGCCGAACCGACGGGACTCCCCGAGAATCGCTATCCTCAGTAGCTGGGCCTGCGCGGCTCCACTGCGCGCGCATTCGCCCCCGAGGTTGGAGTTTCGGCATGTCGATTTTAGCGGGTTCGTCCATCCTGATCACGGGCGGCACTGGATCGTTCGGAAAAGCATTCGTGCGCTACGTCCTGGACAACCTCGACCCCTCGCGCGTCGTCATCTTCTCGCGCGACGAGCTCAAACAATACGAAGCACGCCAACTCTTCAACGACGACCCCCGCCTGCGCTGGTTCATCGGCGACATCCGCGACCAGCACCGGCTCAAGCGGGCCATGCACAACGTCGATTACGTGGTGCATGCCGCGGCGCTCAAGCAGGTCGATACCGCCGAGTACAACCCCTTCGAGTATGTGCAGACCAACATCATCGGCTCGCAGAACGTCGTCGAGGCGTCGATCGACGCGGGCGTCAAGCGGATCGTCGCGCTATCGACCGACAAGGCCTCCAGCCCGCTCAACCTGTATGGCGCGACGAAGCTCGCCGCAGACAAGCTCTTCCAGTCGGCCAACCACTACGCGGCGGGCTACGACACCCGCTTCAGCGTCGTCCGCTACGGCAATGTCATGGGTAGCCGCGGATCGGTGGTGCCCTTCTTCCGCAACCTCGCGGCGCAGGGCAAGCCGCTGCCGATCACCGATACGCGCATGACGCGATTCTGGATCACGCTCCCCCAGGCCGTGCAGTTCGTCGTGGACTCGTTCGACCTCATGGTCGGCGGCGAGCTCTACGTCCCGCGCATCCCAAGCATGAAGATCACCGACCTCGTGGAGGCGGTGGCCCCCGGCGCGGAAACCTATGAGATGGGCATCCGGCCCGGCGAGAAATTGCACGAGGAGATGATCTCCGAGGACGACAGCCGCCGCACCCTGCTCCTCGACGACCGGTACGTCGTGCTGCCGACCATCGCCGACTGGGGTGACTTCGTCGCCCCGGAGGGCGAATCGCTGCCCGACGGTTTCGCCTACCGCTCGAACACGAACGACCTGTGGCTCAGCTCCGACGACATACGGCGCATCCTTACAAACCTTGACTAGCGTTGAACACTGACCGCCAACGAGAACCGAGAGAGTAGGAGATCGAGCTACCCGATGACCAAAGCTCTCATCGTCTACTACGGAAACGACCCCCAGTACCTCGCCATCGTGTGGCACCTCGCGATGGGCGTGCGTGACGCGGGTGAGACGCCCCTCATGCTCGACCTGACCTCCATGTCGCCTGGCATCGGCGACGGGTACAACAGGCGGGTGCTCAGGATGCTGCGCCGGACGTCACCGGATGAGGCCTTCCGCCCCGTGCTCGAGCGCGATGGATTCGCCATGGCCACGATCCCGGTCAGGGCGGCGGCGGTCGACGCATCGCGGATCGACACCGATACCTCGGTGCGGTCGGCCCTGATCACCTTCTCGCGGGACGCGCGCCCCACCACCTCGAAGGGTGTGTGGCGCAGGTTCGAGGGGGCGCTGCGCACCTCCGCCCTCGAGTCGTACGCGACGATCGCGGGCGTGCTCGACGCCGACGACGAGATCCGTACGGTCTACGTCGCCAACGGTCGGTTTCCCAACCAGCGCGCGGCGCTCGACGCGGCCCGGCACCGTGGGCGCGAGATCCGGCACTACGAGAAGGGTGCCGGTCGCAATACGTACTGGCTCGAGAACCACTCGCCCCTCGACAGGCTCGCGACCCAGGCCCAGGCCGACGTCATCCTCTCGCCGCTCTCCCAGGCCGAGGCCGTGGCCGCGGGCGAGCGCTGGATGACCGGCCGCGCCACGGGCGGTCTCGACGCGAACGTCTACACGCGCTTCTTCGACGGTCGCCACGAGAGCTCGCTGCACGTCGACGAGCGCAAGGTGATCGGGCTGTTCACGTCGTCGCAGGACGAGTTCGCGTCTCTTGGCGAGGGCTGGGAGCTCGAGGAGTGGACAGACCAGTGGTCGGCGTTCGACCACGTGCTCACGACGCTCGAGGAGTTCGGCCATCGCGCCTACCTTCGGGTCCATCCCAACTTCATCACGAAGTCGCACGCGAGCTTCCTTCGCGAGAGCCGCCAGCTCAAGGACCTGCAGAAGAAGCACCCGAGCCTGCGGATCTTCTGGCACGACGAGCCCGTCGACTCGTACTGGCTCCTCGACCAGAGCGACGCCGTCGTCGTGTGGGGCTCGACCATCGGCCTTGAGGCCAGCGGCCGCGGAATGCCCGTCTGGCACCTGGCCCCGTCGTACTACGACGAGTACGTCGACGTGCGCCCCTGGTACGGCCCGCACGCCGACCCGGCGGAAGGCGACCTGTTCTACTCCCCCGACGCCACCCGCGCTCTGCGCTTCATGGCCTACATCTCGCTGCGCGATCGGGCGCTGCCCCCCGAGGCGATCGCGATCAAGGTCGAGCTCACCCCGCGGCCCGGGTTCGGGGAACGGCTCGCCGGCCTCGCGGCGACCGGTGGCGCACCTACCGCCCGCATCGCGATGTCGTCGATCTACGACGCCGTGCGTCACCGCCGCTGGTCGTTCAACCGCAAGGCGCTCACAACATTCCTCGGCCGCCGGTCGCCGTCGGCCTGATCCGGCGAAATCGCGCGGGTAGGATTGCCGGGTGTCCATCCCGTACGGCCGTCAGTCGATAGATGACGACGACATCGCCGCTGTCGTTGCCACGCTGACCACCGACTGGCTCACCATGGGCCCCGCCGTCGGCGAGTTCGAGGCGGCCATCGCCGCTCGCGCGGGAACCCGTGAGGCGGCAGCCATGTCGTCGGGCACCGCAGCCCTGCATGCCGCATACGCTGCGACCGGAGTGGGTCGTGGCGACGAGGTCATCACGACGCCCATGACCTTCGTGGCAACCGCGGCGACCGCGGCGCTCCAGGGCGCGACTATCGTGTTCGCCGATGTCCAGAAGGACACCGCGAACATCGATCCCGTCGCCGTCGAGGCGCTCGTCGGCTCCGCGACGAAGGTCATCGCCGGGGTCGACTACGCGGGGCATCCGGTCGACCTCGACGAGCTCGCCGCCATCGCGTCGGCGGCGGGTGCCGTTCTCCTCGAGGACGCCGCCCACTCGATAGCGTCCACCTACCGGGGGCGCGCGGTCGGCAGCATCGCCGACATCACCACGTTCTCGTTCTTCCCCACGAAGAACCTCACCACCGCGGAGGGCGGCGCGGTCGTCGCGACCAACGACGAGCTCGCCCGTCGCGCCCGCGAGTTCGGCAGGCAGGGTCTCGTGCGCGACCGTGGGCGCCAGCGCTACCCCGATGAGGGAGCGTGGCACCAGGAGGTCTTCGAGTTCGGCCTCAACTACCGCCTGCCCGATGTGCTGAGCGCGCTAGGCACCAGCCAGCTGCGCCGCCTCGACAGCTTCAAGGCACGCCGAACCGCCATCTTCGAGCGCTATCAGGCGGAACTCTCGGATCTGGACGGCCTCGTGTTGCCCACGCGCCGCGACTACGTCGACCCCATGTGGCATCTCTTTCCCGTCCGGGTAAGAGATGGCCAGCGGCGGCGCGTGTTCGACGAACTGCGCGAAAGCGGCATCCTCGTGCAGGTCAACTACATCCCGGCCTACTGGCACCCGGTGTTCGAAGACCTCGGCTACCGTCGCGGAATGTGCCCGGTTGCCGAGAGTTTTTACTCGGAGGAGATCTCCCTCCCGATGTTCGCGGCGCTCGGCGACGACGACCAATCCCGCGTGATCGACGCCGTGCGCGCAGCACTCGCCTGACCAGGCCCGACAACAGGAGCAGTTCGTGACAGGACCCATGATCGTCGCCGAGATCTCCGGCAACCACAACGGCTCCCTCGAGCGCGCGCTCGAGATCGTGCGCGCCGTGGCCGCCGCCGGTGCCCACGCGGTCAAGATCCAGACCTACACCGCCGACACCATCACCCTCGATGTCGACTCCCCTGCATTCCGGGTGAGTGCCGGCCACGAGCTCTGGGGGGACCGCACCCTGTACTCGCTCTACCAGGAGGCCTACACGCCCTGGGAGTGGCACAAGCCGATCTTCGACCTCGCGCGCGAGCTCGGGCTCATCGCCTTCAGCACCCCGTTCGACGAGACCGCCGTCGACTTCCTCGAATCGCTCGAGGTTCCCCTCTACAAGATCGCCTCCCTCGAGATCGTCGACCTGCCGCTCATCACGCAGGTCGCGCAGACAGGCAAGCCCATGATCCTCTCGGTCGGCACGGGAACCATCTCCGAGGTCGCCGACGCTGTGGCCGCCGCCCGCGCCGGCGGGGCCACCGACATCACGCTCTTGGCGTGCACGAGCTCATACCCCGCGCTGCCGGACGATGCAAACCTGTTGCGCATGCCCACGATGGCCCAGCTCTTCGACGTCAAGGTGGGCCTCTCGGACCACACCATGGGCATCGGGGTCTCCGTCGCCGCTGCCGCGCTCGGTGCAACCGTCATCGAGAAGCACGTGACCCTCCGCCGCACCGATGGGGGCGTCGACAGCGCATTCTCCCTCGAACCCGAAGAACTCAAGCAGCTCGTCGACGAGTGCGACGCGGCGACGCGCGCGCTCGGTTCGGCGAGTCGATGGGCCACGGATGCGGAGAACGAGTCGCTGCGCCTGAGGCCCTCGCTCTACGTGTCCGCAGCGGTGAAGGCGGGCGATGCGGCAACCCCCGAGAACGTGCGCTCCGTGCGCCCGAGCGGCGGGCTGCCACCCGTGGAGATCGATAACGTCATGGGCCGGACGTTCCGCGCCGACGCCGCGCCCGGCACGCCCGTGCAGTGGGAGCTGTTCAGCTAGGCAGCTCGAACCTGTCCAGTTCGCCGTCGGTGGACACGCGCACGAACCCAGCGGCACCGAACAGCCGGATGCTCGCGCCGTTGCCCTGGCGGATGTGCGCGACCAGACGCACGGGCATCCGGGCACCGTCACGGTAGCGCGCCAGCGCGCCGGAGAGTATCGGCCCCGCGAGCCCCTGCCCACGGAAGAGCGGGTTCAAGTTGATGCTCACCTCGGCGGTCTCGCCCTCGAGGTCGAACCTAACCATTCCCGCCGGCGTCCCCTCGACATCGGCCAGGTAGATCGTACGGGAGTCGCTCGCGAGGCTTGCGAGGAACCAGGCCTCGTGGGCATCCCTGTCGATCTCGCCCTGGCTGACCGACACCGCCCTCGTCTGCGCGTCGTTGCGCCAGTCGAAGAGCGACTGCGAGTCGGCGGCGGTGGCCGCACGGAGGACGGGAGCTACCAAGCGCTCAGACCGCCGTCGACGTGCAGGTTCTGCCCCGTGATGTAGCTCGACGCGTCGGAGGCGAGGAAGAGGAAGCCCGCCGCGATCTCCGATGCCTTCGCCATGCGGCCGAGCGGCACACGCGCGCCGTAACGGGCCTCGAACACGTCGTTCTGGCCCGAGGAGATCCCGCCCGGCGTGAGCGCGTTGACCCGCACACCCGCACTGGCCCAGTAGGTGGCCAGGTAGAGGGTGAGGCCGACGACGCCGCCCTTGGACGCCGAGTACACGGGAGGCGTGTTGATGGGGCGCCCGAGGTACTCCGAGCCCTCGTAGATGCGCTGGTCGGGGCCCATGGTTGCGCCGTAGATGGATGCGGTCTGGATGATGGAGCCTGCGCCGCGCTCGGCCATGGCCGACCCGATGTGCTGGGCCACCAGGAACAGGCCGTCGAGGTTCACCGCCATGATGGCGCGCCAGGTCTCCATGTCGTAGTCGGCGACACTCGCGAACATCTTGGCGAGGTCGGGGCCCTTCGTCGCGGCGTTGTTGTGCAGGATCGCGACGGGGCCGAGTTCCGACTCCACACGTGATGTCATGGAGGCGATGGAGGCCGCGTCCGTCACGTCGCACGCGACACCGATGGCCGGCACCCCGTAGGCGGCGGTGAGCTTCGCCGCGGCCTCCGACGACGCCTCCTGGTCGATGTCGACTACCGCGACGTGCGCTCCGTGGTCGGCGAGCGCCGCGGAGGTCTCGGACCCGAGGATCCCGGCACCGCCCGTCACCACTGCCACGCGACCCGTGAGGTCGTAGAGGTCTCTGTACTGTCCCATCGGGTCAGGCCTTCCGTTCCATGAGCATGCTGACGATGTCGAAGTCGAGCTCGCTGTCGATGTCGAACGAGCGCTCGGGCGGCATCTCGAAGAGCCGGGTCGAGGGGAACCACACTCCGGGGCTCGCGACCACCGAGTCGCGCTTCCAGACGTAGATCGACGCGTTCATGTCGAACGCGCGAGGAGCATCCTGGCGGCGGATGATGCCCAGTCCGCCCTTCGAGAGCGAGACGACGCCCGTGTCGCGATCCTCCTCGACGAGGTTGAAGTACGGCGAGCGGTGGGCCTCTGCCCCCGTGATGACCGACTCCGCCCCCGAGGTCTCGAAGAGTTCGACGGCTCCCACGATGTCGGAGACGTCGCGCAGGGGGGATGTGGCATCGAGGTCGACGATCGTGTCGAACCTGACGCCGTGGCGTGCCTCGACCTCGAGTGCGGCGTGCACGATCGCGGGGACCTTTCCCGCGGTATCGCTCGCGAGGTCGGCGGGACGGACTACGACATCGGTCGCACCGTGGCCCAGCGCCGTGTCGAGCACCTCCGGCGCGTCACTCGTCACCACCACGTGGTCGAAGAGCCCGGATGCGACGGCATGACGCACCGAGTGGGCGAACAGCGGGAGCCCTGCGACCGTGCGCCAGTTCTTGCCGGGCACTCCCTTGGAGCCACCGCGGACCGTGACCGTGCACACCCTCATGCGCGTACCCATTCCCGTGCTGTTGCGCTGCGCTCCACCATGGCGATGACCCTGTCGGTCTCCACGGCCTCCGCGGCTGTGCATACTGCGTCGCTGCCCTCGAGCATCGCCACGTGCAGGGCACGATAGCTCGTATTGCGCTCCACATCGAATCGCTCGATGCCGCCGGGGGTCTCCACAGTTCCCGCCACCACGTCGGCGACGTACGTGCCTGCGGCGGTGTTCGCGGTGATGCGCCGCCGACCGGGCCGGTCGAGGTAGTTGAGCTGCAGCGACACGACGGGGGCCGCGGCGTACTCCGCGACGATCGCCCACGCGTCGTCGGAATCGACGGTCAGGTCGGTGAGTCGCCCGCCGAGCGCGAACACCCCGCGGATGCCCCCCAGCAGCCAGCCGAGGTAGTCGAACTCGTGCGAGAGGTCGCGAAGCGCGCCCCCGCCCGCGGCGCGGGAGGCCGAGTACTGCTCCGCGGCGGGACGGTCGGGGCGCCACGTGGAGAGGTGCTGGCCGACGTAGGCCTCGACGGTGTGCACGGTCGTCGCAGACAGGAGCTCGCGCATCCGGGCGATCACGGGGTGGAACCGGAGGTTGAAGCCCACCCCGACCCGCTCGAAGGCGGCGAGCGCGGCGCCGTCGACGGCGACGGGCTTCTCGACGAGCAGGAGTCCGGCGTAGCCCGCCGACGAGAGGGAGGCCACGGAGTCCGCGTGCCGCGCCGTGGGAGTCGCGACGATCACGTACTCGGGCACGAACTCGGCAACAGCATCGGGGATGCTCGCGAACGCCCCGACGTCCGTCCGCGCCGACACGATGGCCACGTCGTGCCCCAGGTCCGCGAGCACGACCGCGTGCCGCTGCCCGATCGAGCCGGCCCCCACGACGAGGGAACGGGTCATGTCCCCAGCCACTTGTCGGACTCGGACCGCGCGCGGTTCAGATCCTCCGGGCGACCCACATCGAGCCAGGACTCGTGGATGGGGAACGCCGCTACATCGTGCCCGTCACCCATGAGCGTGGCCAGTAGCGTGGGCATGTCCATGTACTCGCCGACATCGAGCGAGTCGAGCGCGATCGGGTCGAGCGCGTAGATCCCCGCGTTGACGAGCGAGCGGTGCATGGGCTTCTCGACCATCGACTCGACGATCGAGCCCTCCAGGTTGATGACGCCGTACGGAATCTCGAAGAAGTGCTCGCGCACGCCGATCGTCGCCTTGGCGCCCTGGTTCGCATGGAACGAGAGCATCTCGCGCAGGTTGACCTGGGTGAGCAGGTCGGAGTTCATGACGATGAAGGGCTCGTCGACCTCCCCCCGGAGGTCGGCCAGGGCACCCGCGGTGCCGAGCGGCTTGTCCTCGTGGATGTACTTGACGTTGAGGCCGAGCGACGCGCCGTCGCCCACGTGGTCGATGATGACGTCGGCGAGGTAGTTCACGGAGATGTAGACATTGACGAATCCCTGCGAACTCAGCTTGCGCAGGATGATCTCGAGCAGCGGCATTCCGCCGATCGGGAGCATGGGCTTCGGAACGTCCTTCGTGAGCGGGTAGAGGCGCTGACCGCGCCCGCCCGCCATGAGCACGACGGGGGTGGTGGCCTCCGGCGGGTGCATGAGGTCTTCGATCGTGAAGACGCTGACCACGCGGCCGGATGCATCGACGAGGGGCATGTGGTGGATGGCGTGGCGATTCATCCGCTCGATGATCTGCGAGTTCTGCTCGTCGCGCGAGGCGAACTTCGGCGTCGGGTTCATGATCTCGGACACCGGCGACTCGAGCGATACGCCCCCGAGGATCCCCCGGCGCACGTCACCGTCGGTGACGACGCCGAGCAGGTGGTCCCCCGCATCGAGCACGAGCGCCACCTGGCGGCGGTTGGCGCTGATCGCGACGATCGTGTCGCGCACGGATGTCTCGGGCGAGACCCTCAGCCCGGAGAGATCACTCAGCACGTCGCACCACCCTCTTCTCGTCGGCCGATCACGACCGGGGCCGGCTGACTGCCGGCACGCCCACGGCGAGTTGGCCGTCCGCAACGTCCTGCAGCACTACGGCACCCGCGCCCACGACGCTCTGAGAGCCTATCGAAATCCGCTGGATCACCCGCGCCCCGAGCCCCACGTGACTTCCGGCACCCACGCTGACCCCGCCCGCGAGAGCAGCGCCCGGTGAGACGTGCACGTGATCGCCGAGCACGACGTCATGGTCGATGATCGCCCCGGAGTTGATGATGCAGTCGGCGCCGACCGTCACCGAGGTGCCGATGATCGCCCCCATGAGCACCTGCGCGCCCTCGCCCAGCTGCGCGCTCGGCCGCACGACGGCCCGCGAGTCCACGACGCTCGCGAACGTGAATCCCGCGGCCTTCGCCGCATCCCAGACCCGGATGCGCGCCGCAGGGTCGCCCGCGGAGCCGACGCCGTTCACGAGCCTCACCGTGGAGGCATCGAGTCCCTCGAGAACGTCATCCGGCCCCAGCCACTCGATGCCCGGAAGCCCCGGCTCCGCCGTCGTGGCGATGTAGCCCGAGAGCGTGATGCCCGAGAGCGCAAGGCTTTCCTGCAAAACGCGCGCGTGGCCGCCCGCGCCAATCATCACCCAGGTCTCAGCCAAGGTACTCGCCCGTCGCGTACGCCCGGTCGGCGGTGGTGCCGACCACGTCCCAGAACTCGAACGATGTGCGCCCGGCGCCGGGACGACGGCACTCCAGGTCGTCCTCGCCGATGTTCGTGCCTGCGGGGATGTCGCGCGAGGCCACCACGCTGCGGCGCACCGCCGCGCGGTTCGACTCCTCCTCGGGCAGGCAGACCTTCTCCGCGCTGCCGAGGACGACCTCCACCGAGCGGAGGCGGGCGACGAAGCTCACGAGTTCGTCGGCGTCGAGCGAGGCGTGGTGGTCGGGGCCCTCGAGCTCCTTGTCGAGGGTGAAGTGCTTCTCGATCACCGTCGCGCCGAGCGCGACGGCGACGGTCGAGGCGAGGTCGCCGAGGGAGTGGTCGGAATAGCCGACGGCCAGCCCGTACCGCTGCGCGATGGTCGTCATGGCGCGGAGGTTGAGCAGATCGGGGTCTGCCGGGTACTGGGTGGTGCAGTGCAGCACCGTCACGTTGCGCAGCATGAGGTCGCGCACCTCTGCGAGCGCTGACGCCGCTGCGGTGGCCTCGGCGGTCGGTACCGCGTCGGAGGCAACGAGGCCCGCACCGCGGGCGTAGCCGAAGGCGATGAACTCGAGCGCGCGCCCGATCTCCTCGAGGTCGGCCATACCGGTGGAGAGGATGACCGGCAGGCCGGACTGCCCGGCGTCGACGAGCATGGGCGCGAAGGTCAGGTCGCCCGAGGCGATCTTCACCATGGGGATCGAGAGTTCGTCGATGAGGAACTTCAGCTCGTCGAGGTCGAAGCCCGTCGAGAGGAACCCGATGCCGCGCTCGACACATCGCTCGCGGACCGCCACGAACTCCTCATGGCTGAGCTCGAGGCCCTTGAGCAGGTCCCACTGCGAGCGCGAGTCGCCCTCGCTGGTCTTCTGGTACTCGGCGAGCTGCGCATCCTTGCGGGCGAGTTTGTCGGCGGAGAAGGTCTGGAACTTGATGATGTCCGCGCCCGCGGTCGCCGCCACGTCCACCATCTCGAGAGCCCGCTCGAGCGAGCCGTTGTGGTTGACCCCCGCCTCGGCGATGATCAGCAGGTTCTTGGGCATGGTGGGCTCACTTTCCTTCGGGGACGGGCAGGTCGGCGAAGCGCTTGCGCGTGGGCCGGGGGATGTCCGTGGTGGCGAGGATCTCGACGGCGCGCGCCGCGAAACCGGGGGTACCGAACACACTCCCGGCGGCCGCAGAACTGGCGCGGAACTCCGGGGTGAGGGCACGTTCGAGGGCCTCGAGGATGTCGCCGCGGGTCGGGGCAGGCACGATCACGCCCGCTGAGAGGGGACGGCCGGCCTGGCGATCACCTACCAGCACGGAGGGGATGCCGAGCAGCGGAGCCTCGAGCACCGTGCTCGACGAGTTGCCGGTGACGACCCCGACGAGGCTCATGACGCTCAGGTAGCCCAGCTGTCCGAAGGACTCCACGTGGTCGACCCGGTCGTGGTGGGCGGCGACGAACGCCCCGAGCTGTGCCCGGACCTCGTCGCTGCCGATGTCGTTGTTGGTCCCCGTGATGATGATGCGCGCATCCGGCAGCAGTTCGAGGGCGGCGAGCAGCTCGCGCAGCAGCTCGCCGGAGGGCAGGACGTCGAACGCGGCCGGATGGTACGTCATGAGCACGGTGCGGTCGGCGAGGGTGACGCCGAAGCGCTCGGCGAGCGCGGGCGCGTCCAGGAGCTCGAGGGTGGAGATGGCATCCAGGACCGGCGCCCCGAGGTTGTACACGCGCTCGGGCTGCTCGCCGAGCTGCACCACGCGGGCCCGGTGCTCGTCGGTCGTCGTGAAGTGCAGGAACGAGAGCTTGCTGATCGAGTGCCGCAGCGCGTCATCCATCGCCCCCTCGGTGAGCTCGCCACCGTGCACGTGCGCGACGGGGACGCCGACGACCGTTGCGGCGAGCGCCATCGCGAGTGCCTCCAGCCGGTCGCCGAGGACCACGACGACGTCGGGGGCCAGATCGTGGAGGGTCTCGGCGTAAGCGCCGACCGCCCGCCCGGTATCGTTCGCCGCCGCGACCGCGGAGTCGTCTCCCGACCAGATGGGCACCCTCGCGGCGATCTCGATGCCCTGGGCCTCGATCTCCGCGACGGTCTGACCGAGGTCCGCCATGAGGTGCGAGCCCGAGACCACGAGGGCGAGCTGCAGGCGCGGGTCATCGCGCACCGCCTCGATGAGCGGCCGGAGCAGCCCGTAGTCGGCGCGAGTCCCCGTGAGAATCGCGATCGTGCGCAAGGTCAGCCGGCCAGCCGTGGCGAACTCGGTATGGAGATGACGCTCTCCTCGAGGGCCTGGGCCGTGGCGAGGTCTCCGCGCCCCTCATCCTGATAGGGCTTCTGGCGGCTCAGCATGTTCCAGAACGGGCGGCACTGGAGGCCCGCGTCGTTCGTCGCGCGCAGTAGCGCGTTGCGCGACGCGAGGCCGCCGTCGACCCGCACCGAGCTCAGCCAGTAGTTGGAGCTGGTGCCCTCGGGCTCGGTGAGGAACTGCACGCCGTCGACATCCGCGAAAGCCTCGGCGTAGCGCTCGGCGAGAAGCCGCTTCTTGGCCAGATAGCTGTGGATCTTGGTGAACTGCCCGACGCCGAGGGCGGCGTTGAGGTTGGGCATCCGGAAGTTCCAGCCGATGGCGTCGTGCTCGAACTCCCACTCGTGCGGCACCTTCGCCGTGGTCGTGAGGTGCTTGGCCTTCGCGGCGAGCTCCGGGTCGTCGGCGAGGATCATCCCGCCGCCGCCCGTGGTGATGATCTTGTTGCCGTTGAAGCTCAGGACGCCCACCTTGCCGAAGCCGCCCGTGTGCTTGCCGCCCACGAAGCTTCCGAGTGATTCTGCGGCGTCTTCGACGACGGGGACGCCGAAGCGCTCCCCCAGCTCGACGATGCGGACGATGTCGACAGGATGCCCGAACGCGTGCATGGGCACGATGGCCGAGATTCGGCGGCCCGTGACGGGGTTCACCAGTCGCCCGTCAACGCGGGACATGCCCGAGAGCACGACCTCGAGGGCGTCGGCATCGAGGCCGAGGGTGCGAGCGCTCGAATCGACGAAGAACGGGTGCGCGCCCGCGTGCGCCACCGCGTTGGCCGTGGCGATGAACGACAGCGCCGGAACCACCACCTCGTCGCCGGGCTCGACACCGGCGAGCACGAGCGCGACCTGAAGGGCCACCGTGCCGTTCGACACGGCGACGGCGTGCGCGACTCCCGTGAACTCGGCGATCTCCTGCTCGAACCGGGTGACGAACTGGCCGACCGAGGAGACGAAGGTGGAATCGAGGCACTCGTTGACGAAGGCGTGCTCGGCCTCGCCGATCTCCGGCTCGTGGAGGCCCACTCGGGGAGCATCACCGACGACCGAACGGATGGCTGCAACGAACGCCTTCTCGTCGACCATCACGAGACCATCCGGGCGTCAAGAAGCATTTCCATGTTCGCCAAGCTTACGGGAACTTGCCCGCGCGCCGCCGTGTAGCGTGGGCGCATGGCGCAGCACTCCCGGTTCGACACGAGCCTCGATAGCGCGGCGCTCACCCGCTATCTGGAGCGGCTCCTCGAGCACTACATCCCGGACGGCCAGCCGCTTCCGTACTCCCTCGAGCCCCACGTGACCGAGGGCCTGCGCCGGCTCGAGAGCTGCTTCGCGGGCATCCGTCGCAAGTACTACACACTCGACGGGCACGCCACCTTCGATCACCTCAACGGCGACCACATGGCGGCCTTCCTCTACCTCGTGGGCAACTCCGCGTGGAAGAGCACGGGCGATTCGATGATCCCCACGAAGCTCTTCATGCTGAACAAGGCCATGCACGGGCTCGACCTCTACTTCTCGGTGTCCCTTCCCGAGGTCTTCCTGCTCGTGCACCCGGTCGGCTCGGTCATCGGTAACGCCACCTACGGCAACCACCTCGTGATCTACCAGAACTGCACAGTCGGTGCGGATGCAGGTGTCTACCCGACGTTCGGGGAGGGCACGATCCTCTACTCGCGCGTGAGCGTCCTGGGCAACAGCACCATCGGCGACGACGTCGTGTTTGCCGCGAATTCCTTCGTGGTGAACGCCGACATCCCCGCGCACTCGGTGGTCGTGGGCCAGTACCCCGGCCACAGGAGCCTCGAGAACACCCAGAGCGTGATCGAGCGCATGTTCGAACCCAGTGGGAGCTGACCACCCCGCTGGTAGGGTTTCCCCCCGTGAAGGTCATGTTTTTCTCCCCGTTCGCGAACATCTGGGAACACTCGTTCCCCGAGGGGCTACTCGGCGAGGCCTTCGCGGAGAAGGACATCGAGGTCGTGGCCGTGCGCTGCGGCAGCATGCTGAAGGTGCACTGCGTCGCGATGTCGGCAGCTGCTGTCGGTCCGGATGCCCCCCTCGCCACGCGCGAACAGGTCTGCAAGGCGTGCATCAAGCGGCGCGACCTCATCACCCGCGAGATGGGGATCCCGGCCATCGTCATGGATGAGCGCGTCACCGACGACGACCGCGCACAGGTCGACGGGCTCCTGGCCGAGGTGAGGCCGGACACGTGGACCTCGCTCGAGATGGACTCCGTCCCGCTCGGCCGCTACGCGGTCTACGAGATGTGGCTCAACCACAAGCTCATCAGCACCGACCTTGGCCCCGAGCTGTGGCCCGAGTTCCTCGGCCAGCTGCGCAACACGCTCCTGACGTACGTCACGGCCAAGCGCATCCTCGCCGATGAGAAGCCCGACGCCGTCATCGTCTACAACGACCACTACTCGGTGAACCACGCATTCTGCGCGGCAGCCCAGTTGCAGGGCATCCCGAGCTACACGACCCACGGCGGCAACCACATCGTGCGCCGCGGCGAGACCCTCTCGCTGTTCAGCAGCAACCACACGATGGAGGACATCTTCCGCTCCGCCGCGTGGAAGGAATTCCAGGCGAGCCCCATCGGCGCCTCCGAGATCGAGCTCGTGGGCGGCCACTTCGACGGCCTGCTCGAGGCGAGCAGCGCTTTCGCCTATTCGAGCGCCTTCAAGGGCACCGACGCAGACGCACTGCGCGAGCAGCTCTCGGTTCCGGCGGGCAAGACCGTGCTCCTCGCCGCGATGTCGAGCGAGGACGAGTTGATGGCCGTGCGACTCATCGGCGCGATCCCGACCAACCTCGCGCAGGAGTCGCTTTTCGACGACCAGTTCGAGTGGGTGGACTTCCTGTTCGACTACGCCCGCGAGCATCCGGATGCCCACCTCGTGCTGCGCCTGCACCCGCGGATGTTCCCCAACAAGCGCGAGCAGGTGATGTCGCCCGTGGTCGGCAAGATCATGGCGCTGCGCGACTCCGCGCCCGCCAACGTGACGTTCAACATGCCCTCGGACGGCATCGGGCTGTACGACCTCATGCAGATCGTGGATGTGCTCCTCAACTTCCGCTCGTCGGTCGGTGCCGAGCTTGCGGCGTTCGGGATCCCCGTCGTGGTGCCCTCGAACTCCGACTTCTTCACCTACCCCAGCGAGATCAACCGCATCGGCCGCACGCGCGAGGAGTACGCGCAGCAGATCGACGCCGCGATAGGCGAGGGCTGGTCCATCGAGAACACGCGACGTTCGTTCCGCTGGTTCGCCTTCCTGTTCGCGCGCGTGGTCGTCGACTTCTCCGACGCCGTCTCCGCACGCCCCATCGCCGTCCGCCCGAAGAAGCCGGGCATCCGGCTCTGGGTGTGGAAGAAGCTCGTGTACCTGCTGCTCCAGTACGGGCCGCTCATCCGCGAGCGCCTCGCTCTGCGCAACCGGCGCGTCGCCCCCGCGAGCAAGGCCGTGCTCGTCGACGTAGTCGTGAGCGGGCTCGACAGCGCCTCGGACTCGACCCTGTGGCCGCCCATCGACTCGACACTCGAGCAGGAGACCGCCTTGCTGGAGAAGTACCTCAACGGCATCGCGACGACGCTGTGGAGCGGCATCGAGACCGACGACTCACTCGCCGGGCGCGTGCGGGCCGCTACTTCCGCCTAGCCCGCCTCGCGCGCAACGCCTTCCGGGCGGTAAGGATGACCGAAACGACGGCCCCCTTGGCAAGCCCCACCGGCGTCGCGCCGAAGACCACGCGGCTGATCCACGACTCGGCCTTCGGGTCGACCACTATCTCGGCGTCGTCGAGCGCGGAGAGCTCGCCCTCGAAGAGCGGCAGTTCGTCCCACGGGGCCTTGAGCACGCTGTTGGTGCCCTCGTCATAGCCCGCGTAGGTCACGAGGTTGTGGTTGGGCGAGAGCACGAGGGAATCGTGCGACCACATGCTCGCGATCCAGCGGTACGCCCACGTGCCGATGCGGTTGGTTGCGGCGTCCCGGAAGCTCTGCTTCCAGCGCAGGGCCGATACGCGGCCACCCGTCACGTGAGCGAGCTCGCCCACGGCAACCGACGAGCCCCACGCGAGGCTGTCGTCGAAGTTCTTCCACGAGCGCGCCCAGGTGGCCCAGGCTATCGACTCCGGGTAGCGCGTGAGTCGGCTGCCCGCGCCGCCCGAGAGCTCCGAGGGCGGCACGATGTTGTAGCCGGAGATGTGGGCGATGCGCTCGTCGTCGCGGAAGCGCTCGAGCATGTGCGTCGCGTAGGGCACGAAGAGGTCGCCCGGCAGCACGTCCTCCTCGAGCACGATGACCTCGCCGTGCTTCTCGACGGCCCACGTGACGGCTCCCGCGACGGCGAGCCGCAGCCCGAGGTTGACGGGGCGGAACAGCGTCTCCACGTCGTCGGTCCAGTCGATGCCCGCGACGGCATCCCGCACCGCCTGCACCTTCGCGGCATCCGCATCGTTGCCGGGCTTGGGCCCGTCGACGGCGACCATGATGGTCGGGTGGCCCTGCGGACGCAGCCTGTCGATGAGTCGCTTCACCTTGTCCGGCCGGTTGTAGGCCAGCAGCAGCAGAGGCGTCGTGCGCATGGTCAATCCCCTTGGTGGGTAGTCTTGACGGGGCAAGACGGCGAGCATAGGGCCGCCTTGAGCGACAGCTACGACCTAAGGATATGACAGTGAAAGCGGTTATCGTCGGCCTCGGGTACGTGGGCCTCCCTCTCGCACGGGCAGCAGCAACGGCGGGTGTCGAGGTCGTGGGTCTCGACCTGAGCACTCGCATCGTCGACGGCCTCAACGCCGGCACGAGCCACATCGACGACCTCTCGAGCGACGACATCGCGGGGATGCTCGCTCACGGGTTCACCGCCACGAGCGACGCCTCCGTCATCGCGAGCACCGACATCGTCGTCATCTGTGTGCCCACTCCCCTCGACGAGTCGGGAGCCCCCGACCTCGGCGCCGTCATCGGCGCGACGAAGGCCATCGAGAAGCACATGCAGCCCGGCCTCACGGTCGTGCTCGAGTCGACGACCTACCCCGGTACCACCGAGGAGATCCTCAAGCCGCTGCTGGAGAACGGCACGCGTGTGTGCGGCGACGACTTCTTCCTCGCCTTCTCCCCCGAGCGCATCGACCCGGGCAACGAGAAGTACACCATCACGAACACGCCCAAGGTGGTCGGCGGCGTCACGCCCGAGTCGACAGAGAAGGCCGTCGCCTTCTACGAGCAGTTCATCGAGCAGGTTGTGCGCGCGAAGGGCACTCGCGAGGCCGAGACCGCCAAGCTCCTCGAGAACACGTACCGCCACGTCAACATCGCCCTCGTCAACGAGATGGCCCAGTTCTGCTTCGCCATGGGCATCGACATCTGGGATGTTATCGCGCTCGCCAAGACGAAGCCGTTCGGTTTCCAGTCGTTCTCGCCCAGTGCCGGCGTGGGCGGCCACTGCATCCCCATCGACCCCAACTACCTCGCCTACAAGGTGCGTGCAGACCTCGACCGACCGTTCCGCTTCGTGGAGCTCGCCGAGGAGATCAACAACGGCATGCCGCCGTACGTGAGCCGCCGCCTGCAGGACCTCCTGAACAACAACTCGAAGGCCGTACGCGGCTCGACTGTGGTGCTCATGGGCGTCACCTACAAGGCGAACATCTCCGACCGCCGCGAATCGCCGGCGGTCCCGCTCGCCAAGCGCCTCATCGACATGGGTTGCATCCTCAAGTACCACGACCCCTACGTGGACGGCTGGACCGTGGAGGGCGTCGAGGTCGAGCGCGTGACCGACCTCGCCGCGGGCCTGCAGGGTGCGGATGCGGCGATCATCGTGCAGGCGCACGGCGAGTACCTGGCATCCGCGGGAGTGATCACCGAGTCGAGCGCGTCCATCCTGGATGCGACCGGCAAGTTCACGGGAAGCAACATCGAGCGACTCTGACGCCGACATCCGGCCCATGAGCGGGGCCGTAAGCTTGACGCCATGCTTGCCTCCATACGCCTGTCGCTGAGTTTCCTCACCAGACGCGAGCGCTTCACCTACTTCGCCCTCGTGACCCTGCGCGCGCTCTCCGGCCTGCTCGATGTCTTCGGCATCGCCCTCATCGGCCTCCTCGCTGCCATCGGCTCGACCCAGCTCGGCGACAAGAGCGCCGAGCCCACGAAGCTGCTCGGGTTCGAACTGCCCCAGTTCACCGAGCAGGGGCTGCTGCTGCTCGTGGTCGGAGTGCTCGGCGTCTTCGCTGTCAAAGCCGTCATCGCCGTCTCACTCTCGAAGCGCGTGACGTCGTTCATCGCCAAGGTCGAGTCGGGCAACGCGACAAAGATCGCCAACTTCCTGCTGCGCGGCTCTCTCGCCGAGGTGCAGAGGTTCTCCAAGGCCGAGGTGCAGTGGGCGGTCACCGGATCCACCGTGTACGCGTTCACGGGACTGCTCAACAGTGTCGCCACCCTCATCACCGAGGGCGTGCTGCTCCTGCTCGTGGGCGCGACGTTCGTCGTCGTCAACCCGCTCGCCGCCGTCGGTGTCACCATCTACTTCGCCGGCGTCATCGTGCTCATCCAGATCGTCATCGGCCACAGCCTCAAGCGCGCGGGCCGCGACGCCACCGAGGGCACCATCGAGAGCACGGGGGCGGTCAACGACACGCTCGACACCTTCCGCGAGATCTCGGTGCTCTCCAAGCAGGATCTCTTCATCGAGCGGTTCTCGATCTCCCGTGCCCGCGTCTCGCACAGCGGCGGCATCATGGCCTTCCTCGGCGGGATGCCGCGCTACGTCGTCGAGACCGCGCTCATCCTGGGCGTCGTGCTCGCCGTCGGCATCCTGTTCCTGAGCGGCCAGCTCGCCACCGGCCTCGTCACGATCGGCGTGTTCCTCACGGGTGGCGTGCGCATCATGGCGTCGCTGCTGCCCCTTCAGAGCGCCGTCGCGCAGATGAAGAACCACGTCGAACAGGCGAAACTCGCACAGGGTCTCCTCGTCGAGGCGGCCGCGGCCACCGCGCTCGCCGCACAGGTCAAGGCCCAGCCCATCCCCGAGGTGACGTTCGCGAAGAACGGCGGCCTCGCCGTCGCCGTCACCAACGCGAACTTCACGTACCCGGGCAATGACGGCCCCACCCTCACGAACATCACCCTCGACATCGAGGGCGGCCAGCACATCGCGTTCATCGGTCCGTCCGGCGCCGGCAAGACGACGATCGTCGACCTGCTGCTCGGGCTCGTCAGCCCCGACTCGGGTACCGTCACCATCGGCGGCGTCGAGCCCGCAGCACTGCGGGTCGCGCATCCGGGCCTCATCTCGTACGTGCCGCAGAAGCCGGGGCTCGTCTCCGGCACCATCGCCGAGAACATCGCGCTCGGTGTCGACTCGGCCGACATCGACTACGAACGGGTGGCCGAGGTCGTGAAGTCGGCCTACCTCGAGGAATTCATGGCCACCCTGCCGGAGGGCGTGAAGACCTCGGTGGGCAAGCAGGCCGATGCCCTGAGCGGCGGGCAGATCCAGCGGCTGGGCCTCGCCCGCGCCCTGTACACGCGGCCGAAGCTCCTCATCCTCGACGAGGCCACGAGCGCGCTCGACGCGGGCTCCGAGGCCTTCATCTCCGAGAGCCTCGGCAAGCTCGGCAAGGGCGTGACGGTCATCATCATCGCGCATCGCCTGTCGACCGTGCAGCACTCTGATGCCGTGCACGTCGTCGAGGCCGGTTCGATCAGCGCCTCTGGCAAGTTCAGCGCGCTGCGCAAGACCGTGCCGATGGTGGCGGAGTACGTCAAGCTCATGTCGTTCGAAGAGCAATGACGACACCCCAGCCGCACGCGTACTGCACGTACTTCGACAGCGGCTACCTCGCCCGCGGCCTCGCCCTCATCGAATCGCTGCGTCGGCACGGCGACCACTCCCCCGTGTGGATCATGGCCCTCGACGCCGCCGCGAAGGATTACCTCGACGATGCAGCGATCGACGGCGTGCACGTGCTGACGGTGGATGACCTCGAGGAGTCCGTGCCGGAGCTCGCGGGCGTCCGCGCGGGTCGCTCGCGCATGGAGGGCTACTTCACGACGACGCCGCTGCTCGTGCGCTGGGTCATGGACAGGTACTCGGAGCCCACATCCGTCGTCTACCTCGACGCCGACCTGTACTTCTTCGACGACCCGCAGCTCGTGTTCGACGCGATGGGCGACGGCTCGGTCGGCATCATCGAGCACCGCTACCCCGCCTCGCTCGAGAAGGGGCTTGCGAAGTACGGCCGCTTCAACGTGGGCTGGGTGGGCTTCCGCGACGACGAGCGCGGGCGGACCTGCCTGGACTGGTGGGGGCGCAGCACCCTCGACTGGTGCCGCGATACCCCGGATGCCGGCCGCTACGCCGACCAGGGCTACCTCGACTGGTTCCCCCAGGACTTCGAGGGCGTGTCGGTGCTCGAGCCGCACGGGCTCAACCTCGCGCCCTGGAACACCGCGAGTTCCGCCATCACGATCGACGGCGACCGCGTGAGCGTCGATGGCGACCCACTCGTGTTCTTCCACTTCCACGGGCTCAAGTCGGTGGGCCGATGGTGGATCTCGAGCCAGCTCGTCTACCGGACCCTCATGGGTCGCGCCCTGCGCGAGGGCGCCTACGAGCCGTACGTGCGCGAACTCGAGCGCACCACGGCGGTGGTCGAGGCGAGTCCGCTCATCCCGCACACGGCCGTGGCGAGCCGTGGTACCGGGCTGCGAGGCCTGCTGTTCCGCGCCCAGCGCGGCGTGCTCAACCGCCTCGCCGTCGTCACACGCACGGCCATCCGCGCCTCACACTAGGTACTGAGCACCCAGGTCTCGGAGACCGACGGCACACCGAGATACTCCTCGAGGTCGTAGTCGTCCCCCGGATACGACGCCCGCAGTGTGAGCCCGTGCTTCGTGCACTCCTCGAGCAACTCCGCCCGCCGGAACACGAGTTCGCGCGAGGGCTGACCGTAGGCGTACTTCGCGAACGTGATGCTTTCGCCCTCGGTGAGGGTGACTCCGTGCAGGATGACCGCGCGCGACGCGACCCGCGCGTACTCCCGGATCGCCGAGCGCCAGTCGGGGATGTGCAGCAGGGCGACCCCATCCAGCACAGTCTCGAACGAGTCGTCGTCGAAGGGCAGTGCCGTAGCGCTGGCCACCCGGAAGTCGCGCTGCGGGTACTTCTCCCGCGAGATCTCCACCATGGAGGCGGAGAGGTCGATGCCCGTGTACGCGAGGCCGGGAGCGCGGTGCGCGATGAGCTCCGAGTTGTATCCGCCACCGCAGCCGACCTCGAGGATCCGCCCGTCAGGGTCGAGAACGTCGAGGGCCAGCCACAGGGCGGCGATGTCCTCGCGCGGATGCCCTGCGACCGCCTGCCGCACGAGCGGCGTCCAGGCGCGGTCCTGCCGCTGCGCGGTCGCACGGTCCCACACCCGGAAGGCGTCGGACCCGAAGGAGTCGAGGTCGAGCGTGTAGCCCGCCGAGGCGAGCACGCGGCGGGAGAGCTTCGGAAAGGACTGCGAGGCGATGGCGACGAGTCGCGACATCAGGGCCATGGGATCACTCCGTCGTTCAGGCGGGGGTTTCTTCTGCTAGTCCAGCCTGCCCGTTGAAAGCAGCATCGGACAACCCCTTGAACTCCTCGTAGTCGTGGATATAGTCGTCGGCGTCGTACGGGTCCGACGCGAGAACGAGGAGAACGGCGTCTGCCGAGTACTTGTACTGCGTGCCCCACGTGAGCGCCGGCATGTACAGCCCGACGTGCGGCTTGTCGAGAACCACCTCTTCACGATGTACGCCGTCGTCGACGACGGCTGTGACCGAACCGCGCTGGCAGATGAGGAACTGCTCGCACTGCCGGTGCGCGTGCGTGCCCCTGACCTCGCCCTCCGGGATGTCGAAGAGCGTGAAGATGCGCTCGACGGTGAAGGGCAGCTGGTGGGGATGCTCGCCCACGACGAGCGACCCGTTCTCGCGCACTATCGACGAGAGGTCGACGACGGAGACTCCGCGGACCGAGCCGACGTCAGCCACGGTCATCCGGCAGGGCCGCGAGAGCCGCGCTCACGCGCTCGACCTCGGCGTCGGTGAGCTCGGGGAACATAGGCACGGAGAACACCGTACCCGAGGCCGCCTCGGTGACGGGCAGCGAGACGGGCGCAGGGCGCTCGGTCGGAAACTGCTGGTGGTGGTCCGGAATCGGGTAGTGCACGTCGGTAGCGACACCGGCCGCGCGCAGGGATGCCCGAGCAGCGTCGCGGTCGGCGGCAGTCGCCACCGCGAGGTGGCCGATGAACGACTCCGATGCGCGGTTGACCATGCGCGGCGAGGCCGCCTCGTACGCGGAATGGATCTCGCGCCGGCGCTCGTTCCCCCGGTCGAGCAGTGGCAACTTGACCCGCAGGATCGCCGCCTGCATCTCGTCGAGTCGGCTGTTGCGGCCGTGATCGAAGCCGATGTCGTACTTGGACACCCAGCCGTACTGACGCATGCGCCGCACGGCTGTGGCGATCTCCTCGTTGTTCGTGAACACTGCACCGCCGTCGCCGAGCGCACCCAGGTTCTTGGTGGGGTAGAAACTCGTGGTGCCGACATCCCCGAACAGGCCGGCCTTGGTGCCGTTGCTCGAGGCACCGATCGACTGCGCGCAGTCTTCCACGATGGCGATGCCGTGGGCTCGCGCGACGGCGACGATACCCGCGACGTCGGCCATGGCACCGTAGAGGTGCGTGACCACTACGGCGCGCGGGGCCTCGGCGAGGCCGTCGAGGGCCGCTTGGAAGGTGGCCGGCGTCATGAGTAGCGTGGCGGGGTCGATGTCGGCGAACACGGGGTGCGCGCCGAGCAGGCGCAGGGCGATCGTCGAGTAGGCGCCCGCGTTGGCGATGGTCACCACGGCGTCACCGCGAACGACGCCGACCGCTGCGAGGGCCAGCTCGAGGGCATCCGTGCCGTTGCCGAGTCCCACGACGTGCCGGGCGCCGAGGTAGGCGCCGAGCTCCGCCTCGAAACCGTCGTGCTCCGGACCCATGACGTACCAGCCGCTCGCGACGACGCGGGAGATCGCGGACTGGATGTCGGCGAGGACCTCGGGCGGCGTGCGCGAGAGGTCGTTGAACGGGACGAGGTCACTGGGCGAGGTCATGGTGCCTTCCGAACTGGCGGACGAGGACGAAGAGCAGGGCGGTGAAGGCGGCCGAGCCGACGAACCACAGGCCCATCGGCGAGAGCGGAAGGCCGTCCCACCACCACGTCGGCCCGGAGTCGAGGTTGAATCCCTGGTCGTTGATCCCCGTGATGTAGCGGCGCAGGTTGACGTGCAGGGCGAGCGACTCGGCCATACCCAGGGTGAGGATGATGAAGAACTGCTGGAAGCCGCCGAGACGCACGGCGCGGCCGGCGAACCCGAACACCGCAACTCCCGCGACGATGATGATGAGCGGCAGCAGGTAGCGCGGCTGCACGTTCTCGCCCACGACGTTGTTGCCGCGGAACAGTACGTAGGCGGGCAGCAGCCAGAGGATGAGGCCGAGGCCCACGAGGATCGCGGTCTTGCGGCGCGTGTGGATTCCGATGCCCTTGAACGCTATGGCGATGAACACGGCGAGACCGCCGAGGTACACGATCGCGGGGAGGGTAACGTCGAGCCAACCGAGGCCCCAGCTTCCGAATATCCCGGCCCAGAGCGACTGCATGTTGAGCAGGTTGTACGCGACACGACCGAAGCCGTCGAGCGGGACATCTGCCGCGCTGTCGTTGTTGAGGCCGGAGACGGCCACCGTCGACTGCCGGGAGGAGAGGAAGAACAGCACCGCGACGATGGAGAGAGCGACGGGCAGCAGCGCGGAGAGCAGCCAGGCGCGTTCGCGCCGCAGGGTGAGCACGCACGCCACCGCGAGGCCGATCACCGAGTAGAGGGCTGCATCGCCGCGCGCTCCGGCCGCCATGACCACGGTGAGCGCCGTCAGTGCGCCCAGCGCTATGCGTCGCCGTCCGGATGTCTCGAAGAACCCCACCGCGGCGAGCCATGAGGAGCCCACCCCGATGATCGCCCACGAGCTCGGATTGTTCGACGCCACGAGGAACATGCCGAGCGGCACCATCGTGATCACCCATCCCCAGAGGAGGCTGTCCCGCCGTGTGACGGGGAGCAGGAGGTACAGGGCGATAGTGATGCCGAGGAAGAGCACGACGTTGACGAACCGCATGACGAGCGCCGAGACCTGCAGGTCGTGGCTCGCGAACGTGTTCATCGTGAAGTAATAGACGGGCGGATAGTTGTTCTCGAAGCTTCCGCGGTCGGTCACCACGCTCGGCTCGGGGTCGAGGGCGAGGTACTCGTCTTGGCATGCTGCGGACGACTCGGGATGGTACGCGTAGCAGTTGGCGTGCAGCAGCACGGGCGCCACCACGCGCTCGGCGGGGGTCGGCCCGGATTCGCACAGGTCGGTGCGCAGACCGTTCGCACACCACGTGCTCGTGAGGTGGAAGTCGTCGTCGGGCGACGAGCCGATCGGCGACGCGAAGATCCACGCCGAGAGGGCGATGAGCGCGAGCAGGGGTGCCAGGTGGATGAGCCGGACGCGCGATCGCCACGACCTCACCCGCGTCGCGAGATCAGTCATCGTTGTGCGAGTTCTCTTCCACGTCGATCGCGAGGCTCTGCACGACCTTCCGCAGTTCGTCGCGTGTGCGCGCAAGCTCGAGACTCAGCTGCATGAGCAGCAGCAGCACGATGAAGAACCCCGCCACGAAGAGCAGGTTGATGGGTTGCGCAATGCCGAAGAAGCGAGCGACGACGTCGAGAATGCCGGGGAAGACCGAGAGCACGATCGCCACGACCGCCGCGCCCAGCCAGATGACCGCGTACTTCTCGGGTAGCACGTAGAAGCGCAGCAGCACGAGCACCACGATGAAGATGACCACCGAGAGCACGATGGCGAGGATCTGGGGGTTCACTGTGCCGCCACCTTCTTCGCACGCTTCTTGGCCGCAGCGATACTCGGCGGGGAGCTGCGGAACCCGGCGAGGATGAGGATGAGCAGGATGCGGCCCGTGTAGAGGGTCGCCCGGAATATGGACTGCGAGGGGAGCCCGCCCGCCCGCTCGTTCATGACGACGGGGATCTCGCGCACCGTCAGGCCGTGGCGCGAGGCGAGCACTATCGACTCGACGGTGTCGCCCAGGAACTCGACCGGGTAGTGCTCGGAGAAGAGCTGGATCGCGCGGGGGCCACTCACGCGGAATCCGGATGTCGCATCGGTGAGACGTGTGCGCGCGTACGCGGAGACCGTCCACGCGATGACCCGCTGCACGTTGCGCCGCGCCCACGTAGAGCGGAAGCTGCCACCAGCGGCAAAACGGCTGCCCACGACGATGTCGGCGGTCCCCACGCCCTCGAGCAGCGCCGCGAGAAACTCGGGGCGGTGCTGGCCGTCGGCGTCCAGCTGCACCATCGCCTCGTAGCCGTGCCGGGCGGCGAACTTGAAGGCCGTGCCCATGGCCGCGCCCACGCCCAAGTTGACGGCGTGCCTGAGCACGCGCACACCGGCCTCACGGGCGATGCGGGATGTCGCATCCCTCGAACCGTCGTCGATGACGATGACGTGATCCAGCGGGTGATGACCGGCGAGATCGGCGATCACGGCGCCGATCGACGCCTCTTCGTTGAACGCGGGGATAGCGATCAGGGTCTTCAACGGCACGGCCCAAGACTACCGGTTAGCGAGGAACCACTCGTAGGCGTGGGTGATGCCCTCCCGCAGCGCCACCTTCGGTTCCCAGCCGAGCGCACGCACTCGGCTCGAGTCGAGAATCTTGCGCGGAGTACCGTCGGGCTTACTCGGGTCCCATCTCAGTTCGCCCTCGAAGCCCACGACCTCGGCGATGACGCCGGCGAGGTCGCGGATCGAGATCTCCTCGCCGAATCCCACGTTGATGGGTCCGGGCTCGTGGTAGCTCTCCAGGAGATGCAGCGAGGCCTCGGCGAGGTCGTCGGCGTGCAGAAACTCGCGCAGCGCGCTGCCGGTGCCCCACAGCGTGATGTCTTTCGCGCCGCTCGTCTTGGCATCGTGGAAGCGGTGGATGAGCGCCGGCAGCACGTGCGACGTCTCAAGGTCGAAGTTGTCACCGGGGCCGTAAATGTTCGTCGGCATCGCCGAGATCCAGTCGCGCCCGTACTGCGAGCGGTAGGCATCGGCGAGCCGGATGCCCGCGATCTTGGCAATCGCATACGCATCGTTCGTGGGCTCGAGCGCTCCCGTGAGCAACGAGTCCTCGCGGATCGGCTGCTCCGCGAACTTGGGGTAGATGCACGAGGATCCGAGGAACAACAGCCGCGGCACGTCGGCGGCGTGCGCGGCATCCATGAGGTTCGACTGCAGCTGCACGTTCTCGGTGAGGAACTCCACGGGGTACGTGGAGTTGGCCTTGATGCCGCCGACCTTCGCGGCGGCGACGACTATCGCGTCGGGCTTTGTCGCACTCACGAAATCGAAGACGGCGCGCCGGTCGAGCAGGTCGAGCTCGGAGCGCGTGCGGCCCACCCACTCCTGCTCGCCCTTGGCCTCGATGTGGCGCGCGATGGCGGACCCCACGAGACCGCGGTGGCCTGCTACGTACACGAGTGGCTTGCTCACTCTTTTGCCTCCCTGATCACGACGTCGCCGGCGCGGTACGTCGCCCATTGGACGGGCCGTTCCCACAGCCCTGAGATAGGACGCAGCAAGGCCGGCAGGTATTCCCTGCGGACCTGGCTCGCCTCGCGCACGGAGTCGCGCCGCTGGCCCACGGAGAGCGAATCGGCGTGCCAGCGGAACGACGCGAGGGTGCGACGCACGTAGGAGAGCTTCCCGACGTTCGCGAGCTGAAGGAAGATATCCAGGTCGAAGGCCCACCCGAGGTCGGTGCGCAGCCCCGCGGTCTTCAGGTACGAGGACCGGCGGAAGAGGGACCCGGGCTGCGGAATGAGGTCGGGGCCGATGCGCAGCAGCGGCGCTGCCCACGCGCCCGACTTGTTCGACCACACGAGCCGGTTCTTCTCGTCGATGTAGTCGCAGCGGCCGTACACGGCTGATGTGCGCGGATGCCCGTCGAGGAAGTCGCCCGTGACAACCAGCGACCCCGGCGCGAGCAAGTCATCATCACCGAGCCACGACATGTACTCCACCGAGTCGGGAAGGGCGGCGAAGCCCTGCTCGATGGCGGCGGGCAGCGAGCGTCCGGTCTCGTCGAGCTTCTCGTCGGCGAGGCCCGCCGCGAGAAGGGGCGCCGCGTCGAACGAGGTCGGAGCGACGATCAGGATGTACGCCTCGCCGGCCGCGCGGATGGACGCAAGCGACTGGCCGAGGTACTCCGGGCGCTGCCCCAGGGTGGGGACGACGACCGCCGTGCGTGACGCGGTCACGCTAGATCCACGGCGCGACCTGCGGGACGTCGACGACGTGGCCGTTGTTCTGGATCTCGGCGAGGTCGTGGTCGACCATGATGTGCGCGAGCTGCTCGGGGTGAACGGTCGCCTTCCAGCCGAAGTCGTTGAACGCCTTCGACGCGTCGCCCACGAGGGAGTCGACCTCCGTGGGACGCAGGTAGCGCTCATCCGTCTTGACGAAATCTTTCCAGTCGAGACCGGCGTGCTCGAACGAGAAGCGCACGAAGTCTTCGACGCTGTAGTCAGTGCCGGTGCCCACGACGTAGTCGGTGGCCTCGTCCTGCTGGAGCATCTGCCACATCGCGTGCACGTACTCGGGCGCATAGCCCCAGTCGCGGCGGGCGTCGAGGTTGCCGAGGTAGAGCTCCTTCTGCAGGCCCGACTTGATGCGGGCGACCGCCTGCGTGATCTTGTGCGTTACGAAGGTCTGGCCGCGGCGGGGGCTCTCGTGGTTGAAGAGAATGCCGTTGACGGCGAACAGCCCGTACGCCTCGCGGTAGTTGCGGGCAACCCAGTAGGCGTAGACCTTCGCGGCGCCGTACGGCGAGCGCGGGTAGAAGGGTGTGTCCTCGCCCTGCGGCGGCGGCGTCGCGCCGAACATCTCGGAGCTCGACGCCTGGTAGAAGCGGGCAGGTACCTCGGTCTGGCGGATGGCCTCGAGGAGTCGGATCGTGCCGAGGCCGGTCACGTCACCCGTGTACTCGGGCTCGTCGAACGAGACACGCACGTGCGACTGTGCACCGAGGTGGTAGACCTCGTCGGGCGCGATCTCGCTCATGAGCGACGAGAGGCGCGAGCCGTCGGCGAGGTCGGAGTAGTGCAGGAAGAGCTGCGCGCCGGTGTCGTGCGGGTCGTGGTACAGGTGGTCGATGCGCACGGTGTTGAAAGTCGATGCGCGACGGATGAGTCCGTGGACCTCGTAGCCCTTGGCGAGGAGGATCTCAGCCAGGTAGGAGCCGTCCTGCCCGGTGATTCCGGTGATCATCGCACGCTTCGTGCCGGTGTTTTCGGGCATGCCGCTATCCGCTCAGTTCAGTTTCAGGTGTCAGGACAGTGTAACGGCGGTTCAACCGGCCTTGCGCTGGGCCTCGAGGGACATCGACGCCAGCTTCGGATGGGAGAGGTCGATCCGGCGGGCGCGCTTGCCCGCACGGTGCTTCGCCAGGTGGAAGAAGGGATTCACGATCAACCAGTACAGCTTGCGCGCTGCCGAGTAGTCATGGTCCTGCAGGATGTCGGCGGGGTCGAGCACCACGGCGCGCACGAACGCGCGGAAGCCGTGCGACGCGGGCGGCACGGGGGCGCCGGCGAGTCGCAGCCCCACGATCTCGTCGAAGAGGCGCTTCTTGTACTCGCCGTAGGTGAGGTCGTTGGAGTGCACCACGGCACCCCAGGGCGCGTACGCCTTGAAGCCGCCCTTGCGCATGAACTCCTGCGCGAAGAGCTGGTCTTCCGCGTACGACACGTCCTGGTAGGGCACCTCGTCGAGCAGGTACCGGCGGCGTGCCGCGGAGTTGACGTCGGAGTAGAAGCGCGCGGGCGGACCGTAGTGCGGGTGCCGCTGGAACGCCGGATCCTCGTAGGAGATCGTCGTCGCGAACTCGGCACCCTGGGTCTCGAACACCCGGCGGATCTCGTACTTCAACAGCGGGAAACACTGCGGCCGGGGAATCTGGCGCCCGACGACCCCGACCACCCGCGGGAAGAGCTCGAACGGCGCGAGCATGCCGGCGAGCCAGAAGTCGTCAGCAGGAACGGCGTCGTGCGTGAGGTAGACGACGAACTCGCCCGTCGCGAGCTGCGCAGCGAGGTTGCGGGTCTTGCCGTGCCCGAACTCGCTATTGGGGATTTGGTGCAGGCGCACCTCGGGGAAGTCAGCGATGATCGCGAGCGTCGCATCCGTGGAGCCCGAGTCGATGACGAGCACCTCGACCTCGCCGTCCACCTGCTGCGTGCGAAGGGCCGTGAGGATGTCGCGCAGGTACTCCTCGCCGTTCCACGTGAGTATCGCGACAGTCGCCAACGGGCTCATGCGCCCCGTCCTTCCCTGAACGTCGAGCCGATGCCGTCGCGGAGCGTGCGCACGGGCGTGGCGCCGAACTCCCCACGGTAGCGCGAGGTGTCGAGCACGGAGCGGTGCACGAAGGTCGCGGGCTCCGGACGGTACTCGATCTCCGGGCGCGTCCCCGTCACGTCGCCGATGATGGCGAGCAACTCGGTGAGGCTCGTGCCGACCCCGCTGCCGATGTTGTAGACGGGGTGCTGCGGCGTCGCGTCGAGGGTGTCGACGATCATCCGGATGGCGTCGTCGACGTACACGTAGTCGCGCACGGACGAGCCATCGCCCCAGACGGGAACGGACTGCCCCGCCGCCGCCCTCGCGAGGAAGGTCGGGATGACCCCCTGGGCCTGGAGCGACCGTTGCCGCGGGCCGTACGGGTTCGAGATGCGGAACGAGGTGGACTCGAGCCCGTGCTTGCGGCGGAAGTACGCGAGATAGCCCTCGATCGCGAGCTTGCCGATCGCGTAGGGCGAGATGGGCTCCGGCGTGAGCTCCTCGGTGAGCAGGTGCTCGGCCTTCTCCCCGTAGATGGCGCCACCCGTGGAGGCGAACACCACGCGCCGCACACCAGCCTCGACGCAGGCGGAGAACAGGTCGATGCTCGGCGCCAGGTTGTCGCGCGCATCCCGTGCCGGGTGCTCGTCGGCCGTGGCCGGCGTCGTGGTGGAGAGGAAGTGGAACACGATCTCGTGCCCCGCGACGGCTGCCGCGACGGCACCGCGATCGAGGAAGTCCCCGCTGACGATCGTGGGCGAGCTCGCGAACCTGGGCGCGCCCGAGAACCTGTCGAAGGCCGTGACGGAGTGCCCGCGGCGCATGAGTTCGTCAGTGAGGCTCGAGCCGAGGAATCCGTTCGCCCCGATCACAATGCACTCAGCCACGCACGATGTCCTCAAATGCGGCGATGAACTGGCGGCCGGAGCCATCCCAGCCCTCCGTGCCGATGCTCTGCGCCGCCTTGCGCGAGTGCTCGGGCAGGTCGGCTCGATCGACCACGGCGATGAGCCGATCGGCGAGCGCCCGCGGGGATGCTGGCGTGTACTCGATGAACGGGTTCGACGACACCATGGTGTTGTTCGGGGCGTCGTTGACCACGGGGATGACCCCGGCCGCGAGCAGCTCCAGAGGCAGCAGCGACATGTTGGTGAGCGACAGGACGAGGCCCGCGGCGCATCGGTTGTACAGCTCGTTGAGCTTGCCCACGGGCAGCGTTCCGAGGTTCACGTACGGGAACGGGATGGGGTAGCGGCTGACATCCCACCCCGCGAGGTTGATCACGTAGTCGGGGCGCTCGCGCGCGAAGTTGTCGAGCGTCATGATGCCGAGCTCGTAGCCCCTGCGGGTCGTGCCGGGGCGCGCGTAGAAGAAGATCTCCTTGCGGGGGCCCGTGTTGACGAGGCTGTAGTCGTCGCGGTCGGCGCTGAACTCGTACGAGCGCGTGGGCATGCCGTACTCGTCGGCGAGCTTCGTCTTCAGCCAGTTGCCCGCGGTGATTCCGGAGAATCCGAAGCGGTAGGTGTTCGAGGCCAGCACCGAGTCGGTGCCCACGCCATAGAAGTACGGCTCGTAGTCCTGCACGAAGTAGAGGCGGCGCGCGGGCGAGGCATCCCGCCAGGCGGGGTAGGCGGTCTCCCACCCGGTTGCCACGAGCACGTCGACATCGGCCGAGATCCCGGATGCCGGGTACTCCTCGATCGACGCGGCGACCGACGGGTACGACCCCGATGAGACGCGCGCCCTGATCTGGGCGACGGTGTACACATCACCCGTGCTGTAGAGGTAGATCTTGACCCGGTGCCCGGCGCCCTCGAGGTATCGGATGAAGCGGAAGATGTTCTGATGGCCGCCGCTGCCCTCGCCGGGGGGCGACATGATCCACGCGACGGTGAGCGGCCCCTCGGGCAGCGCGACGGGGTGGGCGACCGCCGGATGCACCACGCTCCAGTCCACCGAGCGCGCATCGTCGTACGCCACGAGCGAGGTAGCGGCGCCCGGCCCCTGCAGGTGCTCGACCACCTTGCCGAGGAAGGCGAGCGGACCCTTCTGGCGCAGGATCAGCCAGGCGTTGGCGGCGGCACCCACTCAGGCGCCCTCGAGCAACCCGGTGAGGTACGTGCCGTACCCGCTCTTGGTGAGCGGGGCGGCGAGCGCCGCGAGCTTCGCGTCGTCGATCCAGCCGGCCCGCCAGGCGATCTCTTCGAGGCAGCCGATCTTGAAACCCTGACGGTCCTCGATGACGCGCACGAACTCTGTGGCCTGGATCATCGACTCGAACGTCCCGGTGTCGAGCCACGCGGTGCCGCGGTCGAGCACCGTGACCTGCAGCTGGCCGCGGTCGAGGTAGTGCTCGTTGACCGTGGAGATCTCGAGCTCACCGCGAGCGCTGGGCGTGATCGACTTGGCGATCTCGATGACGCTGTTGTCGTAGAAGTACAGGCCGGGCACGGCGTAACTGCTCTTGGGCTTCTCGGGCTTCTCCTCGATGGAGATGGCCTTGAAGTCGGCGTCGAACTCGACGACGCCATACGCGCGCGGGTTGCGCACCTGGTACGCGAAGATGAGCGCACCGTCGATGTCGGTGCCACCGCGCAGGTTCGAGCCGAGACCGGCGCCGTGGAAGATGTTGTCGCCCAGCACGAGGGCGACCTTCTCGTCGCCGATGAAGTCCTCGCCGATGATGAACGCCTGAGCGAGGCCGTCCGGGCTCGGCTGGGTGGCGTAGCTCAGGCTGATGCCCAAGTCGCTGCCGTCACCCAGCAGCCGCTGGAACTGCGGCTGGTCATCCGGTGTCGTGATGATCAGGATCTCGTTGATGCCCGCGGTCATGAGTGTCGACAGGGGGTAGTAGATCATCGGCTTGTCATAGATGGGCATGAGCTGCTTGGAGATGCCCTTGGTGATGGGCCACAGTCGTGTGCCGCTGCCGCCGGCGAGGATGATGCCGCGCATGTCAGGCCTCGTTCTTCGTGTAGTGGGCCGTGAGCTCGGCGAAGTCGGGAAGCGCGCCGGCCGCGAGCAGCTCGGCGAGGGTGGGGGCCGCAAGATCCTTCGGGCTCAGGATGGGCTCGCCGAGCTCGGGCGGGAAGACGAGCCCGATCTCGGGGTCGAGGACGTTGAGGTCGTGCTCCGCGGCCGGGTTGTACGTCGAGCTCACGAGGTAGGTCAGGGTCGCGTCATCCGTGAGGGCGGCGAACGCGTGGCCGAGCCCCTCGGAGAGGAATACGGATCGGCGGGTCTCGCTGTCGAGGACAACCGAGTCCCACTGGCCGAAGGTGGGCGAGCCCACGCGGATGTCGACGACGAAGTCGACGCCGGCACCGTGGGCGACCGAGACGTACTTCGCCTGGCCGGGGGGCGTGTCGGCGAAGTGGATGCCCCGCACAACACCCCGGCGCGAGACGGAGGTGTTGCCCTGGCGCAGGTCGAACCGGCGGCCGGTAGCGGCCTCGAGGGTGTCGTGCCGGAAGGATTCGAGGAACACGCCGCGGTCGTCACGCCATGTCACGGGGGTGATCTCCCACGCGCCCGCCACGGAGAGCTCTCGAATCTGCACGCTCGATCCTAACGTGAGCGGGTCAGCCTGCTGGCTGGAGCAGGTCGCGCGCTGCATCCATGAGCCCCCGGCTGAAGCGCGAGTAGCGCCCGGCGATCACCGCCGCGACGATAGGGGGAACCCGCAGCAGCCGCACGCGGGGGAGGCTGTTGCGCGACCGCTCGTGGGCGAGTTTGCCGCGCGCGAGTGCGAGGCGGTCGGGGGCGATGTCGAGGGTCTCGAGGCGCTCGACAAGCGCCGTGGCGCGCTCGACGAGCGAAGCGTTGCGATTTGTGCGGGGCTCGAGCAGCTTGCCGATCTTGTAGCCGAGGGTGGGCTTCACGGCGCCGATCTGGTTGCCGCCGTGCTGGCGGTACTGGATGAGCGGCAACCAATGGAGGTGCGTGAAGCCCTGCGCGGCGGCCACGATCGCGAGCCACTCGTCGTGAACCCACGACCTCGGGAACGGCCGCGCCGACTCCAGCAACTCCCGCCTGAAGAGCACAGTGGCCCCTGTTACGAGGTTGCGCCGCAGGAAGGTGCTGTAGCTGCGGCCGTCGGTGAGTTCGCGTCGCTCGGCCGGCGTCGCCTCGAGGCTGTCGAGGAGTGCTCCCACGGGTACGAGGTACTGATCGACGAGCACGGCGTCGCTGTGTACGAGCATCGCCCCGGCGATGAGCGACCCGACGAGCTCGGCGAGTTTGGAGGGCATCCACACGTCGTCCTGGTCGCACAGCGCGATGTAGTCCCCCGTGCACGCGGCCGTCGCCTGCTCGAAGTTGGCGACCACACCGAGGGCCGGCGAGTTGCGGATGACCACCAACGCGACGCCCGAGCCCGCCACTGCCGACTCGACGACGGCAACGGTGTCATCCGTCGACGCGTCGTCCGACAGCACGATCTCGGTGACCGGATACGTCTGGCGCAGGATGCTCTCGACCTGCTCACGCACGTACCGCGCGCCGTTGTGCGTGCACAGCGCAACGGAGATCGTGGGGGTGGCCATGCCCCAAGGCTACAATTGCTGACCATGCCCCCCGCCCCCGAGTTGCCCGAGGTCGTCGTACTTCTCGCAACCTACAACGGTCGGCGCTGGCTCCCGGAGCAGCTCGCGAGCATCCTCGACCAGGAGGGCGTGCGCGTGCGCGTCGTGGCACTCGATGACGAGTCGACGGATGGCACGCGCGAGTGGCTCGTCGAGCAATCCGCCGCCGACCCTCGTGTGACGGTACTGCCGCCGATGGGGTCGTCGGGAGGCTCCGCCCCCAACTTCTATCGGCTCATCGGGCTCGTCCCCGCGCCCGCCGACGGCTACCTCGCGTTCAGCGACCAGGACGACATCTGGCTGCAGGGCAAGCTGGCGCGGCACGTCCGACTCCTGCGGGAGGGCAGCCACGACGGCGTCTCGGGGAGCATCACCTCGTTCTCCCCCACGGGCGAGCGCACGCTCATCCGGAAAGACTTCCCGCAGCGCCGGTACGACTACCTCACGGAGAGCCCCGGCCCCGGCTCCACGTTCGTCTTGACTCCCAGGCTCGCCGCACTCGTGGCCGCACAGCTCGCCGACGACTCCTCGCCGGCCCGCACCGCCGACTTCCACGACTCCCTCATCTACGCGCTCGCCCGCGGGGCCGGCTACTCGTGGCACATCGACGGACAGCCGACGCTCGACTACCGCCAGCACGACGACAACGTCATGGGCTCGAACACGGGCATCGGCTCTGCGCTGTCGCGCTTCAGGCTCATTCGCGAGCACTGGCACCGGCAGCAGGCGATCGTGCACGCGCGAGCGGCGCTCAAGGTCGCACCGCCTCCTGAAGCGGCCGGGCTCGAGGGGATGCTCGCGCTCCTCGAGGGAACGGGCATCCGTGCGCGCTTCGCGCTCGCCCGCCGGTGCGGCCAGATGCGGCGCAGGCCGCGTGACGCGAGGATAATCGGACTCTTGATAGCAATAGGCGTGTGGTGAAGGAAGCAATGAAAATCCTCGTGACCGGCGGTGCCGGATTCATCGGCTCCAACTTCGTGCGGCGCACCCTGCAGGATGCCTACCCCGGCCTCGAGGGTGCCGAGGTCGTCGTGCTCGACGCACTCACCTACTCGGGCAACCTCAAGAACCTCACGTCCGTGGCCGACAGCCCGCGATACAGCTTCGTGCAGGGCGACATCCGCGACGCCGAGCTGCTCGACACCCTCTTCCCCAGCGTCGACGCGGTCGTGCACTTCGCCGCAGAGTCGCACGTCGACAGGTCGGTGCGCGACTCCGGCATCTTCGTCGAGACCAACGTGCTCGGCACCCAGCGCCTGCTCGATGCGGCGCTACGCCACGATCTGAAGCGCTTCGTGCACGTCTCGACCGACGAGGTCTACGGATCGATAGCCGAGGGCAGCTGGGACGAGCAGCGGCCGCTCGAGCCGAACTCCCCGTACTCGGCGTCGAAGGCCGGCAGCGACCTGCTCGCGCGCAGCTACTTCCGCACTCACGGCCTCAACCTCTCGATCACGCGGTGCTCGAACAACTACGGCCCTTACCACTTCCCCGAAAAGGTCATCCCGCTGTTCGTCACCAACCTCATCGACGACAAGCACGTACCGCTCTACGGCGAGGGCAACAACATCCGCGACTGGCTGCACGTCGACGACCACACGCGCGGCATCGCGATGGTGCTCGTGAACGGCCGCGCGGGCGAAATCTACAACATCGGCGGCGGCACCGAGCTGACGAACAAGGAGCTCACCCAGCTGCTGCTCGACGCGACCGGCAAAGACTGGTCGTACGTCGATCGCGTGCAAGACCGACTGGGCCACGACCTGCGCTACAGCGTCGATATCTCCAAGATCCGGGCCGAGCTCGGCTACGAGCCACTCGTCCCCTTCGAGCAGGGCCTCGCCGATGTCGTGCAGTGGTACCGCGACAATCGCGCATGGTGGGAGCCGCTGAAGGCGCGCGCGGCGCTGTGACCCGCTACCTCGTTGCCGGCGCCGGAGGCATGCTCGGCACCGACCTCCTTGCGGCCCTCGACGGCAGGCAGGCCACGGGGCTCACGCGGGCGCAACTCGACGTGACCGACCCGGCCGCGGCCCTCGACGCCGTGGAAGGCTACGACGTCGTCATCAACGCCTCCGCGTACACGAGGGTCGACGACGCCGAGACACACGAGGCCGAGGCCCGCGCGGTCAACGCCCTGGGGGCGCAGAACCTCGCGCTGGCCGCGGCCGCGCACGGTGCAGCCTTCGTGCAGCTCTCCACCGACTACGTGTTCGACGGCGCCGCCACCTCCCCCTACGCGGAGGATGCGCCGCGGAATCCGACATCCGCATACGGCCGCACCAAGGCCGAGGGCGAGGTGCTGGCCCTCGCCGCCCACCCCTCGGGCACGCGCATCCTGCGTACGGCGTGGCTGTACGGCGAGCACGGCGGCAACTTCGCGAAGACCATGCTGCGCCTCGCCGCGGAGCGCGAGACCGTGGAGGTGGTCACCGACCAGGTCGGGCAACCCACCTGGACGGGCGATCTGGCTGAGCGGATCATCCGGATGCTCGATGCCGACGTTCCGCCCGGCATCTACCACGGCACCAACGCGGGGCAGGCAAGCTGGTTCGACTTCGCGCACGCGGTCTTCGAGCTCGCGGGCCACGATCCTGATAGGGTCAAGCCGACCGAGAGCGCCCTCTTCGTCCGCCCCGCACCACGTCCGTCGTACTCGGTTCTCGGCCACCAGGCGTGGCTCGCGACAGGGATCGACCCCATGCGCGGCTGGCGCGAGGCGCTCGCAGCGGCATTCAGCACGGGAGCTTTGAAAGCGCAATGACCACCCTCCGCGTCATCATCGACGAGATGCTCGCGTCGTCGCCCGGCAGTGTGGGCCGCTACACGGAAGAACTCGTACGCGAGCTGATCGCCACCGCGCCGCGCGGGTGCTTCGTGGAAGCCGTCGTCTCCGCCTCCACCGAGGCCGAGTACGCAGCAATCGAGGAACGCCTGCCCGGTCTTCGTGCGCTGCACAAGTCCGCACTCGCGCGCCGGGAGCTGCAGGCGGCCTGGCAGCATGGGTTCACGCGCCTTCCGGGTAAGGGCATGGTTCATGCGACGAGCCTTCTCGCACCGCTCGCGCGCCACGACCGCCTCAACGACGGCGACCAGATCGCCGTCACCATTCACGATGTCGTCGCCTGGACGCGCCCCGACGCCCTTAGCCCGCGGCTCGTCTCGTGGAACAAGTCGATGCTCAAGCGTGCCCAGCGCTATGCGGATGCGATAGTCGTCCCGAGCCACGCGGTGGCCGACCAGCTCGCCGAGATCATCGACCTCGGCGACCGAGTGCGCGTCATCAGCGGCGCAGCGAGCACGGCCGTGGACGTCCCGGATGACGCGGATGAGCGCGCCGAGCGCCTCGCCCTGCCGGAGCGCTACCTGCTCGCGATCGGCGGCCTCGAGCCGCGCAAGGGCATCGACCAGCTTGTCGCCGCCATGCCGCGCATCATCGACGAGACCCCGCTGCTCATCGTCGGCCCCTCCGCCGACGACCCCGACCTCCTCTCCGCAGTCGCCGCCGCTGGCCTCGCCGCCGGGCGCGTGCGCGGGCTCGGCACCCTCGGCGACCACGACCTCGCTGTCGCACTCGACCGCGCTACCGTGTTCGCCTATCCGAACCTCGAAGAGGGCTTCGGGATGCCCGTGCTCGAGGCATTCTCGCTCGGCACCCCCGTCGTGCACTCCGACGCCCCCGCCCTCCTCGAGCTCGCGGTCGACGCCGGAGTCGTCGTGGAGCGCGGTGACGACGAGGGCTACGCCGAGCGCCTCGCCGACGGCATCAGCTCGGTGCTCTCGAATCACGACCTCGCCGAACGGCTCGCATACTCGGGATCCGACCGGGCCAAGGCGTTCAGCTGGCGCAGCTCGGCCGAGAAGGTCTGGCAGCTGCACGCCGACCTGTAGGCCGCGACTCCGCCTTCGAACCAGTCCTGCATGGCCGCTCCCCGCCCCAGCCGTAGCTACAACCGCCCGCCCGCACCACGCTTGACGAACTCCATACATTGGGTAGACGTCCTGCCCAGTGTATGGAGTTCGTCAAGCGTGATGGCTTCGGCGCCCACCGTCGGCGACAACACGGCAGCGGGGCCGATAGCTGGCGGAAGCTAGTCCTTGGGCTCGGGGGTCGAGATGGCCAGGGCGGCCGTCACGAGCCCGAGCACGTACGCGTAGTTGGGATCCTCAGGGTCGACATCCGGCGGCACCAGCTCGAGCGTGGCGATCTCCTGCGTACGCGACTTGCTCGCGAGCTCGACGAACTGCCCGAGCACGGCCTGCGGGATGTCGGTGCTCACGACCTGCGCGCCGGCCTGCGCCACGGCCTGGAACTTGCTCAGGATGTTCGCGGGCTCGAACTGCTGGATGATCGCCTCCTGCACCTGCCGCTGACGCTCCATGCGCGCATAGTCGGTGGTGCCTGCCCGGATGCGCGCGTAGGCGAGCGCGTCGTTGCCGTTCATGGTCTGCACGCCGGGCTCGATCCACGACGCGTTGGGGTCGTAGGGCTGCCCGTTCTCGTCAACCTCGTCGGTGACGGGAAGTCGCTCCGCAACGTCGATGACGATTCCCCCGAGGGCGTCGATGAGGTCGGCGAAGCCCTGCATGTCGATGAGCACGTAGTACTGGATGGTGATGCCGAGCATGCCCTCGACGGCATCCCGCATCGCCTCGATCCCCGGGTTGCTTCCGTTCTTCTCGGCGTCGGGGTAGAGCTCGGGGTGGTACAGCTCGACCTCGGTGTAGATCGAGTTGATGAGGCACACATCGACGTCGCAGCCGTCGGTGCCGTAGCCGTTCGGGTACTCGGCGAGCATGGGCGAACCCGCGACGAACGGCACGTACTCCATGTTGCGCGGAATGCCGATGATCGTCGCCTTGCCGGTGTCGGCCTCGACGCTGACCACCGAGATGCTGTCGGGGCGCAGGCCGTCACGGTCCGCCCCCGCGTCGCCGCCGAGGAGCATGAAGTTGTAACGGCCGTTGACCGGGGGCACCACGGTCTGGCCGGCGAAGACATTGCCGACGGTGTCGCGGGTGACCCCGGCGACCATCACTCCGTACGCGGCGGTCCCGCCGACGGCCACGAGGGCGACGATGGCGAGGCCCGCGACCGCGGCGCGCGCCCTCTCCCCCACCCGCACCAGCCGGATGAGGCGCAGGGTGTCGAGCGTCAGCACGACCCACACCACGGCGTAGAACAGGATCGCCGCCTGCACGATCCACAGCACGAAGTAGTTCGTCGCGAGCGTGATGAACTGCGGGCGGGCGAGGAAGTACAGCACGGCGGCGATGACGGCGAGCGCCCAGAGCACGAACGTCGTGCTGACACCGAACCTGCCGAGCCGGCGATTGCCCGCGATGAGCTGGGCGGAACCCGGGATGAGCACGTTGAGGATGACGAGCACCCACGCGCGGCGCGTCATGACGCTCTTGTCACGCACGTCCGGATACCGGACAGGACTCGTCGTGCTCATAGGGAACGGTTGAGGGCCGCGTTCTTCTCCTCGACCATGGCGGCGAGGGAGTCGGCGAACGCCGCGAGCTTGGCGGTGAGGGCCTCGTCACCCGAGGCGAGGATGCGCGCGGCGAGGAGCCCCGCGTTGCGTGCGCCGCCGATGGACACCGTGGCGACGGGGATGCCCGCAGGCATCTGCACGATCGACAGCAGCGAGTCGAGGCCGTCGAGCTTGGCCAGGGGAACGGGAACACCGATGACCGGCAGCGTCGTGACGGAGGCGAGCATGCCCGGCAGGTGCGCGGCACCGCCCGCTCCCGCGATGATCACCCGGATGCCCCGACCCGCGGCCTCGCGGCCGAACGCGATCATCTTCTCGGGGGTGCGGTGTGCAGACACGACGTGCACCTCGTGCGCGATCCCGAACTCCGTGAGGGCGGCGGAGGCGTCGGCCATCACGCTCCAGTCGGAGTCGGAGCCCATGAGCACAGACACGAGCACAGGGGCGGCAACGAGCGGTTCAGTCACCCGTCAAGAGTAGGTGTCATTCCTCAAAGAACGCCGCTGCGGCACGCGCCCGGAACACGACGTCGTCGAGGTCGTCGCCGCCCGCCGTGACGTGGCCGACCTTGCGTCCCGGCCGCGGCTCCTTGCCGTAGAAGTGGATGCGCGCGCCGGGCTGGTCGGCAAGAGCCGCGGGGTAGCGGTTCTCGGTGGTGCCCCCGAGCACGTTGACCATGACGCTCCACGGCTCGCGGAGCGTGGTCGGGCCGAGGGGAAGGTCGAGCACCGCGCGCAGGTGCTGCTCGAACTGGCTGGTCGCCGAGCCGTCGATCGACCAGTGGCCGCTGTTGTGGGGGCGCATGGCCAGTTCGTTGACGAGGAGGCGGTCATCCGTGGTCTCGAAGAGTTCGACGGCGAGCGCGCCCGTCACGCCCAGCTCTGCGGCGATGGTCGTGGCGATCTCGGCCGCCATCTCGACGAGCTTCCCCGAGGCACCGGGCGCCGGCGCGATCACCTCGACGCACACTCCTCCGCGCTGGATGGACTCGACAACGGGCCACAGTGCGATCTCACCGGACGGGCGGCGCGCGAGCATCTGCGACAGCTCCCGCCGGAACTCGACGAGTTCCTCGGCCAGGAGGGCCTCGCCCGAGCCGAACCAGTCGGCAACCTCGGATGCGTCGGAGACCACCCGCACGCCCTTGCCGTCGTATCCGCCGCGCGCGGTCTTCACGACGGCCCGGCCGCCGTGGGTAGCGAGGAACTCCGCGAGCTCGTCGACCGAGGCCACGGCTGCCCAATCGGGGACCGGAAGACCGAGCTCGGACAGGCGCTCGCGCATCCGGAGCTTGTCCTGCGCGTAGATGAGGGCATCGGGGCCCGGATGCACCGCCACCCCGCTCTCGACGAGCGCGCGCAGCACCTCCTGAGGCACGTGCTCGTGGTCGAACGTGATCACGTCGACGCCCTCGGCGAAGCGAAGGACGTCGTCGATGCTCGTGTGGTCGCCGAACTGGGTCACGGCGATCGAGGCTGATTCACCCTCGCCCGCGGCGAGCACGCGGATCTCGAATCCGAGCTCGATAGCGGGGGCAACCATCATTCGGGCGAGCTGTCCTGCGCCGATGACGCCAACCTTCAGGGACACGCAGTTCTCCTCAGCTACACTTCACCGACTGTCCCATTCTGTCGTACCTCGGGGGAACGCCAATGCGCCTGCTCTTTGCCCAACTTGCGCGATTCGGTGTGGTCGGGATCATCGGCTTCGTCATCGACGTGGGAGTGTTCAACGTTCTCCGTGCGACGGTGCTCGAGCCTTCGGTCATCCACGAGGGTCCGTTCATCGCCAAAGTCATCTCCACGTGCCTCGCGATCGTGGCCAACTATGTGGGCAACCGCTACTGGACCTTCAGCGCCAACAAGCGCGATCAGGTCGTGCGCGAGGGCGTCGAGTTCGTCGTCGTGAGCCTCGGCGGCATGCTCATCACTCTCGCATGCCTTTTCGTCTCCCACTACCTGCTGGGCTTCACGAGCGTGCTCGCCGACAACATCGCCGGAAACGTCATTGGCCTGGCGCTCGGAACCGTCTTCCGCTTCGCGTTCTACCGGTCGTGGGTGTTCCATCCAGACCGGTCGATGCCGCTACGGCCTGCCGAGGGCCCGGTAGTGCCAGTCGGCAGCGCGCCACGCAACGGGGTCAAGACAATTCCGACCGTCGACGATCGCGCGGTTGCCCACGACTGACCCGAGCTGTACGGGGTCCAGTTCGCGGTACTGGGTCCACTCCGTGAGCAGGAGTACGGCATCCGCCCCCGCCGCAGCCTCCTCGGCGCTCGTCACGTAGTCGAGGGTCGGCCGGATGCGCCGCGAGGTCTCGATCGCCTCTGGATCTGTCGCCCGCACCACGGCTCCGAGCTCCGCGAGCCTCGCGGCCACGTCGAGCGCCGGGGAGTCGCGCACGTCGTCGGAGTCGGGCTTGAACGCGAGGCCGAGAACGGCGATGCGCTTGCCCGTGAGATCGCCCCCGAGCACCTCGCGGGCGAGGTCGACCATGCGCTCGCGGCGGCGCAGGTTTATCGAGTCGACCTCGCGCAGGAAGCCGAGGGCCTGGTCGACGCCGAGCTCTTCGGCACGCGCCATGAACCCGCGGATGTCCTTCGGAAGGCACCCGCCGCCGAACCCGAGCCCGGCGTTGAGGAAGCGGCGGCCGATGCGCGCGTCATATCCGATGGCGTCGGCGAGCTGGGTGACGTCGGCCCCCGTGGCCTCCGCCACCTCGGCCATGGCGTTGATGAACGAGATCTTGGTGGCGAGGAACGCGTTGGCCGCGACCTTCACGAGCTCGGCGGTCGCGAAGTCGGTGACGACGCGGGGGGTGCCGCGCGAGATCGTCGCCGCGTACACCTCGTCGAGGGCGGCCACCGAGGCGTCGTCACCCGTGCGGATGCCGTAGACCAGGCGGTCGGGCGACAGGGTGTCTTTCACGGCGAAACCCTCGCGCAAGAACTCGGGGTTCCAGGCGAGGCGAGCACCGGCTGACTCGACGAGCTCGGCGAGGCGCGCGGCGGTGCCGACGGGAACCGTGCTCTTGCCGACGACGAGGTCGCCGGGCTCGAGCACGGCGAGGAGCGCCTGGAATGCCGCATCCACGTAACGCAGGTCTGCCGCGTAGCTGTCGCCGAGCTGGGGCGTGCCCACGGCGACGAAGTGCACTCGAGCGCCGCGCACCTCGGAGATGTCCGTGGTGAAGCGCAGGCGCCCGGTGGCCAGCGACGAGGTCAACACATCGCCGAGGCCCGGCTCGAAGAACGGCGCGACGCCCGAGGAGAGCTGCCCGATCTTGGCGGGATCGACGTCGACGCCGACCACGTCGTGGCCCAGGTCCGCCATGCAGGCGGCGTGCACGGCACCAAGGTAGCCGCAACCGATCACGGAGATTTTCACGGGTGCACCATAGCGGATGGGAATGACGGGAACGTGGCGTCGGCAAGTTCGTGGATCGCCGCCTGCACGAGGGCTGCCGAGGGCACGTCGCCGAGCACCACATCGTCGTTGACCACGACGTCCCCGCTGCGGAAGAGGGCCTGAAGTCCGCGGCGCTCGAGGCTCACCCCGGTCACGCGGCTGTGCAGCACCTCGTGGCGCGTGCGGGCGAGGAGACCGGATGACACGACTATGCGCTTGCTCGTGATCGTGTAGCTGCGCGAGGCCCAGCGCAGCAGCGGCGCGAGCCATCCCACGAGGGCGATCACCCCCGCGACCGCGAGCATCACCGTGTTCTGCCACTGCTCGTGGAACGTGTTCGAGAGAAACCCGAGCGCCGCCGCGACGAGCAGGAGCAGCACCGTCGGCCAGAACAGCGCGCGGGAGTGCGGTCGCAGGCGCGCCACGACGGTCTCGTCGTCGTTCACTGGTACCTCAGATGCGTCACGTCTCCCGCGGCAATCGCGCGGCCGTCGACGACGAGCCGCCCCTCATCGTCGATTCCGGTCGCGGTGCCGTACAGGTCGTCGGCGCCCGGCAGCTCCACGCGCACGCGGCGGCCGATCGTGCTGCACTCCGCGGCGACGAGCGACCGGATGTCGCCGCCCGCCACCCACGTCGCATACAGGTCGCGCAGCTGCCCCAGGTAGGAGGCAAGAACCCGGTCGGCGAGCCCGTCCTCCTCCGCCCCCACGAGCGTGAGCGAGGTGGACGTCTCCGTCGGCAGCTCCTCGCGCTCCATGGTGAGGTTGAGCCCCGCACCGATGACCACGCCGGCCCCCGGCACGAGCTCGGCGAGGAGGCCCGAGACCTTCAACCCGTCGACGTGCACGTCGTTGGGCCACTTGACGGTGACCTCGTGGCCCGTGATGACCGAGCGCACCGCGCGCGTCATGGCGAGGCCGGCAAGCAGCGGCAACCAGCCGAGCCCCTGCATCGTCGGCGGGGCGAGCAGCACCGACACGGCGATCATCGTGCCGGGAGGTGCGACCCAGCTACGGCCCAGTCGGCCCTTGCCCGCGGTCTGGTTGGTGGTGAGTACGACGGAGAATTCCGGCTCCGCACCACCGCGGGCACGCTCGACGAGAATCGAGTTCGTGGAGCCCGCCTCGTCGAGCACGTCGAGGCGTTGGGCAACCGCGCTACTCAGGGGAAGGTGCATCCCCACAGGGTAGCCCCGCCTTTCTGTCAGGTTCCGCCAACGGCACGCCCCCTCCCGTGGTGGGTAAAGTGACATCGTGACCGACGAAATCCACGTTCCCGACCTGTCCACGACCGCGGGCCGCATTGCCGACCTCAAGGTCCGGTACCACGAGGCCGTCACGGCGAGCGGCGAGGCCGCCATCGAGAAGCAGCACGCGAAGGGCAAGAAGACCGCCCGCGAGCGCATCGAGCAGCTTCTCGACCACGGCTCGTTCGTCGAGCTCGACGAGTTCGTGCGCCACCGCACCCACGCGTTCGGCATGGAGAAGAACCGCCCGTACGGCGACGCGGTGGTCACGGGGCTCGGCACGATCCACGGCCGCCAGGTGGCGGTGTACTCGCAGGACTTCACGATCTTCGGCGGGTCGCTCGGCGAGGTCGCCGGCGAGAAGATCATCAAGGTCATGGACCACGCCCTCAAGACGGGTGTGCCCATCATCGGCATGCTCGACTCGGGCGGTGCGCGCATCCAGGAGGGTGTCGTCGCTCTCGGCAAGTACGGCGAGATCTTCCGCCGCAACACGCAGGCCTCCGGGGTCATCCCGCAGATCTCGATAGTCATGGGCCCGGCAGCCGGCGGCGCCGTGTACTCCCCCGCCCTCACCGACTTCGTCATCATGGTCGACAAGACCTCCCAGATGTTCGTCACCGGCCCCGACGTCATCAAGACCGTGACGGGCGAGGATGTCGGCATGGAGGAGCTCGGCGGAGCCCTCACCCACAACAAGATCTCCGGCGTCTCGCACTACCTCGCAAGCGACGAGGATGACGCACTCGATTACGCGCGCACCCTCATCGGCTTCCTCCCCGACAACAACCTCGCCGACCCGCCCGTCTACGACAGCGAGATCGAGCTCGAGATCACCGACGAGGACCGCAAGCTCAACAGCCTCGTCCCCGACAGCCCGAACCAGCCGTACGACGTGAAGACGGTCATCGAGCACATCGTCGACAACGGCGACTTCCTCGAGACCCAGCCGCTCTACGCGCCCAACATCGTCGTCGGCTTCGGCCGCGTCGAGGGCCGCACGGTCGGTGTCATCGCCAACCAGCCCCAGGCCATGGCCGGAACCCTCAACATCGAGGCCGGTGAGAAGGCCGCGCGCTTCCTGCGCTTCTGCGACGCGTTCAACATCCCGATCCTCACCCTCGTCGACGTGCCCGGCTACCTGCCCGGCACCGACCAGGAGTGGACCGGCGTCATCCGCCGCGGCGCCAAACTGCTCTACGCCTACGCCGAGGCGACGGTGCCACTCGTGACGGTCATCACGCGCAAGGCGTACGGCGGCGCCTACATCGTCATGGGCTCGAAGCAGATGGGCGCCGACCTCAACTACGCCTGGCCCACGGCCGAGATCGCCGTCATGGGCGGCCAGGGCGCCGTCAACATCCTGTACCGCGGTGAGATCAAGGCCGCGGAGGCCGCTGGCGAAGACGTCGCTGCCGTGCGTACACGCCTCGCCAACGAGTACACGTACAACGTGGCATCCCCGTTCCTCGCCGCCGAGCGCGGCGAGCTCGACGGCATCATCGAGCCGGCGGCCACGCGCGTCGCGGTCATCAAGGCCCTGCGGGCGCTGCGCACCAAGCGTGCATCGCTGCCGCCCAAGAAGCACGGGAACATCCCGCTGTGAGCCCGGATGCCCCGACCCCCGTTGCGTCGACGCCCCTCGCTTCGGCGCCCGACATCCGCGTCGTCTCCCCCTCGGCGACCCCCGAGGACATCGCGGCGGTCACTGTCGTGGTCTCCCAAGCCCTCGCCGAACTCGCCGACGAACTCGGGGCGGAACAGGGTTCCGGCGTCACCGCCTGGCAGCGCAGCCAGCGGGCGCTTCGCCGTCCGCTCTCGCCGGGCGCAGGAGCCTGGCGCAGCTTCTCGGCGTAACCCGGTCCTTAACCCTCGAAAAGAGCCCCCCGAACGGGGCTGGGATGCGGTTCACCTAGGTTGGGCATCCGGAGACGACGAATTCCGTTGTGCGCACCACCGAAACAGACCGTTCTACCCCCGCGAAACGGGCGATATGGCCCGGATTCCGTTGAATGTACCCCTATCGCGCCCGTACCCCGGCGACCGAAATACCGGAATATCAGGGCACTCGTTCACAAGATGAACCCCAAATGTCCCCCGCCGGTCCCCCAAAGTGACGACTTTGCCGGGCTGTCTGTCCCCCTCATAGTTGTAAGTGCTAGATGTTCCTCCCTTGGAGAGCATCACCATTCATTGGCCGACTAGGGTAAGCGGGCCAATGCATTGGGGGCGGGTCAGGGCGATATTCGGGTTATCGCCCTGACCCGGGTTTTAGCGAAGGGCCGGATGCGGTGCACTGCACCCCCGGCCCTTCTGCTTGTCCAGCGGCCCGCACTGTTACGGGGCGGGCCGCTCCTGGCGCGCCCCCGCGCTTCGCGCCGACCCCACCACGCAGCCTTCCTGCGCACCTCGCACCACCCAACTCAGGAGCCGCTGCGAGACGCGAGGCCGCGGTTGACTCCTGCGACCCCAGCCGCCACATCATCATCACGCGCAACACGCGCTCCTGAGTTGCGGGCGACGCGGCCCGCGAGTGAGCCCGCGAGCGCTACGGCGTGACGGGAACCCGCGGGATCTCGAGCCAGAGGTCTACCTCGTCGTCCTCGAGGGAGTCCTGGCCGAGCGCCACCGACTCGCTCGACGCCACAGAGCGCAGCCCCACGACCGTCACGGCGACATCCGAACCCTCGGGAACCGTGCGCGCGATCACTTTGTCGGCGTTGGTCTCGCGGATCGCGAGCGCGAGCCGGTTGAGCACGCGCTCCAGCTCGTCGTCGGAAAGATCGTCGATGCCGCCCTCGTCGAGCAGGTTCACCGTCGCACCGCGTCGGCGTGCGCTCATGACCTCGTCGCGCACGGCGTCGTTGAGCAGCTTGCGGCCGCGGATCTCGTCGCGGATGGCACTCTCGAGGTAGGCGCACTCCTGACGCTGCTCGTCGGTGAGGGCTCCGCCGCTCTCCTGGATCTGGCGCAGCATCGTGAGGGCCATGGCGCTCGTCTGCCCGAGGCGGAACTGCCGCTCGTGCACGTGCGCCTCCTGGGCGGCCTGCCAGTCGGTGGCCTCGCGCTCGGCGAGGGCGAACCGCTGCGCGTCCTTCGACGCCTTCGCGAGCGCCGTGCTGAGCACATGGGAGACGGCCACCCAGATGGCACTGCCCACGATGCCGAGGCTGAAGATGCCGGCCGGCCCGACGGCTCCCACACCCACGACGGTGTGCACGACGAGGAACCCGATCCCGAGCCAGGCGAACGTGTGGCGGCCTCGGGTCGACGTGATAGTCATGAGCGTTCCGGATGCCGCGACGTACCAGCTCGCATAGCCCGTGCCGCCGGGGCGCCCGAAGTCGAGCTCGTTGGCCACGAGCAGGGTTATCGCGATAACGACGGCGAAGTTGAATGCGGCCATCCAGATCGGCATGCGCACCGGCCCGTAGGGCAGGAGGCTGATGACCGTCGCGACCGCGTAGAGGCCCATCGCGACGAAGATCGGGGTGGTGTGGCGCGGGATGTCGAGCGTGTACGTCGCGAGCACCAGGTGGTACGCGGAAAACAGGCCAGCCATACCGACGATGAGATAGCGGGGAACTCCGATGTTCACAGGTCCGCCTTGAAGCTCTGCGCACTGGCGTGCGGCCACCGGATGCTCACGATGGTGCCCTCGCCGGGTGCCGACTGGATCGTCGCCCGGCCTCCGGCGTTGGAGATCCGCTCGAGGATCGACACGCGCACACCCAGGCGCTCACTGCGCTCGGACATGTCGAACCCCTCGCCCGTGTCGCCGACGACGACCTCGATGCCTCCGGGGGCGATGCCGCGCACGGCGACCCAGCGCGACACCTCGCCCTCGCCCGCGTGCTGAAGGCTGTTGACCATCGCCTGCACGGCCGCGGAGTAGATGGCCTCGGAGGCCTGCACGGGCAGCGAGCGGGTTCCCACGCTGCGGATGCGCAGCTCGAACGGGCTCGAGAGTGCGGCTGCCGCATCCGTGACGCGCTCGGCAAGGGCGGTGAAGCGCACCGTGGTGCCGTCGTCGGGGCTGGAAGCCGCTGCATCGCGGAGGTAGCCGATGGCGTTGCCTGCCATGGTCGCTGCGAGTTCCTGGGCCTGCGGCGTGAACGCTCGGGCCGCCGAGATGAAGGTCGTCAGCACGCTGTCCTGCACGATCGCGTCGACCTGCACGCGCTCGACCTCTGTGGCGTGCTGGCGCACGGCGTGGCTGTAGCGATCGAGGGCCGTCGCCTGGGCGTTGTCGACGTTCGCCGACGCCTGGCGCAGCATCGTGATGATGATGACGAGGGCGGCGCCGAGAATGAGGGCGTACACGCCCTCCAGCACCGCGAGCTGCCACGGTGCGCCGCCTCCGAGCGGGGTGGCCCGGATGATCACGTAGATCATCGGGCAGAGGAACAGGTAGATCGTCGCCACGACGGTCGGGAACGCGATGGCCGCCATGGCCGTGGCAATGGTGATGAGGTAGTTGAGCCAGTGGATGCCCGTGAAGATGTCTGCGCCGGGGAGCACGAAGAACGGCCACGTGACGAGCGACACGAGGTAGATGATCGCGAAGGCGCCCTGGCTGGGCTTGACGGCGACCTGCAGGATCGAGAGCACGAGCGCGATGAGCAGCGTGCCGTAGAGGGCGGCGACAACCGTGATCAGCCACGCGGGCTGAGCCTCGTCCAGCTGGCCGAGCAGCCACGGGATGGACTGCGCGCCGAACACGATTCCGAAGACCGCGACACTGCGGGAGATGACCTTGTCGACCTGCTTGCGGCTGATCGGGTTGCGCGGCTGCTTGCTCTGCGGCAGCGCCCTGACGGCAGGAATACCGGCGGTCGTGAGGCTATCGACCATCTCCGCCGTCCGGGTCTAGGCCTGGCAGGATGCCGTCTTCTACGGCGCGGCGAAGGAGATCGACCTTCGTCGGTGCCGGACGGCCCACCTCGACGTACTTGACCCGGATGCGGTCGAGGTATTCGCGAGCAGTCGAGTAACCGATGCCCAACTGTTGTGCCGCGAGCTTGAGCGGGAGGCCCGAGGCGTAGAGGTGCAGGATCTCGCGCTCGCGACGGCCGAGCTGCGCCTTCGCGAAGTCGCGGTCGGCGTCGATGGCGGTCGCCCACTCGAGGTTGTTGAGCACCTCCCCGCGCGCGACAGTAGCCGCGGCAGCGAGGACCGTGCTGGTCGCCGACGACTTCGGGATGACTCCCGCCGCCCCGGCCGCGAGCGCTTCCCGAACGCTCGCAACCCGGTCGGCGATGGAGTGCACGAGCACGGCGGAGCCGGTGGCCTGCACGCGCTTGACGTTGTCGGTGACCGTGGACCCGTCGCCGAGCGACAGGTCGAGCACGACCACATCCACCTCACGGCCGTCGAGGCTCGCGACGAACTCGTCGACAGTCGCCGCTGCGGTCACGAACTCGTACCCCTGGTCGATGAAGGCGGCCTTGAGGCCGAGCCTGACCGACTCGTGATCGTCGACTACGGCGACGCGCACGAGGGAGGCGGGGTTCGAACCTTCCGTCTCCGTCGTCGTTGGCTGCATGGTGTTCCGTTCTCGCGGGTCTGCGGGTGGTACCCCATCGTACTGTCGCGCTCCCGCAATGATGCGGGAGACATACCGGCTGTACTCAGGCTCGGGTGAGGGTGCCGACTGCTTCTACGTGGTGGGTGTGGGGGAACAGGTCGAAGGCGCGGAGGGCGCTGAGGCGGTATCCGTGGCGCGAGAAGATCTCCACGTCACGCGCGAACGCGACAGGATCGCACGCCACGTAGACCACCTGGGCGGGCTGCAGTGCGGCAATCGTGTCGACGACGTCCTTGCCCGCGCCCGAGCGCGGCGGGTCGAGGATGATCGTCGCCTTCGCCAGCCGCGACCGCTCGGTGCCCGAGATGCCCTTGGCGAGGTCGCGCACCCAACGCTCCACCCTGCCGGTCTCCGCGTGCGCGCCCAGCCACTCCGAGAGATTCTCGGAGGCGAAATCGGTAGCCTTCGCATCGCTCTCCACCGACGTGATGCGCGTGCCCGGTCCGAAGCGGTCGCCCACTGCCGCGGCGAACAGCCCCACACCGCCATACAGGTCGAGGTTCATGGCGTGGGTGTCGAATGCCTCCGGATCGATCGCCCCCTGCACAGCGGAGGTCAGAGCCTCGGCAGCCGCGCGGTGAACCTGCCAGAACCCGCGATCGGAGAGTCGGAACTCGCGCCCCGCAACCACCTCGGTGATCGTGGTCGGCTTCTGGTCGCCGATGACGAGGCGCGTTCCGCCCGTTGACGGGTTCAGCACGTCGACGGTCTCGAAGCCGCTGAAGTTCTGGTTGAGGGGAGCCGCTGCGGCGAGCTCATCCGTCGCCAACGGCAGGTCTTTCACGGCGATCACGCGGTGCGAGCGGGCCGCGTACGGCCCCGGCTGCCCCGACTCGTCGACGTGGAGCCGGATGCGCGTGCGCCAGCCGGTCCCCGAGCGCTCCTCGTCACCCGGCAGCGCTTCGACTACCACATCCGTCTCGACCTTCGCCATGCGGGCCAGGGCCTCGGTCAGGACCTGTCGCTTGAGCTCCCGCTGGTGCGCGAGCGCGATGTGGCCGAACTCGGCGCCGCCCGCGCGGTCGGCGGGGTCGCGCTCGATAGCCGCCGCGGACCACACGTGCGGCTGCCGGTGCTCGCTCGGCTCGACGACGGAGACCGTCTCGGCCCGCCAGAACTTGGCCTTGCTGTCGTCGCTCACGCGCGCGATCACCCGCTCGCCGGGAATGGCGTCGGCGACGAAGACCACCCGACCCTCGTGGCGCGCCACCGAGACTCCCCCGTGCGCGATGTTGGTAACGTCGATCTCGATCGGCCTACCGGCCCACTCACCCATGCTTCGAGCTTAGGAGTTCCGTGCGCCTCTATCTCGCGTCGACCTCGCCCGCGAGGCTCGCGACCCTGCGCGCGGCCGGTGTCGAGCCCGTCCTGCTGTCGTCCGGAGTCGACGAGGAGGCCACCGCCGCGGCGGCCGGTGCGCTCGACGGACCGGGGCTCGTGTCGCTTCTCGCCCGCGCCAAGGCCGAGGCAGTTGTCGGCCCCGAGCTCGACGGCATCATCCTCGGCGGGGATTCTGCGTTCGAACTCGACGGGCAGCTGTACGGCAAGCCGCATCATCCGGATGTCGCCCGCGAGCGCTGGCACGCCCAGCGCGGTCGCACGGGAGTCCTGCACTCGGGGCACTGGGTCATCGACCACCGCGGCGGGGTTGCCGGTCGCGCCGTCGGGGGCGTCTCGAGCGCATCCGTGACCTTCGCCGATGTCTCGGACGCCGAGATCGACGCCTACGTCGCCACCGGGGAGCCACTGCAGGTCGCCGGCGCGTTCACGATAGACAGCCTGGGATCCGCATTCATCACGCGCGTGGAGGGTGATCCGCACGCCGTCGTCGGGCTCTCGGTGGCGCTCCTGCGCACCCTGCTGCTCGAGCTGGATGTCGCGTGGCCCTCGCTGTGGAACATCCGTCGGCAATAGGCGCTTGTAGGGGCTCACAGGTGTGGCCGCGGGTTTTTGTCGGGAGCGCCTAAAGCGCAGGGCCTCCACCCCAATAGGCTGGGGGATTATGTCTCGCATCACGAAGGTCCTCATCGCCAACCGTGGAGAGATCGCCGTACGCGTGATCCGCGCCGCCAAAGACAGCGGCATCGCGTCAGTAGCGGTCTACGCCGACCAAGACAGGGATGCGCGGCACGTCAAGCTCGCGGACGAGGCCTACGCCCTCGACGGCACGACCTCAGCTGAGACCTACCTCGTCATCGAGAAGATCCTCTCGGTAGCCCGTCGCTCCGGAGCTGACGCCGTGCACCCCGGCTACGGCTTCCTCGCCGAGAACGCCGAGTTCGCCCAGGCCGTCATCGACGCCGGACTCATCTGGATCGGCCCGTCGCCCGACGCCATCGAGAAGCTCGGCGACAAGGTCTCCGCCCGCCACATCGCCGAGAAGGTCGGCGCACCGCTGGCCCCCGGCACGCTCAACCCCGTCTCTGGCGCGCAGGAGGTTCTCGACTTCGTCGACATCCACGGCCTGCCCGTCGCCATCAAGGCGGCGTTCGGCGGCGGCGGCCGCGGCCTCAAGGTCGCCCGCACGCGCGAGGAGATCCCCGAGCTGTTCGAGTCGGCGACCCGCGAGGCGATCGCCGCCTTCGGCCGGGGCGAGTGCTTCGTCGAGAAGTACCTTGACCAGCCGCGCCACGTCGAGACCCAGTGCCTTGCCGACAGCCACGGCAACGTCGTCGTCATCTCCACCCGCGACTGCTCGCTGCAGCGCCGCCACCAGAAGCTCGTGGAGGAGGCACCCGCGCCCTTCCTCACCGAATCACAGATCGACGCCCTCTACACCTCGTCGAAGGCCATCCTCAAGGAGGTCGGCTACCTCGGGGCCGGCACGTGCGAGTTCCTCGTCGCCAAAGACGGCACGATCTCCTTCCTCGAGGTCAACACGCGCCTCCAGGTCGAGCACCCGGTCTCCGAGGAGGTCACGGGCATCGACCTCGTGCGCGAGCAGTTCCGCATCGCCGAGGGCCAGGCCATCGGCTACGACGACCCGGTGGCGGTCGGCCACTCCTTCGAGTTCCGCATCAACGGCGAAGACCCCGGCCTGAACTTCATGCCCTCCCCCGGCCCCGTCAATGTGCTCCGGATGCCCGGTGGCCCCGGCGTGCGCGTCGATTCCGGCGTGACCACCGGCGACGTCATCAGCGGCGCGTTCGACTCGCTCCTCGCCAAGCTCATCGTGACCGGGTCATCCCGCGAGGACGCCCTCGAGCGCTCCCGCCGTGCCCTCGACGAGTTCGAGGTAGCGGGCCTGCCGACAGTGCTCCCGTTCCACCGCAAGATCGTGCGCGACCCGGCCTTCACGTCGTCGCCCTTCTCGATCTACACCCGCTGGATCGAGACCGACTTCGTCAACGACATCGAGCCGTGGAGCGGATCGCTTCCGGATGGCTCGGCCCCCGTCGCGCGCCACAACGTGGTCCTCGAGGTGGCGGGCAAGCGCGTCGAAGTGTCGCTGCCCACCAAACTGGTGCCCACGACCGGCGGTGGCACGGCCCTGGCCGCCCCGCCGAAGCGCCGGGCATCGTCATCCGTCAGCACGGTCACCGGCGACTCGGTTAAGGCGCCCATGCAGGCGACCGTCGTGAAGCTCGCGGTTGCCGAGGGCGACAAGGTCGTCAAGGGCGACCTGATCCTCGTGCTCGAGGCCATGAAGATGGAGCAGCCGCTCACCGCCCACAAAGACGGAACCATCACGGGCATCAACGCGGCGGTCGGCTCGACGGTCTCGTCGGGGCACCTCCTGATGAACATCGCGGACTGACTCCCCCTTCCGAGGCCCTCTGCATCCGCGCAGAACAGGAGGGCATGTGACGGCTGTGGCGTGTGACCATGAAGCACTCGACTTTCGCCGCACTGGCCGCATACCCTCCTGAGTTGCTCACCGCGCCGAGGTCGGGTGCGCGGCAAGTGCGCCCGCGACAGCCCGCTCGCACCACGCCCAGTGCCGAGTGACCGCCTCGTACGAGAGACGCAGCACGACGTAGCCGCGCCTCACCAGCTCCGCATCGCGGCGGCGATCGCGCTCGTAGGCGTCGGGATCGTCGTGATACGCGCGACCATCCACTTCGATCACAACCCGCGTGCCGATCACGAGGAGATCGACGTGGCCAACGCCGGCGATCCTCACCTGACGAAGGGTGCGGATGCCCAGCCGCTCCAGCCGCTGCGAGACCAGCGACTCGGGGCCCGAGTCGCATCCCGTACGCGCTCGCCCGGCGAGGAGCTGCGCCGCGATCGGCTCGCCGACGAACGCCGCCCGCACCCCGGTCACCGACAGGACCTTCAGCGCAGTCTCGATGGTGGCCAACGCAGTTTCCCGGTCGCACCACTTGGCGACCTGCCTCAGGCAGGTAGGCACATCGACTCGCCAGCACTCTGAGTCGAGCGACGGCGATACTCCATCCCAGTGCACGACCAGGCCTTTCGACCGGGCAGCGAGCCGTGACGCCGTGCTGGGCACTGACACATGGGTACGCCGGTCGAAGCCCGCCCAGAGGCCGTAGCTGCGCGCGGCGCTGAGCCCGGCGAGCCTTCCGCCCAGGCGAACCGCTGCCACGACCGGGGCGGGGGTCGCCGGAAGGACGTACCTGCCTTTGCGCACCCTGACGATGCGGCCCTGCCGAACTGCCGAGGTCACGTCCGAACGCGAGACCCCGGCACTGGACAGTTGGGCATGGGTAGCGGCGCCGCCCCATCGAGCGATCAGTTGTTCGGGTGACATCAGGTCAGCGTGCCGGCTCGTCGCGACGTGAATGGCCACGACCGCGCATCCGTGGTCCGCACTGAGCAGGATCAGATGGGGAGGACGTGCCGATTGTTGAGCCGCGAGGCTACTTCAGCAACACGGGCCGCACGAGCTCCTGTCTTGGGCAGGGCGGCGGGGCCGGGAGTTGTGGGGCTAGTTGACGATGTGCATCGCGCGCGCGGCATCCGTGATGCTGCTCGTCAGCGACGGGTACACGCTGAAGGCGCGGGCGAGCTGGTCGACGGTGAGCCGGTGCTCGACGGCGAGGGCGATCGGGAGGATGAGCTCCGACGCGTGTGGGGCGACGATGACGCCGCCGATGACCGTGCCGGAGCCCGTGCGAGCGAACAGCTTCACGAAGCCGTCCTTGATGCCCATCATCTTGGCGCGGGGGTTGGACGCGAGCGGCAGCTTGTAGATGTCGCCCTGCGCGATGCCGTCTTCGATCTGCTTCTGCGACCAGCCGACAGTCGCGATCTCGGGCTGCGTGAAGATGTTGGAGGTGATGTTGCGCAGCTCGGTGGGCTGCACGGCGTCACCCATGGCGTGGAACACGGCGGTGCGGCCCTGCTGTGACGCGACCGAGGCGAGCGGTAGGAAGTCGCTGCAGTCGCCCGCCGCGTAGATCGACGGCATCGAGGTGCGTGCGACGCGGTTGACCCGGATGTGCCCCGACTCCGTGAGCTGCACCCCGGCCTCCTCGAGGCCGATGCCCTCGGTGTTGGGGATGGAGCCGACGGCGAGCAGCGCGTGCGTGCCCTCGACTGTCCGGCCATCGGCGAGCGTGGCGACCACACCGTCTTTCGTGCGCTTGATCGAGTCGGCCCGCGACTTCGAGAGCACGGTCATCCCGTTGCGCTTGAACACGTCTTCGATGACGCGCGCGGCGTCTTGGTCCTCACCGGGGAGCACCTGGTCACGCGAGGAGATCAGGGTGACCTCCGAGCCGAGGGCGTTGTAGGCCGAGGCGAACTCGGCACCGGTCACACCAGACCCGACGACGATGAGGTGCTCGGGCACTTCCTCGAGCGTGTACAGCTGCGTCCACGTGAAGATGCGCTCGCCATCGGGCTTCGCCGTCGGCAGGATGCGCGGCCGAGCCCCGACCGAGACCACCACGGTGTCGGCATCCACCTCGTCGAAATCAGTTCCCGCTTTGCCCTTGCCCGTCGACACGACGAGGCGCTGCGGACCGTCGAGGCGCCCCTCGCCGTGGATGATGCGCACACCGGCCTTGATGAGCTGCGACTTCATGTCTTCCGACTGCTGGCGCGCGAGGCGCATGAGGCGGGCGTTGACTGCCGCGAGGTTGACCGTGACCTCGGGGCGCACAGCGCGACCGGCCTCCGAGCGCATGAAGAACTGGACGCCGAGGTCGGCTGCCTCGCCGATACCGTTGGTGGCCTCGGCCGTGGCGATGAGTGTCTTCGACGGAACGACATCGGTGAGGACTGCCGAGCCGCCCACGCCCTCGCGCTCCACGAGGGTGACCTCGGCCCCGAGCTGGGCGCCCGCGAGGGCCGCTTCGTACCCGCCAGGCCCCCCGCCGAGGATCGCGATGCGCTGCTTCCGCTCAAACTCATAGGCCATGCGTCAATCCTCCCTTAAATGCAACCCGCTTGCCTGCCACCCGTGCGGGAGCGTAGACCGGGGAGATGAACGACAATCTCGTGGCCAGCGCATCCGTACGGGTTCTCGCGTCGCCCGACGACGTGTGGCGCGCGATCACCGATCCAGCCCTCATCGCGAAGTACTACTTCGGCACCCGCGCCGCGTCTGAGTGGATGCCCGGCAGCCCCATCACGTGGACGGGCGAGTACGACGGAACCGAGTACGAGGACCACGGCACGATCCTCGAGGTGGTGCCGCGGGAGCGCCTCGTGCACACGCACTTCAGCCCCCTGAGCGGACGGGAGGACGTGCCCGAGAACTACCACACGCTCACGTGGATGCTCGCGCCGGACGACACCGGGACCACCGTCACCCTCACGCAGGACAACAACCACAGCTACGACGAGGTTGAGCACAGCGAGAAGAACTGGCACACGGTTCTTCAGGGGTTGAAGGGGGTTGTTGAGTCCTAGGCTGTTGCAATGCCCAATCCTCTTGACGACCCGTCCGCCAACCCGTTCGAGATCGCCGCGCAGGCCGCAGCGCAGATCGCGGAGAAGACCGGGGTCGACCACCACGACATCGCGCTCACCCTCGGCAGCGGCTGGGCTAAGGCCGCAGACCTCATCGGCGAGACCACGGCGACCATCCCCGCGCAGGAGATCGTCGGCTTCGGCAAGCCCGCGCTGGAGGGCCACGTCGGCACCCTGCGCTCGGTGCTGCTGCCGAACGGCAAGCGCGCGCTCGTCATCGGCGCCCGCACTCACTACTACGAGAACCACGGAGTGCGCCGCGTCGTCCACTCGGTGCGCACGGCTGCCGCGACCGGCGCCACGACCATGATCCTCACGAACGGCGCGGGCGGCATCAAGGAGACCTGGGTGCCCGGATCCCCCGTGCTCATCTCCGACCACATCAACCTCACCGCCGACTCGCCCTTGGAGGGCGCGACGTTCATCGATCTCACCGACCTCTACAGCACGCGCCTCCGCGACCTCGCCCGCACCATCGACGGCAGCCTCGACGAGGGCGTGTACTGCCAGTTCCGCGGTCCGCACTACGAGACCCCGGCCGAGGTCCAGATGGCGAAAGCCATCGGCGGCCATATCGTGGGCATGTCCACGGCGCTCGAGGCCATTGCTGCCCGTCAGGCGGGCATGGAGATCCTCGGCATGAGTCTCATCACGAACCTCGCGGCGGGCATCCAGAAGACGCCGCTCAGCCATGAGGAGGTCATCCAGGCGGGCAAGGACGCCGAGGTGAAGATCTCGGGGCTCCTCGCCCAGATCGTGGCGGCGATCTAGATGGCCGCGGTCGACGACGCCCGCGCTTGGCTCGCCCAGGACCCGGATGCCCAGACCCGAGCCGAGCTCGAGCAACTGATCGCCACCGGCGGCCCGGAGCTGGAGGCCCGTTTCGCGTCGCGCCTCCAGTTCGGCACCGCGGGCCTGCGCGGGGAACTCGGCGCCGGCCCCACCCGCATGAACCGCGTGCTCGTGACCCAGGCCGCAGCCGGCCTCGCGGCCTATCTGCTCTCGAAGGAGCCGAGCCCGAGCATCGTCATCGGATACGACGGCCGCCGCAACTCCGAGGTCTTCGCCCGCGACACCGCGACGATCATGGCGGGCGCGGGCGTCACGACGACCCTGCTGCCCCGCCACCTGCCGACACCCGTGCTCGCGTTTGCCGTGCGGCACCTCGACGCGAGCGCTGGCGTGATGGTCACCGCGAGCCACAACCCCGCGAACGACAACGGCTACAAGGTCTACCTAGGCAAGGACGACCACGGGTCGCAGATCGTGCCGCCCGCCGACGGACTCATCGCCGACGACATCGAGCTTGTCGCACGGGGCTCGATCACCGATCTGCCGCGTTCGACCGACTTCATCGTCGCCGACGACACGGTCTTCGACGAATACGTGCGCCAGACTGCCGCGATCGGCTCGGTTTCGGCGCCGCTGTCGTTCGTCTACTCGGCAATGCACGGCGTCGGCTGGGAGACCGCGAGCGCCGTCTTCGCCGCTGCAGGCTTCGGCGAGCCGCATGTCGTCACCGAGCAGATCGAGCCGGATGCGGCGTTCCCCACTGTCGCGTTCCCCAACCCCGAGGAACCCGGCGCCATGGACCTCACCTTCGCGCGCGCCGCCGAGGTCGGTGCCGACCTCGCGATCGTCAACGACCCGGACGCCGACCGGCTCGCTGTCGCGATCCCCACGGCCGACGGATGGCGGCGCCTCAGCGGCAACGAGGTCGGGTACATCCTCGGCTGGCGAGCCGCAGAAGCTGCTGGTCCGGATGCGGTGCTCGCGGCATCCATCGTCTCCTCCCCAGCCCTGCGGGCCGTGGCCCAGGAGTACCGCCTGCACTACGAGGACACGCTCACGGGCTTCAAGTGGATCTCCCGCGTGCCCGGCCTCGCGTACGGCTACGAGGAGGCCCTGGGCTACCTCGTCGACCCGCACGTCGTTCGCGACAAAGACGGGATCTCGGCGGCAGTCGACTTCCTCTCGCTCGCGTCGCAGCTCGCGGCGCACGGCAAGACCATCGACGACCACCTCGACGACTTCGCCAACAGGTTCGGCGCCTTCGCCTCCGGCCAGATCTCGCTGCGCTTCGACGACCTCTCCCTCATCGGTGCCGCGATGGCACGTCTGCGCGCAGCACCGCCCGCAGCTGTCGGTTCGGTGGCCGTCGAGCAGATCGACGACTTCATCGACGGCTTCGCGCAGTACCCGGCGGGCGACATACTCCGGATGCACCTCGCCGGGGGTGCCCGCATCATCGTGCGCCCCAGCGGCACCGAGCCGAAGCTCAAGGTCTACATCGACGCCTCGAGCGATTCGGGCACGGCGGCGCAGCGCCGGGCCGCGGCCGAGGCCGTGGTCGCCGAGCTCGACGCGGGCATGCGCGAGCTGCTGCGCTAGCCCAGCGCAGGCGGGCCGATCAGCCCAGCGCAGCCTCGAGCTTCGCGGTGAGCTCGGCGGTGTCGAAGTAGTTCTCGATGACGATGACGTCGGCGAACGTCTTGCCGATGGCACCCACGAACTCGACTGACGTGAGGATGACCTGCGCGTCGGCGGCGACCTCCTTGACCGAGCCGATGTCGGCGGCGACGACCTCCGCGGAGATGTCGAGCTTGCGCAGCACGCGCTCGGCGTTGACCTTGAGGATCCCCGAGCTGCCGATGCCCGCGCCGCAGATGGTGACGATCTTCATTCGGTGACCTTCATGATGCGCTGCACCTCGTCCGCAGACGTGGCCGCGGCCAGGTCGGCGATCGCCGTGGAGTCGTTGAATATGTTCGCGACCGCCGCGACCGCCGCGAGGTGCTCCGACGACGACGTGACCGCGAGGCCCAGCACGACCGCCACGGGGTCGTTGTACGGATGCCCGAAATTCACGGGCTCGGCGAGAGTGATGATCGACAGTCCGTCGGCGAGCACCTCGGGGCCGGGGCGCGCGTGCGCGAGCGCCAAGCCGGGAGCAATGACCACATAGGGGCCGTGCTCGTCGATCATGCGGATCATCTCCGCCGAGTATCCGGGCTTCGCCGCCCCCGACCGCGCGAGCGCCTCCCCCGCGAGGGTCACCGCTGCACGCCAGTCGGACGCCTCGGCGGCGATGACGATGGCGCTCTGCGGGAGCGGGGGAAGCGACATGCGTCAGGCCTCGTCGAAACCGGCGGTGATGATGTCGGCGAGTTCTTCGCGCTCCTCGAGCGGGAGGAATGTGGCCGATGCCGCGTTCAGCTGGAACACGGCGAGGTCGGTGAGGTCGTAGCCGAACGCCTCGGCGAGCAGGTACAGCTCGCGGCTGAGCGACGTGGCGCTCATGAGGCGGTTGTCGGTGTTGACGGTCACGCGGAAGCCCAGCTGGTACAGCAGGTCGAACGGGTGGTCGATGAGGTCGGTGCCCCACTGCTCGATGGCGCCGGTCTGCAGATTCGATGACGGCGAGAGCTCGAGGGCGATCTCGCGGTCCTTCACCCACTGCGCGACGGGACCGAGCGTCACGTAGGTGTTCTCGTCGTCCTCGCGGGCGGTCGAGATGTCTTCGGCGAGACGCACTCCGTGGCCGAGACGCAGGGCGCGACCGTCGAACAGGGCTCCGCGGATCGACTCGATACCGTCTGCCTCCCCCGCGTGCACGGTAGCCGGCAGGTAGTGGTGGGCGAGGTAGTCGAACGCCTCGCGCAGGTTTCCGGCGGGGAATCCGGCCTCAGCACCCGCGATGTCGAAGCCCACGACGCCGTTGTTGCGGTGGCGCACGGCGAGTTCCGCGATCTCGAGTCCGCGGTCGGCGTGACGCATGGCGCTCACCAACTGGCCGACCCGGATGCTCCCGCCGGCCTCTGCCACGTCGGCAACACCCGCCTCGAGCCCCTCCTGCACTGCCTCAACCACCTCGTCGAGCGAGAGCCCGCGCGTGAGGTGCTGCTCGGGCGCCCAACGGATCTCGCCGTACACGACACCGTCGGCACCGAGGTCTTGCACGAACTCGCGGGCGACGCGCGTGAGGCCCTCCGGGGTCTGCATGACGCCCGTGGTGATGTCGAAGGTCTTGAGGTACTCCACGAGGGAGCCCGAGTCGGACTTCTCGGAGAACCAGGCACCGAGAGCCTGCGCATCCGTCGCTGGCACATCCATGCCGATGGCGTCTGCCAGCTCGATGATGGTCTGCGGACGCAGCCCGCCGTCGAGGTGGTCGTGAAGGGAAACCTTCGGAAGCGCCGTGATGCTCGCTCCACCTCCGGGCATGAGCAGATCGTCAGCAGCAGCGTTCATGGGTCAAATCTACAGTTCCGGATGCTGGGCACTAGCCTCGAACGGTGCCCCAGAAGATCATCCTTGACTGCGACCCCGGCCACGACGACGCGATTGCCCTGCTGCTCGCCTGGGGCAACCCCGATATCGACCTCGTGGGCGTCACCACGGTCATGGGAAATCAGACGATCGAGAAGGTGACGCGCAACGCGCTGTCCGTCGCGCGGGTCGCGGGGATCACCGGTGTGCCCTTCGCACGGGGCGCCCACCGCCCGCTCGTGCGCGAGGTGGAGGTGGCCGAGACCATCCACGGCGAGAGCGGGCTCGACGGGCCCGTGTTGCCCGTCGGCACCATCGAACTGGATGCGCGGCACGCCGTCGACTTCATCATCGACACCGTCATGGCGGCGGAACCCGGCGAGATCACGCTCGTTCCCACGGGTGCCCTGACCAACATCGCGATGGCCGTGCGCAAGGAGCCGCGCATCGCCTCCCGCGTCAAGCAGGTCGTGCTCATGGGCGGCGGCGTGAACGTGGGCAACTGGAGCGCCACCTCCGAGTTCAACATCGTCATCGACCCCGAGGCCGCGCACATCGTCTTCAACGAGAAGTGGCCGCTCACGATGGTGGGCCTCGACCTCACGCACGAGGCGCTCGCGACGCCGTCCGTCGCCGCGGCCATTGCCGCGGTGGGCACCGGCCCGGCGAGATTCGTGGGCGAACTGCTCGAGTTCTTCGGCCACACGTACCGCGACCAACAGGGGTTCGAGCATCCGCCGGTCCACGACCCGTGCGCCGTCGCGTTCGTCATCGATCCGACGGTCATGGAGACCGTGCGTGTGCCGCTCGACGTCGAGCTCACCGGCTCACTCACGCTCGGGATGACCGTGGCAGACTTCCGCGCCCCCGCACCGGCCGACTGCAACACCCAGGTGGCCCGCAACCTCGACCACGCCAAGTTCTGGGGCCTCGTAGTCGACGCGCTGGAGCGCATCGGCGACCCCGAGCTGTAGCAGGCTGCGCTGAGGTGCCGCAAAAGTCCCTTCGGTCGTCAACGAAGGGACTTTTGCGGCACCTCAGGGTGTGGATGCTCTGCTCTGCGCTCCAGCGATTGGTGTTCGCTGAGGAGGTGACGGCTCGTGTTCCTCTTCCGAAGAGCCTTGGCACAGGGGCCTTCGCCGTCGAGCAGGCACTCGCGGCAGGGTTGACGCCGTCGCGGATGCGCGGCAGAGACTTGGATCGACCGTTCTGGGGTGTCAGGATGCCCGTCGTCGAGGATGCGAATGTCGGTGCGCTGGCGAGCGCGTACTCGACGTGGATGAACCCGAGCGCGTTCTTCTCCCATGTCACCGCCGCGCAACTGCACGGCATCCCGCTACCTCTGAGCCTCGACCTGGAGCTTCCCGTCAATGTCTCGGTTCCCGAGGGACATCGCTCGCCTCGCGGGCGCAATGTCAGGGGGCATCACCTCGTGATCGATCCCGTCGACGTGATCACACGGCGCGGAATCCGGATGACCTCGCTCGAGCGCACCGTGTGCGATCTCGCGGCGCTGCTCTCCGACGAGGACCTGCTCGCCGCCGGGGACAACATCCTCTGGCGCAAGCGGCTACGGGGCAACCGCGCGACCTCGCGCTCCCTGTCCGCAGCGCTGGCGAGGTACGCGGGCCGTCGAGGGCGAGCCCGGCTCCTGGAGATAGCACCGCTGCTGACGGATCGAGCGGATTCGCGTCCCGAGTCGGTAATGCGTCTGCGGTTCATCCGCGCCGGGCTTCCTCCGACTCTGGTCAACGTCGAGGTGGTCTCAGCGACCGGGGCACCCCTGGCGACTCCCGATCTGCAGTTCGAGGCCTATCGCATGGCTCTCGACTACGAGGGTGTGCACCACCTGACGAATGCTGCGCAATGGCGGAAGGATCTGGCTCGGGTGCCACGGCTGCAGGATGCGGGCTGGCATCACACGCGAATGTCCGCAGACGATCTCGCCGACTCCACGGAGTTGATCGCGCGGCTCCGGCGCCTCCTCATCGAGCGCGGCTGGCGACCGTGAGGTGCCACGATCGGTCGTTCCTGACGCAACGAAAGGACGATCGCGGCACCTCAGAAGGGTTAGTCGACGCGGCCGGCGATGAGAGGGCCGCCGTTGTCGATCGGAGAACCGGGGTCGCCGATCGCGTAGGCGCCCTCGAGTGCTTCGAGCGCGCGGTCGAAGCGTGCGGCATCCGACGTGTGCATCGTGAACAGCGGCTGCCCCTTGGTGACGGTGTCGCCGGGCTTGACCGCGAGGTCGATGCCCGCGGCGTGGTCGACCGGGTCTTCCTTGCGGGCGCGGCCGGCTCCGAGGCGCCACGCCGCGATGCCGAAGGGCAGGGCGTGCTGCGTGGTGAGCACGCCGTCGCGGTCCGCGGTCACGACATGGGATTCCGGGGCGGTCGGCAGCGGAGCATCCGGCTCCCCGCCCTGGGCGGCGATCATGGCGCGCCACGAGTCCATGGCGCGGCCGTCCGTGAGCGCACCGAGCACGTCGGCGTCGGGCTGGCCCGCGAGCGCGAGCATCTCGCGTGCGAGCGCGACCGTGAGTTCGACGACATCCGCCGGTCCACCACCCGCGAGCACCTCTACCGATTCACGCACCTCGTTGGCGTTGCCGATGGCGAGGCCGAGCGGCACGTTCATGTTCGTGAGCAGGGCGACGGTCTTCACGCCGGCGTCGTTGCCGAGCCGCACCATCGTCTCGGCGAGCTCGCGGCTGCGGGCCGGGTCTTGCATGAAAGCGCCCGAGCCGAACTTGACGTCGAGCACGAGGGCGGCCGTGCCCTCCGCGATCTTCTTGCTCATGATCGACGAGGCGATGAGCGGGATGGCCTCGACGGTCCCCGTGATGTCGCGCAGCGAGTAGAGCTTGCCGTCGGCGGGGGCGAGCCCCGAGCCCGCGGCGCACACGACGGCGCCCACATCCCGAAGCTGCTGCATGAATTCGTCGTTGCTCAGCGACGCGCGCCAGCCCCGGATGCTCTCCAGCTTGTCGAGCGTGCCCCCGGTGTGGCCCAGCCCGCGGCCGGAGAGCTGCGGCACCGCGACGCCGAAGGATGCCACGAGCGGAGCCAGCGGCAGCGTGATCTTGTCGCCCACCCCGCCCGTCGAGTGCTTGTCGGTGGTCGGCTTGCCGAGCCCCTCGAATGACAGCGTCTCGCCCGAGGCGATCATCGCGAGGGTCAGATCGCGGATCTCCTCGCGCTCCATGCCGTTGAGGAAAATCGCCATGGTCATGGCCGACATCTGCTCGTCGGCGACGTAGCCGCGCGTGTAGGCGTCGATCAGCCAGTCGATCTGGGCTGTCGAGAGCACGCCCTTGTCGCGCTTGATGCGGATGAGATCGACGACGTCGAACGCTTCGATACTCATGAGCGGTAGGCCTCAAGGGTGCGAGGGCCGAACGCATCTGGGATGACCTCGTCGATCGTCTTGATGCCCGAGACCGTCTCGAGGAGCATCCCCTCGGCGGAGTGCTCGAAGAGCAGCTGGCGGCAGCGCCCGCACGGCATGAGCGCGTTGCCGTGCCCGTCGACGCACGTGAAGGCCACGAGCTTGCCGCCACCGGTCATGTGCAGCGAGCTCACCAGCGCGCACTCGGCGCACAGCGTGAGGCCGTAGGAGGCGTTCTCGACATTCGCACCGGAGAGAATGCGGCCGTCGTCGACGATGGCGGCAACCCCCACGGGGAAGTTCGAGTACGGCACGTAGGCGTGCGTGAGTGCGTCTTTCGCTACGTCGCGGAGGGCATCCCAGTCGATATCGGAACTCATGACTTTATGTACGGCTTTCCGGATGCGGCGGGCCCGCGTACCTGCCCGACGAGTCCTGCGACCGCGAAGATGGTGACGAGGTACGGCAGCATGAGCATGAACTCGCTCGGCACCGGGGAACCGATGATCGACAGCACGCTCTGCAGGTTGGACGCGAAGCCGAACAGCAGTGCCGCGAGGGTTGCCCGGATCGGGTCCCACCGGCCGAAGATCACCGCGGCCAGCGCGATGAAGCCAGCGCCCGCGGTCATCTCCTTGTTGAAGCCGCCGACCGAGCCCAGGGTGAAGTACGCACCGCCGAAGCCCGCGATGGCACCCGCGAGCGAGACGTTCCAGAAGCGCGTGCGGTTGACGTTGATGCCGACGGTGTCAGCGGCTTGGGGATGCTCGCCGACCGAGCGAAGGCGCAGGCCCCAGCGGGTCTTGAACAGCGCGAACCAGACAACGGCGACCGCGATGTAGGCGCAGTAGACGATGATCGTCTGCCGGAACAGCACGGGCCCGAGGATGGGGATCTCGCTGAGCAGCGGGATCGGCAATCGCGGGAACCGCGGCGGGCTGTTGAGCAGTGCGGCGTTCGGCGCGAGAACCTTGGAGAACAGGAAGCTCGTGAGGCCGATGACGAGCACGTTGAGCACGACGCCGACGATCACCTGGTCGACGATGTACTTGATCGAGAACGCGGCGAGCACGAATGACACGAGCACGCCCGCGATGGTCGCCGCGAGCAGGCCCGCGAACGGGTTCTGCGTGAGCGAGGCCACGACCGCCGACGCGAATGCACCGGCGAGCAGCTGGCCCTCGATGGCGACGTTGACGACGCCCACCCGCTCCGAGATGACGCCGCCGAGCGCACCGAAGATGAGCGGCACGCTGAGGCCGACGGCGCCGACGAGAAGGCCGGGGATCGGCAGCGTGGCGTTGGCGGCGGCCCACGTCAGGAACCCCACGAGGAACAGCAGCGCGTAGACCGCGAGCACCCACAGCGGGGTCTTGCGGGCGGTGAACGACAGGTACGCGGAGGCGAGGGCGGCCAGGAACAGCAGCACGATGATGACCGTCGTGACGATAGTCACGTCGGCGAGGATCGCGGGCAGCTGGATCTGGTCGGTGTCCGTCGAGAGGCGGAACGTCGTGATGCCGGTGCGGCGCGCCACGACGAACAGCAGCACCGCGATGATCGCGAACGCGACGAGCCCGATGGGGGCCTTCCAGCTACGAACTGCGGCCTTCTCGAGCACGATGGGCGCCGCGGAGGGCACCCCGTGGGTGGTGGTGTCTGCGGTGCTCACTTGCTGACCTCGGCCTTCCGTGCGGCGGTGACGGGGGTGCGCGGTGCCTTGACCGTGCCGGGGATGGGGAGCCGGAAGATGGCCCGCACGAGCGGCGGTGCCGCGATGAAGAGCACGATGAGCGACTGCACGACGAGCACGATGTCGATCGGGATGCCCTGGGCCGCCTGCATCGAGTAGCCGCCTGCCTTGAGCGCGCCGAACAGGATTCCCGCGACGAACACCCCGATGGGCTTCGAGCGGCCCAGCAGCGCGACCGTGATCGCGTCGAAGCCGATGCCCGCGTCGATGCCGCTCGAGAATCCGGTGGTCACGGTGCCGAGCACTTGGGCAACACCCGCGAGGCCGACGAGCGCGCCCGAGATGAGCATCGCGTACACGTAGACCTTCTTGACGTGGATGCCCGCCACACGCGCCGCGTTGGGGTTCTCCCCCACCGCGCGGAACTGGAAGCCCATGCTCGACCTGTTGATCAGGTACCAGACGTAGGCCGTGGCGAGGATCACGACCACGAAGCCCCAGTGCAGGTTGTACTGCGGCCCGAAAAGTTCGGGGAACACCGCGGTGGGCTGCATCGGCGCCGACTTCGGGTTGGTCGATCCGGGCGCCTGCAGCAGGCCCGGCGTGCGCAGCATGTAGCCGATGAGGTAGAAGCCGATGTAGTTGAGCATGATCGTCAGGATCACCTCGTGAGCGCCGGTCGTGGCCTTGAGGAGACCCACTATCCCGCCCCAGAGCGCGCCCGCGACCATGCCGACGACGACCGCGACGATGAGGTGCAGCGGGAACGGCAGCTCCCACGCGAACCCGACGTAGCCCGCGGCACCCGCGGCGACGAGCATCTGCCCGCGGCCACCGATGTTGAAGAGGCCGACGCGGAATGCGACGGCCACGCCGAGACCTGCCGCGATGAGCGGAGTCGCGAAGGTGAGGGTCTCCGTGAGCGGCCGGATGCCCGCCTCGAAGCCCGGGCGCTTGAAGTTGTAGATCGAGCCCTGGAACAGTGCAGAGTATGCGCCGGATGCCGCATCCCACGCCGCCTTGAGAGTGTCGCCGGGACGGGAGAAGAAGTAGCCGGATGCCGCCTGCACGGTCTTGTCGGTGAGGGCGATGAGGATCGCGCCCACGATGAGGGCGAGGACAACGGCGAGCACCGAGATGACCGCGCTGCCGCCCATGATGTCGCGGATGACCTGCTGCGACCGCGAGGGCGCCACAGCGACGACGGTCGCGGGCTGGCCGGGCTCCGGGGTTTCGGGCGTCTGGCCCTGGGCGGGGATCTGCTGGTCGCTCATGCCGCCGACTCCTTCGTGGTGGATGAGATGGAGGCGGGGACTTCGCCGGCCATCATGAGGCCGAGCACATCGCGCGGCGTGTCGCCGGGCACGATGCCGACGATGCCTCCGCGGTACATGACAGCGATGCGGTCGGCGAGGGCGACGACCTCGTCGAGCTCCGTGGAGACCACGATGACGGGAACGCCGGCGTCGCGGGTCTCGATGATGCGCGTGTGCACGAACTCGATGGAACCGACGTCGAGGCCGCGCGTGGGCTGCGCCGCGACGAACAGGCGCAGCGTGCGGCTGAGCTCGCGCGCGAGCACGACCTTCTGCTGGTTGCCGCCGGAGAGGCGGCCCACGTGCGTCGTGATGCCCTGCGCGCGGATGTCGAACTCGGTGACCTTCTCCTCGGCGAACTGCGCGAGGTCGTTCAGCTGGAGCGTGCCGAGCTTGACGAAGGGCGCCTTGTCCGAGCGGTCGAGCATGAGGTTCTCGGCGATCGTGAACTCGGCGACGAGACCGTCTTCCTTGCGGTCCTCCGGGATGAATCCCACACCGGCGTTGAGCACGTCACGCACCGACTTGCCGCGCAGCGAGGCGCCATCGAGGGTGATCGTGCCCGTGGTGCGCTTCTGCAGGCCGAGGAGCGCCTCGGTGAGCTCGGTCTGGCCGTTGCCCTGCACTCCGGCGATGGCGAGTACCTCGCCCTCGCGCACCTCGAAGCTCACGTTGTTGACGACGATCTGGTTGCGCGCGTCGAGCACGGTCAGGTTCTCGACGATGAGGCCCGCGGCGCCCGGCTTGGCCGGTCCCTTGTCGACTGTCAGGTCGACGGCACGGCCCACCATGAGCGAAGCGAGCTCGGCGTTGGTCGCGGTGGGCGAGGCCTCACCCACGACCTTTCCGAGGCGGATGACCGTGATGCGGTCCGCGACCTCACGCACTTCGCGCAGCTTGTGGGTGATGAACACGATCGACGTGCCCGCCTCCTTGAGCTGGCGCATGATGACCATGAGCTCGTCGGTCTCCTGCGGCGTGAGTACGGCGGTCGGCTCGTCGAAGACGAGCACCTTCGCGTCGCGCGAGAGCGCCTTGATGATCTCGACGCGCTGCTGCACACCCACGGGCAGGTCGTCGACGAGCGCGTCGGGGTCGACGTCGAAGCCGAAGCGGCTCGAGATCTCGCGCACCTTCTCGCGGGCACCCGCGAGGTCGAGGCGGCCGCCGAACTTGGTGTCTTCGTGCCCGAGCATGACGTTCTCGGCGACGGTGAACACGGGGATGAGCATGAAGTGCTGGTGCACCATGCCGATGCCGGCCTTCATCGCATCGCCCGGGCCGGAGAAGTGCTGGACCACGTCGTCCAGGAGGATCTCGCCCTCGTCTGCTTGGTACAGCCCGTAGAGGACGTTCATGAGGGTGGACTTGCCAGCCCCGTTCTCGCCGAGAAGGCTGTGGATCTCGCCCGGTTCGACCGTCAGGTCAATATGGTCGTTGGCGACCAGGGAACCGAACCTCTTGGTGATCCCGCGAAGTTCTAGCTTCATGTGAACCAATCTAATGTGCGGACTTCATCGGCCGCGTGGGTAGTGAGTTAACGAGATCGGGGAGACCAGCTGAGCTGGCCTCCCCGACCGGTGGTGCTAGGTGCTGCTACTTGGCCAGGTAGGAGGTAACCGGGATGGTTCCGCCGATGATGCCGGCCTTGATCGTGTCGAGCTCGCCCTGGAGGTCAGGCGAGACCTTCGAGGCGAAGTTGTGGAAGTCGGCAACGCCGACTCCGTCGTTCTCGAGGGTTCCGATGTAGGGGTCGGCCGAGAAGTCGCCGGCAGCTGCTGCTGCAACGACGTCGCTCGTGGCCTGCTTGATGCCCTTGAGGATCGACGTGAGGATGATGTTATCCGTGGTCGGGTCCGTCACGAACAGGTCGGCGTCCACACCGACGAGGGCGATGTCCTTGCCCGAGTCGGTGATAGCGGCAACGGCGCTCTGGTAGATGGGTCCACCGACGGGCAGCAGCACGTCTGCACCCTGGTCGATGAAGTTCTGAGCGGTCGACTTGGCGACGTCGTTGGCCTCGAAGCCACCGGTCAGCGTGTACGCCGTCGGGTTGGCCGGGTCGTAACCGAGGACCTGAACAGCGGTGCCCTTCTCCTTGTTGTAGTAGGCGACGCCCTGGGCGAAGCCGTCGGAGAAGATCGCGACGGTCGGGAAGTTCATACCGCCCCACGTCGCGACGATGCCGGCCTTGGAGTAGCTCGCGGCGGCGTAACCCACGAGGAACGCGGCCTGAGCCGTGTTGAACAGGATGGGCTTGATGTTCGGCGCGTCGGTCTTGCCGTCGAAGTCGTTGTCTGCGGCGTCATCGATGATGGCGAACTCGACGTCGGGGTTGGCGAGCGCGGCCTCGACCGTGGCGGCCGAGAGAGCGAAGCCGACGGTGACGATGAGGTCGCAGCCCTGGTCGACGAGGCCCTGGATGTTCGGGGCGTAGTCGGTCTCGGCGTCGGACTGGACCGTGATGGCCTTCGTGCCGGCAGCCGCGGCGGCCTCGTTGATGCCCTCGTAGCCCAGCTGGTTGAACGACTTGTCGTCGAAGCCGCCAAGGTCGGAGACCATGCAGGGGGTGAAGTCGACAGCGGCGTCGGTGGCCGCGCCGGTGCTTTCGGGTGCTGCTGCGCAACCGGCGAGCACGAGTGCGCTCGATCCGATCAGTGCGATACCGCCGAGTACGCGGCCGCGAGAGGTGATTCTCAAGGTGTCCTCCAAGGTGCTGCCCGGCGAGGAACGTCGGGACATAGTGCCTTACAGGTTACATAAAGTTACGAGCCCCGAAAGGGGTTATTCGAGGCCGTCGCTGAAAGGTTACAAACTCGCGACGGCCCCGAAATCAGCCGGACATATTGGAGGCCGAAAACGGCCTTTCACCTGCTACTTGGGTGTATTCGGGCTGTCGACGACGATGGCTCCGCTGATGATGTCGGCCCGCAGCTTGTCGATCTCGGCGCTCAGCTCGGGGCTGACCTTGCTCGCGAGGTCGTGGAAGGGCGCGATATCCACGCCGCCGTTGCCGAGCGTGCCCACGAACTGCTTGTTGTCGAAGGTTCCGTCGATGCTCGACTTCACGATCTCGACCACCGCGTCACCGGTGTTCTTGAGCACCGAGGTGAGCAGAACCGGGCGGAACTCGTCGGAGAGCACGTCGTAGCCGTCGGAGTCGACCCAGATGATCGAGACCTTCCCGTTCGAGTCGAGCGCGGCCCGCGCCGCGCCCTCGCCGACCTGCCCCGCGACGGGGAGGATGACGTCGGCGCCTTGGTCGATGAATCCCTGCGCGGTCACGAGGCCTTTGTTGATGTCCTCGAAGTCGCCAGTGAAGACGCCGTCCTGGGTGGCCTTGTCCCAGCCGAGCGCAACGACTGTCGTGCCGTGCACCTCGTTGTACTTGGCGACGCCGTCGACGAAGCCGTCCATGAAGAGGGTGACGGGGGGCTGGTTGCCGCCGCCGAAGGTCGCGACCTTGCCGGTCTGGGTGACGCCGGCAGCGAGGTATCCGGCGAGGAACGACGCCTGGGCGGTGTCGAACACGATGGGCTTCACGTTGGGGGCGTCGACCACCTCATCGACGATCGCGAAGTCGACGTCGGGATTCTTGGCGGCCTGGTCTGCCGTCGCGTCGGAGAGCTCGTAGCCGACGGTCAGGATGAACTTGCACCCCGTGTCGACGGCCTGCTGCACGTTCGGTGCGAGGTCGGTCTCCGAGTTGGAGACGAGCACGTCGACGCCGATACCGAACTGGGTTGCCGCATCCTGCAGGCCCTTCCAGCTGGCGTCGTTGAACGAGCGGTCGTTGAGACCGCCCGAGTTGGTGATCATGCGCGCGCAGAACTGCTCGCCGCTGCCGTTCTCGCCGGGCTTCGCCGGGGCGGGTGCGCAGGCGGTGAGGAGGAGCACCGCGGCGCCGACCACGGCGCTCGCCCGGAAGACAAGGGACTTCGACATGGAGTTGACCTTTCGATTAGAGGACGTCGTTGCGTCCGGAGAGCTTCAGGGCGTCGACGACGGACTTCACGCGCTGAGCGTTGGCCGTCGTGGTCACGAGCAGGGCATCCGGGGTGTCGACGACGACGATGTCGGAGACGCCGATGAGCGAGATGAGCCGCCCGGTCTGGCTGATGACGACGCCCGTGGATGCATCGGCGAGCACACGCGCGTTCTCGCCCAGGATGGCGAGATCCGACTTGCGGCCGCCCGAGTGCAGTTTTGCGATGGAGGCGAAGTCGCCCACGTCGTCCCAGTCGAAATCGCCCGGAACGACGACGAGTCGGCCCGCGGCGGCAGCGGGCTCCGCCACCGAGTAGTCGATGGCGATCTTCGTCAGGCCCGGCCAGACCTTGTCGACGACGGCGCCACGGCGGGGCGTATCCCACGCGGCAGCGAGTTCCGTGAGACCCGCGAGGAGTTCGGGCTGCGACTGCCCGAGCTGCTCCAGCAGCACGTCGGCGCGCGCGATGAACATTCCGCCGTTCCAGAGGTAGTCGCCGTCGGCGACGTAGCGCTCCGCCGTGGCGAGGTTCGGCTTCTCGACGAAGGAGTTGACGCCCACGGCGTGGGGGGCATCCGGGATCTCCAGCGGGCCCGAACAGTGGATGTAGCCGAAGCCGATGGCGGGCTCGGTGGGCGTGATGCCGATGGTGGCGATGTAGCCGGCGCGGGCGGCCGCGATGCCCTCCCCCACCGCTCGGCGGAAGCTGCGGGTGTCTTTGATGACGTGGTCGGCCGCGAACGAGCCGACGATGACGTCGGGCTCGCGGGTCAACAGGATGGCCGCCGCGAGGCCGATGGCCGCCGACGACTCTTTCGGCTCGCTCTCGAGCACCACGTTCAGGTCGGCGAGCTCGGGAAGCTGCTCCTCGACCGCAGCCCGGTGAGCGCGCCCCGTGACGACCATGATGCGCTCGGCCCCGGAGAGCGGCGCGAGCCGGTCCCACGTGTCGCGCAGCAGCGTCTGGCCGGAGCCCGTGAGGTCGTGGAGGAACTTGGGGGCGTCGGCCCGAGACAGCGGCCACAGCCTGGATCCGATGCCGCCGGCGGGGATCACGCTGTAGAAGTCGTCGAACGCCTTCGCTGTCGTCATAGCGACAAACATAGACTTAAGGAGCCATTCACCTGGTCGCCACGGGCGCCCCACCGCAGCGCCACCGGGCATTCCTAGCGTGATCATCATGCGCGTAGTGGTCGTCAGCGAGAGTTTCCTGCCCACCGTCAACGGAGTCACCAACAGCGTCAAGAAGGTGCTCGACCATCTGGCCTCGAACGGCCATGAGGCGATAGTCATCGTCCCGGCCGCGGGGGCGCCAGAGAGGTACGCCGGATTCCGCGTGCACGAGGTTCCCGCACTGGCCTACCGGCAGTTTCCGATGGGGCTGCCGAACCCGCTCGTGCAGAAGCTCATCGCCGACTTCCGGCCGGACGTCATCCACGCGGCCTCCCCCTTCCTGCTGGGCGCACAGGCCATCGCCGCGGGCGGTCGGCTGGGCATCCCCTCGGTCGCGATATTCCAGACCGATGTCGCCGGTTACGCCCGCCGCAACCACTTGGGCGCCCTGACCAAGGTCGCCTGGCGCATCGTCCGCTGGATCCACGAGGGCGCAGACCTCACTCTGGTCCCCTCGAGCGCCTCGATGACCGACCTCGAAGCCGCGGGCGTGCAGCGCCTCGAGCGCTGGGGTCGCGGGGTCGACCTCACCACCTATCACCCCAACAACCGCGCCGACGCGGCGACCACCGCCCTCCGCGACCGCCTCGCGCCGCGTGGCGAACTCGTCGTGGGCTACGTGGGTCGTCTCGCCCCCGAGAAGCAGGTCGAACGGATGACCGCCCTGCGCGGCCTCGACGGCGTGCGTTTCGCGGTGATCGGCGACGGCCCGTCGCTGCCCGCCCTGAACAAGCAGTTCAGCGGCATGCCCACGGCCTTCCTCGGATCGCTCTCCGGCCAGGCCCTCGCCACCGCGTACTCGGCGCTCGACATCTTCGTGCACACCGGCACGGAGGAGACGTTCGGCCAGACCATCCAGGAGGCGCACGCGTCGGGCTTGCCCGTCGTCGGCCCCGCCGCGGGTGGCCCCATCGACCTCATCGACCACGGCACCAACGGGTACCTCTACGATCCCGACGACAACGACCAGTTCCGCGCCTTCGTCGAGGCCCTCGTCATCGACGACGAACTGCGCGCGCGGATGGGCGAGGCCGGGCGTCGCGCCGTGCTCGGTCGCTCGTGGGAGGGCGTGTGCGCCCAACTCGTGGGCTACTACGAGATGGCGATCGCGCGCCGGGCGGCACCAGTCGCTCTCTAGCGCCGCGGAGAGACCTCAAGAACCGCGGTTCTTAAGGAAACTATCTCGACGTCGAGCTATTTAGGCAGGCCTAAGCGGCGATCACGTCATCGTCGGAATACACTGGAAGAGTCCGCTTTCCGGACATTACCCGGCCGCCAGCGTTCGAGAGAAACAGCTGCGGCCCTCTATTCCGCGAGGAGGGGTTGCTCGTGCCAGAGAAGACGGCGGGTACCCTGGCCGGCTCACCGCCCGCCACCCCGAAGATCAGTATGCCGAGACGGCCAGCGGGAACGCTGTACCGCGGGCGCGAAGGTATGTGGTCGTGGGTGCTGCACCGCATCACCGGTGTCGCCATCTACTTCTTCCTGCTCGTGCACATCCTCGACACCGCACTGGTGCGCGTGAGCCCGGAGGCGTACAACGCGGTGATCAACACCTACAAGACTCCCATCATGGGCCTGGGTGAGATCGCCCTCGTGGCGGCGATCGGATTGCACGCCCTCAACGGCCTGCGCATCATCCTCATCGACTTCTGGAGTGTGGGCACCAAGCACCAGCGCCTCCTGTTCTGGATCGTCATCGGCCTGTGGGTAGTGCTCCTGGCCGGCTTCGTCCCCCGCCAGCTCATGCACATCTTTGGAGGTGCCGCGTGAGCCTCATCGAAGCGCCCCGCAGCCCCGGCATCCAGCGCCGCAAGAAGCGCGGCATCAACTGGGAGAAGTGGGGCTGGATCTACATGCGCGCGAGCGGTGTGGTCCTCGTCGTCCTCATCTTCGGCCACCTCTTCGTCAACCTCGTCGCAGGCGAGGGCGTCAAGGCCATCGACTTCGCCTTCGTGGCCGGCAAGCTCGCCGACCCGTTCTGGGTGGTGTGGGACACGCTGCTGCTGTGGCTGGCCCTCATCCACGGCGCCAACGGCATCCGCACCATCATCAACGACTACGCGAACCAGCCCCTGGTCCGCAAAATCCTGCTGGGTGCTGTCGCTGCCTCGACAATCGTCCTTCTCACTTTGGGAACCCTTGTGATCTACACGTTCGACCCCTGCCCCGCCGGCTCCCCGGCCGACCTGCTGCCCAGCTTCTGCCCGGTGCCCTAGTGGCTGCCCAGTACGAAGACGGCGCGGTTGTCGACGGCGTCCACTACCACCAGTTCGACATCGTCATCGTGGGCGCGGGCGGTGCCGGGATGCGCGCCGCCATCGAAGCGGGCCCCCACGCGCGCACTGCCGTGATCTCCAAGCTCTACCCCACGCGCTCCCACACGGGCGCGGCCCAGGGCGGAATGGCTGCAGCCCTCGCGAACGTCGAGGACGACAACTGGGAGTGGCACACCTACGACACCGTCAAGGGCGGCGACTACCTCGTCGACCAGGATGCTGCCGAGATTCTCGCGAAGGAGGCCATCGACGCGGTCATCGACCTCGAGAACATGGGCCTCCCGTTCAACCGCACGCCGGACGGCAAGATCGACCAGCGGCGCTTCGGCGGCCACACCCGCGAACACGGCAAGGCGCCCGTGCGCCGGGCCTGCTACGCGGCCGACCGCACCGGCCACATGATCCTCCAGACTCTGTTCCAGAACTGCGTGCGGCTCGGCATCAACTTCTTCAACGAGTACTACGTGCTCGACATGGTCATGACCGAGGTCGACGGCGTCGAGCAGCCCTCCGGAGTCGTGGCCTACGAACTCGCCACGGGCGATCTGCACGTATTCCAGGCCAAGGCGATCATCTTCGCCACCGGCGGCTTCGGCAAGATCTTCAAGACGACGTCGAACGCGCACACGCTCACGGGCGACGGCGTGGGCATCATCTGGCGCAAGGGCCTGCCGCTGGAGGACATGGAGTTCTTCCAGTTCCACCCGACCGGGCTCGCGGGCCTCGGCATCCTGCTCTCCGAAGCAGCGCGAGGCGAGGGCGCGATCCTGCGCAACGCCTCGGGCGAGCGCTTCATGGAGCGCTACACGCCGACCCTGAAAGACCTCGCCCCGCGTGACATCGTCGCGCGGTCGATGGCCCTCGAGATCCGCGAAGGTCGCGGCGCCGGACCCAACAAGGACTACCTCTACCTCGATATCACGCACCTCGAACCCGCGGTCATCGACGAGAAGCTGCCCGACATCACGGAATTCGCCCGCACCTACCTCGGCGTGGAGCCCTACACCGAACCCGTGCCCGTGCTTCCGACCGCGCACTACGCGATGGGCGGCATCCCGACCAACGTCGATGCCGAGGTGCTGCGCGACAACACGACAGTCGTGAACGGCCTCTACGCCGCCGGCGAGTGCGCGTGCGTCTCCGTACACGGATCGAACCGCCTCGGGACCAACTCGCTGCTCGACATCAACGTCTTCGGCAAGCGCGCGGGCAAGAACGCGGTCAAGTACGCAGCAACCGCGAAGTTCGTCGACCTGCCGGAGAACCCGGCCGGGGGCGTGCAGAAGATCCTCGACATGGTCCGCTCCGGCGACGGCACCGAGCGCATCGCGGTCATCCGCAAGGAACTGCAGGACTCGATGGACCGCAACGCGCAGATCTTCCGCACCGAGGAGAGCCTCAAGGAGGTCACGGAGCTCATCGAGACGCTCCGTGCCCGCTACAAGAACATCCAGGTGCAAGACAAGGGCAAGCGCTTCAACACCGACCTGCTCGAGGCAGTGGAGCTCGGGTTCCTGCTCGACCTCGCCGAGGTGCTCGTGTACTCGGCCCGGTCGCGTCATGAGTCCCGCGGCGGCCACATGCGCGAAGACTTCCCGAAGCGCGACGACGAGAACTTCCTCGTCCACACGATGGCCTACCTCGTGGGCGATCCGGAGTCGGCAGACGCCGGTGAGCACATCCGTCTCGACTGGAAGCCTGTCGTGATCACGAACTACCCGCCGATGGAGCGCAAGTACTGATGTCTAACGCAGTCATGGAAAACAAGCCGGCAGTACCGGATGAGATCCCGACGTTCACCGCGACGCTCATCATCCGCCGCTTCGACCCGGACGTCGACGACGAGCCCCGCTGGGAGGACTTCGACGTCGTGCTGCACGGCACCGACCGCGTGCTCGACGCCCTCCACAAGATCAAGTGGGAGCAGGATGGCTCGCTCACGTTCCGCCGCTCGTGCGCGCACGGCGTGTGCGGCTCCGACGCCATGCGCATCAACGGCCGCAACCGCCTCGCCTGCAAGACCCTGATCAAAGACCTCGACATCTCGCAGCCGATCTACGTCGAGGCCATCAAGGGCCTCCCGCTCGAGAAGGACCTCGTGGTCAACATGGACCCGTTCTTCGAGTCCTTCAAGTCGGTGAACCCGTTCCTCATGGCGAACTCCGCGCCCAAGAGCGGCAAGGAGCGCACGCAGAGCCCCGTGGAGCGCGCGCGCTTCGATGACACCACCAAGTGCATCCTGTGTGCGGCCTGCACCTCGAGCTGCCCCGTGTTCTGGACCGACGGCCAGTACTTCGGCCCCGCCGCCATCGTCAACGCGCACCGCTTCATCTTCGACTCGCGCGACGACAATGCGCAGGTGCGCCTCGACATCCTCAACGACAAAGAGGGTGTGTGGCGCTGCCGCACCACCTTCAACTGCACGGATGCCTGCCCCCGCGGCATCCAGGTGACCCAGGCCATCGCCGAGGTGAAGCAGGCGATCCTGCGCGGTCGTCCGTAGCTCCCACGAACGGAGAACGGCCCCGAACCTCTGCGCTTCTGGGGGGCGAGAGGGCCGGGGCCGTGACCTCCCGAGTGACGTCGGGGAGGCGGGACGGATGTCCTACCTAAGAGACGGCACAACGCACGAACTATGACGCCAGCGCGCCAAGAGAAATTCAGCCGACGAGGTTGACGGCGATGCCGCCCGAGCTGCTCGCCAGTCCGAGCGGCTTGATCAGGCCGTCGACGAGCGCATCGACGAGGCCGAGTACTCCCCCGAGCAGCCCCTTAAGGTACTCACGGTCGACGGTCTGCACGAGATCGAGCGAGGCCAGCCCGCCGGGGATCGCCGAGGCGCTGATCGAGTAGTTGCCATTCGCGTCGACCGTGGTCGTGGCGTAGACCTGCCCGAGCGCCTGCAGTGACAGGTGCGCACCGGGGGTTCCCGTGCCCGTGAGGCTGAGCGACACACTCGCGAGCTGGCCGTTGTCCGTCACCGTGTCGACGAGGGAGTCGACGACGGTTCCCACCCCGCCCACGACGCCGCCCACGACTCCGGTGACGCCGTCGACGTTCGACGGGTCGATCGCGGGCAGGGAGGGCGAATCCTCGGGCAGCGCCACGATGGGCCCCTGTGCTGCGGGGTCGGCCTCTGTGGTGTCGGAGGACGACGACGTGTTCTGGGTATCCGTGGTGCCGTCGTTCGCGGTGATGGCGACGACTCCACCGCCGAGGGCGACCGCGATGGCGAGCGAGCCGACGAGGGCCACCGGTGCGGTTGCACCGCCGAAAAGGCCGGCGGCGCCCGTTCCGGCGGCAACGGCGCCAGCGCCGATCGCCTCCGGGAGGGCGGGGATGGCGTCGGCGACCGCGGCCATGGCGCTGCCCGCGTGGCCGAAGGTGGCGAGCATAGCGCCACCCGCGACTCCACCGAGCAGGATGGGCAGCATGACGAGTGCCAAGCGCGAGCCGACCTCGTCGACCTCTTCGTTGATGATGGAGCACTTGGGGCACGTAGCCAGGTGGAAGGTCATCCGGTCGAGGTCTCGCGTGCTCAAGCCGCTGCGAGCGTGCTCGCCGATGCGGGAGATCGCCCACTGGCACTCGCCCGAGGCCGACGCGTCGTTGATGTGTGCCTGTAGCCACGCCTTGCGCAAACCTTCACGCGCCCGGTATGAGAGCGCGGCGACACCGTTGGCGGTCATGCCGAGGATGGGCGCGACCTCGTGCGGGTCCATGCCCTCCACCTCGGTGTACCAGAGCACCGACTGCCAGCGGTCGGGCAGGCTGCGGAACGCACGCGCCGTGAGTGTGCGGTCGAGCGCGAGGGCAGCGGGATCGTCGATCGTGTCCGGATCCTCGAAATCTGCGATGTCATCCACCTGGACGTCCTTTGACTTTGCGCCCCAGGTCGATGCGAGATTGCGGATGGTCGTGTACAGGTACGGGCGGAATGCTCCGGTCGGGCCGCCGCCCGCCAGAACACGTTGATAGATACGGGTGTACGCCTCGGAGACGAGGTCATCAGCATCTATAGACGACGTGAACTGGCGGGCGACTCGTGCCCCCGAACGGTAATGACGGCGCCACAATTCCGCGAACGCGCGCTGATCCCCCGATCGCGTGCGCTCTACAAGTGACTCATCCGAAGTGGTTAGCTCCGGAGCATCATTTCCGCTCATCCCCCTGATCCATTCCCGGGTCCTCTTCAATTGTCCCCTGTGGGATGAAGGTTGCACTAGTACTTCCTTCGAAGAAAGAGACCCCACAACGGGTGGGTTATGACGCGAACTCACCATCGAGTTTTACCCCCCTTACGGGGGTCACGAGAGCACTAGAAGCCCCGAGAATCCGGGGCAGCGACTCAGGCGCCGGCAGCTGCTCGACGCGCACCTGCCGCATCGGAGGCCGCAAGCGCCGCAGCGGCCTTGGCCCTCGCCTGCTCGAGAGTGACTGTCGCCAGCTCCGCTCGGACGTCGGCGAGCGCGGCGGGAGTCATCGACAGGGTGGTCGCCCCGAGGCCCACGAGCACCACGGCGAGCTGCGGGTCAGCCGCGGCCTCACCGCAGATTCCGACGCCCTTGTGCGCTGCGGTTCCCGCGTCGCCGAGCATCTTCACCAGTCGCAGGACTGCCGGATGCCACGGGTCCTGGTAGCTCGCCACCGAGCCGAGCATCCGGTCAGCAGCAAGCGTGTACTGGGTGAGGTCGTTGGTGCCGATCGAGACGAAGTCGGCCGCAGCCAGCACCTGGTCGGCCATGACCGCGAGCGACGGCACCTCGGCCATCACGCCCACGGTCTTCAGCCCCAGGGCCTTGCCGAGCTTGACGAAGTACTTGGTCTCCTCGGCGTCGGCGACCATGGGCGCCATGACCCAGAGGTCGGCCTCCGTGGCATCCTGCGCGCCCTTGAGGGCCGTGAGCTGGTCGAGCAGGATCTGCTCGCTCGCCCGCAGCGCGCGCAGGCCCCGCAGGCCGAGCGCGGGGTTCTCCTCGTGCGCCGAGTTGAGGAAGGCGAGGGGCTTGTCGGCGCCGGCGTCGAGAGCGCGCACCACGACCTTCTTGCCGGGGAAGTACGACAGCAGCTCGGTGTACTTCGCCTGCTGCTCGGCGACCGTCGGCGCGGTCTTCGAGTCGAGGAAGAGGAACTCGGTGCGGAATAGCCCAACCCCCTCGGCGCCCAGCTCGACGGCGCCGGGCCCGTCCTTCGGGGAGCCCACGTTCGCGAGCAGGGGCACCTTCGTGCCGTCGGCGAGGGCGCCGTCCACGATCGGGATCGTCGAGGCCGCAGCCCTGGCAGCGATGCGGCTCTCGGCATCGGAGATGAGCGCAGGGCTCGGGTCAGACGTGACGAGGCCTGCCGCGGCATCCACGACGACGACGGTGCCGTCGGCAAGCTCGAGCGCTCCCGTGACGCCGACGATGGCCGGGATCGACTTCGAGCGCGCGAGGATCGCGGTGTGGCTGGTCGGCCCGCCGTCGCGCGTGATGAGGCCGAGCACCTTGTCAAGGTCGAGCAGAGCCGTGTCGGCCGGGGCCAGGTCGGGGGCGACGAGGATGAACGGGGTGTCACTCGTGGGAACACCGGGCGCAGGCACCCCGCGCAGGTGGGCGATGATGCGCTGGGCGACATCGCCGAGGTCTGTTGCTCGCTCGGCCATGTAGCCGCCCATGCCGATGAGGATCTCCTGGAACGCAGCAAACGCCTCGAACACCGCGCGCTCCCCCGTCGTGCCGGAGTCGATGCGGGCCTTCACGTCGTCGCTGAGGGTCGGGTCCTGCGCCATCATCGACGCGGCCTCGAGCACGGCCTGGGCCTCACCGCCGGCCTTCGCACCCTTGGCTGCGAGCTCGGCGGAGACTGCCGCGAGCGACTCCTGCACGGTCGCGTACTCGGCTGCCGCATCCCCGGCGTGCGTGCCCGCCTCGGGCTCGGGCAGGGGGTCGGGCATCCTGAGGATCGGGCCGACAGCTATTCCTCGGCCGACGCCTACTCCGTGCAGTTCCATCCAGTTGGTCCTCTCCGTCGAAGTTGCCCACGGTCAGCCTAGCTATGGTGGGCAGATGACGTTGAAGCAGCGCATCGCGGCCGTGACCGCGTGGGTGAAAGCCCTCAAACCCGTGCGCGTCTTCCTGCAATACAGCGCCAAGGGCGGGCCGCTGCTCGCGGCCGGGCTGTCGTACCAAGCGCTGTTCGCCGTCTTCGCCGCCATCTGGGTGGGCTTCGCGGTCGCCGGATTCGCCATCAGGGCGAACCCACAGCTGGAGGCGGCGTTCCTCGGCCTCCTCGCGACGAACGTGCCCGGCCTCATCGACGACGGTAACGGTGGGGCCCTCGACGCCGACACCCTCCTCGCCACGACGACACTCACGTGGACCGCGGGCATCGCCGCCGTCGGCCTCTTCTTCACGGCGCTCGGCTGGCTCGCCTCGGGGCGCGATGCCGTGCGCATCCTCTTCGGCCTGCCGCCGGCACCCAGCAACTTCTTCCTGCTGAAGCTCAAAGACTTCGGGCTCGCCCTCGGCTTCGGGCTCACGATGATCCTGTCGGCCGGTCTCTCGGTGTTCAGCACCGCAGCCCTCAGCACGGTGTTCGACTGGCTGGGGATCGACGAGGGCTCCGCCGTGGCCGTGCTCACCGCGCGCGGGGTCGGGCTGTTCATCGTGCTGCTGCTGGATGCCGTCGTGCTGGGGGCCTTCTACCGCGTGGTGTCGGGCATCCGGATTCCGTTCAGACAGCTCGCGCAGGGCGTGTTCATCGCCGCGATCGCGCTCGGGGTGCTGCAGGCGCTCGGCAGCTCGCTGCTCGGTGGTGCGACTCGCAACCCGCTGCTCGCGTCGTTCGCCGTGATCATCGGGTTGCTCATCTGGTTCAACCTGATCTGCCAGGTGACGCTGCTCGGTGCCACCTGGATCGCGGTGAGCGCCGACGACGCCGACGTCGACCTGTCTGGCCGCCGCAAGAAGGGTGGCAGGCCGTCCGGGGAGACGGCGGCGCTCTAGCCCGCGCCACCTCGACGTCGGTGCCTCGCTCTAGGCTCGACGCATGCTTCGAATTGCCACGGTCAACACCAACGGCGTGCGCGCCTCGTTCCGCAAAGGGATGGGCGACTGGCTCGCCTCCCGCGAGGTCGACATCCTCGCCATGCAGGAGGTGCGCGCCTCCACGGAAGACCTCGAGGGGCTCCTCGGTCCCGAGTGGCACATCCTTCACGACGCCGCCACCGCCAAGGGCCGCGCGGGGGTGGCCATCGCCTCCCGTGGCGCCGCTACCCTGCACCGCGTGACGCACGGCCCCGACGACTTCGACAGCGCGGGTCGCTGGCTCGAGGCCGACTTCGACGTCAACGGGCAGCAGCTCACCGTGGTCAGCACCTACGTGCACACGGGCGAGGTCGGCACCCCCAAGCAGGAGGAGAAGTGGAAGTTCCTCGATGCCATGGAGGCACGGATGCCCGAACTCACCGCCCACTCCCCGCTCGCCCTCATCGTGGGCGACCTGAACGTCGGCCACCGCGAGCTCGACATCAAGAACTGGCGCGGCAACCGCAAGAACTCCGGATTCCTGCCGCGCGAGCGCGCCTACTTCGACAGGTTCTTCGGGCCTGCCGGTGAGCCCGTCACCGGGGTGGACGAGTCTGTCGGCACGGGCCTCGGGTGGGTCGACGTCGGCCGCCGCTGGGCCGGCGAGGTCGACGGCCCGTACACGTGGTGGTCGCAGCGCGGCCAGGCGTTCGACAACGACACCGGCTGGCGCATCGACTACCACATGGCCTCCCCCGCCCTCGCTGCGACCGTCGCGAACTACACCGTCGACCGGGCCGCGGCCTACGACCAGCGATGGAGCGACCACTCGCCCGTGGTGGTGGACTACAGCGTTTAAGCTGTGGGGATGACCAAGCCCCGCCTCTTCTCCGGCATGCAGCCCTCTGCGGCCTCACTCCAGATCGGAAACTACATCGGGGCCCTCCTCCAGTGGCGGGAGATGCAGCAGACCCACGACGCGATCTTCTGCGTCGTCGACCTGCACGCGATCACCGTGCCGCAGGATCCGGCTCAGTTGCGCGAGGCCACGCGCCGCACCGCAGCCCAGTACATCGCTGCCGGGATCGACCCCGCGCAGTCGATCCTGTTCGTGCAGTCACACGTGGCGGCGCATCCGCAGCTCGCCTGGGTCTTGAACACCATCACCGGTTTCGGTGAGGCATCGCGCATGATCCAGTTCAAGGAGAAGTCGGCGAAGCAGGGTGCCGACGGCACCAACGTCGGGCTGTTCACCTACCCGATCCTGCAGGCGGCAGACATCCTGCTGTACGACACCACCGTCGTTCCGGTGGGTGAGGACCAGCGCCAGCACATCGAGCTGACGCGCGACGTTGCCCTTCGCTTCAACCAGCGCTTCGGCGACACGTTCGTGGTGCCTGAGGCGAGCATCCAGAAGGAGACCGCCAAGGTCTACGACCTCCAGGAACCGACGAACAAGATGAGCAAGTCCGCCTCGAGCGAGAAGGGTGTCGTGTGGTTGCTCGACGATCCCTCGGCCAGCGCGAAGAAGATCAAGTCGGCCACCACCGACAGTGAGGGCAGCGTGCGGTTCGACACCGCCGAGAAGCCGGGTATCTCCAACCTGCTGACCATCTACTCGGTCCTGACCGGACGCACGATCGGCTCGATCGAGGAAGAGTACGCCGGGCACGGCTATGGCGACTTCAAGTCGGGCCTCGCCGAAGTCGTGACCGAGACGTTCGGGCCGATCCGCGCAAGGGCCCTCGAACTGCTCGACGACCGTGCGGAGCTCGATCGTATCCTTGCGGGCAACGCCGAACGCGCGGCCGAGATCGCGGACGCCACGCTCGCTCGCGCCTACGAGCGCGTCGGCTTCCTGCCGCGGGCATGATCCCGATCACGCTCTCGACGGCTCGCCTCGTGCTCGACCAGCCCGTCTCCGCCGACCGTGCGCTCATCGCCGAGTACTGCGCCGATCCGCTGTTCGAGCACGTCATGAACACGCCCTGGCCCTACGAGCTGAAGCATGCCACGAGCTTCGTCAACGACTACGTGCCGATGGGCTGGCGCACCGACGTCGAGTACACGTGGGCGCTGCGGGCGTCCGGCGAGTTCCTCGGGGTGATCGGCTATCGCGAGGCGACGCGCGACATCGGCTACTGGCTGGGCGCGCCGCACCGGGGACACGGCTACATGACGGAGGCCGCGACGGCGGTCGTCGACTGGCTGTTCGAGAGCGGCAAGCGTTCGCTGCAGTGGGAGTGCATCCCCGGCAACGCCGCGTCGGCCGGCGTGGCCCGCAAGCTCGGGTTCACGTACACGGGTTCCGGCCCCTCTCTCCTCGTGTCGACCGGCGTGGCCGCGTGGCATGCGACGCTGGCCGCGACCGACGACCGTTCCGAGAAGCCGGGATGGCCCGTACCGTGATCCACGTCGCCCTCTTCGACCTCGACGACACGCTGTTCCACCACCGGCAGGCGGTGCGCGACGGCATCCGGGCGCACGTCTCGTCGACCCTGCCCGGTGTGGATGCTCTCGCCCACCTCGACCGCTGGGACGAGCTGGAGGAGCTGCACTACCACCGCTACCTCACCGGCGAGCTCGACTACCTCGGCCAGCGCCGCGCCCGCGCTCGCGACTTCATGGCCGGGTTCGACTACTCGTTCGCCTCCGACGCGGCGGCCGAGGAGTGGTTCGAGACGTACCTGCTGGAGTACGTGAGGGCGTGGACCCTGTTCGACGACGCCCTGCCGTGCCTGCGGTCGCTCGCGGCCGCCGGGGTGCGGATCGGGATGATCACCAACGGCATCCCGAGCTTCCAGTGGCCCAAGCTGGAGACGCTGGAGCTCGCCGCCCACTTCGAGCACGTCGTGACGAGCGGCGAGTTCGGCGCGGCCAAGCCCGACCCCTCGATATTCCTGCACACGTGCGCACTGTTCGGAGTCGAGCCGTCGGAGGCGGTGTACATCGGCGATCGACTGCAGACCGACGCGATCGGTGCCGCCGCCGCGGGACTCACGGGCGTGTGGCTGCTGCGTGAGCGGGAGGCCTCGGCCTCCGAGGTGGCGGAGGCCGCCGCATCCGGCGCGCACATCATCGCGACTCTCGACGAGCTACCGGCGCTGCTGGCCTGAGCCACCGTCGAGTAGTGCCACTCCGCGCACCCCTACGCGCGCGTCAACAACTCAGGCAAAATCTACGCCGAGGGGTCTGCGGGCGCCCCCGTCAAAGAACCTGCCTGAGTTGTTCACCGCGGCCTCCGGCGGAGGAGGGCTCGCGCCGCCTCGACCACATCCGCCGTCGCGAACATCGTGCGACGGTATCCGGGTCGCAGGCTCATGAGTCCGAGCCGAGCAAGATCGATGTCCCTGTTTCGGTCACGCACGTGCAGGTCCCAGCCCTCGTGGGCGGTACGGCTGTCGGCCTCGACCACCAGGCGTCCCTCGACGAGGAGGTCGACGCGGCCCACGCCGGGGAAGGTGACCTGCAGCTCCACAGAGAGGCCCGCCGCACGAAACGCGAGTCGCAGGACGGTCTCCTGCCCCGCCTCAGCCCGAACGTCTATGAGAGGCCTGAGCCGGGAGTACTTTTTCGGGATGCTGCGAAAGATGTCTCCCAGGTCGGAGTCATCAATCAGGCCCTGGTGTAGGGCGCTGTCGAGCGACGCCACCGCGTGCCACGGCGACTGGCATCTGATCGCCTGAGCGAGCGCATCCGGAAGTCCGACGACGTGTCCTTCCCGAGCGTCGAGGAGCGGGGACCAGTGCAGCCGGGCGGCGGCCTCGCGGCGCAGCCGGGCGGCCGAGTGCTGCAGATGCACGTGCAGGCCTGTGTCGAAGCCGAAGACTCCCGCGAGCCGGAGGGCAGACACACAGGCGAGTTGGCCTCCGACCCGCACAGCTCTCACCACGGCGTCGTCGGCTCCACGACGCGCGTACAGGCCCCGGCGAACTCGCACGAGCCTCCCGTCGGATACGGCTGCGGCCAGCTGCCGGTCGGTCGCACCGGCGGCGAGCAGCTCGACTCGCGTGGCTATCTCTTGTTCGAACATCGGACCATGGTGCAGTTGGCGGGGTGATCGAACGACGTTGCCGCCGATGTCGGTGAACAACTCAGGCAGAACCGCCCGTGGGAGGGGCCGGAGCACCGAGTCCGAGGGTTCTGCCTGAGTTGTTCACGCGGCGTCACGCTGGGAATATCCACAGCCTCTCGGCGTTACACTCGACAGCAGTAACACGTGCTCCGGGGTCGGTGAAAGTCCGAACCGGCGGTGATAGTCCGCGACCCTCGATGTGTGGAAACACACGGAGAGGTTGACCTGGTGGAATTCCGGGACCGACGGTAATGAACTCGCAAGGGTTCTCAGTCCGGATGAGAGGAAGCACGAAGCGGTATGGCGACGCCATCCGCTCTCACACCCCGGAGTCCGTCTTTCGAGAAGACAGGACAGTCCGGATGACCCAGGCCTACGAGACCGCGATGCGCCACGCGCTCACGCTCGCCGCGAACGGCCCGGCGCTCGGCGTGAACCCGCAGGTCGGATGTGTGCTCCTCGATGCGGACGGCACGATCGTCGCCGAGGGCTGGCACCGCGGTGCGGGTACGCCGCACGCTGAGGTCGACGCGCTGTCGAAGGTTCCGGATGCCACGGGCCTCACCGCCGTCGTGACCCTCGAGCCCTGCAACCACACAGGGCGCACGGGCCCGTGCAGCGAGGCCCTCATCGCCGCCGGCATAGGCAAGGTCGTCTACGCGATCTCCGACCCTGGCGTCGCGAGCTCGGGCGGGGCGCAGACCCTGCGAGACGCCGGTGTCGAGGTGGAATCCGGTGTGCTGGCCGATGAGGCCGAGGAGTTCCTGCACGTGTGGCTTACCTCAGCCCGGCTCGGGCGACCGTACGTCACCGTCAAGTGGGCGTCCACGCTGGACGGCCGCGCTGCCGCCGCCGACGGCTCCAGCCAGTGGATCACCGGCACCGCGTCACGCCAGCGCGTGCACGAGCAGCGCGCCGCGAGCGACGCGATCCTGGTCGGCACCGGCACCGTCTTCGCCGACGATCCGACCCTCACGGCACGCGGCGACGCGGGCGAGCTGCTCGAGCAGCAGCCGTTGCCCGTCGTAGTCGGCACGAGGGCGATCCCCGGCGACGCGAAGCTCTGGGAGCACCCGCGCGGGGTGCTTGAGTCCGGCACACGAGACCTCGATGTGGTTCTCGCGTGGCTGTTCGAGCAGGGCATCCGGCGGGCCTATGTCGAGGGCGGACCCACGCTCGCGAGCGCGTTCATCGCTGCGGGACTCGTCGACGAGTATCTCGTGTACCTCGCACCCAAGCTGCTCGGCGGCGACCAGCTCGCCATCGGCGACCTCGGCATCGCGAGCATCGGGAAGGCTCGCGAGCTGCGCATCACTTCCGTCGAGTCACTCGGCGACGACATCCTCATCACGGCACGACCCAAGGAGTAACTCATGTTCACCGGAATCATCGAAGAGCTGGGCGAGGTCACCGCCTGGGAGCAGGGGCCGGATGCGGCACGCCTCACGGTGCGCGCGCCCCTCGCCGTCTCCGACGCGAAGCACGGCGACTCAATCTCGGTGAGCGGCGTGTGCCTCACCGTCGTCGACCAGGGCCCGGACTGGTTCACCGCCGACGTCATGGCCGAGTCCATCGCCATGAGCTGGTTCGACGCCATGACGGTGGGTCGTCGCGTCGACATCGAGCGCGCGGCGCAGGTGGGCGACCGCCTCGGCGGCCACATCGTGCAGGGCCACATCGACGGCACTGCGACCCTCCTCAGCGAGGAGGACGGCAGCGCCTGGCGCGTTCTGCGCTTCAGCCTGACCCCGGATGTCGCCCCCCTGGTGGCTCGCAAGGGATCCATCGCCGTCGACGGGGTATCGCTCACGGTGAGCGCCGTCGGGCGGGACTGGTTTGAGGTGTCCCTCATCCCCGAGACCCTGACCGCCACCACTCTCGGCGCCCTCACACTGGGTGACCGCGTCAACATCGAGACGGACATTCTCGCCCGCCACGCCGCACGATTCAAGGAGTTCGAATGAGTCTCTCCACCATCCCCGAAGCCATCGAGGCCCTGCGTGAGGGCCGTCCGATCATCGTCGCCGACGACGAGGGCCGCGAGAACGAGGGCGATGTCATCATCTCCGCGGAGCTCGCGAGCCAGGAGTGGATCGCCTGGATGGTGAAGCACTCCTCGGGCTTCATCTGCGCGCCCATGACCAACGAGATCGCCGACGCGCTGGGGCTGCCCATGATGGTCGCCGTTAGCGAAGACCCGCGCGGCACCGCGTACACGGTCTCCGTCGACGCCGCCGACCGCCTGAGCACGGGGATCAGCGCCTCCGACCGTGCACACACGCTGCGCGTGCTCGCCAACCCCGACTCGACGTCGGCGAGCCTGCACCGGCCCGGCCACATCCTGCCCCTGCGCGCAGTCGACGGCGGGGTGAAGGAGCGCGACGGCCACACCGAGGCGGCGGTCGACCTCATGAAACTGGCGGGTCTGCGCCCGGTCGCCGCGATCTCCGAGATCGTCGCGGACGACGGCGAGATGATGCGCCTGCCCGGCCTCCTGGAGCTCGGCGTGCGCGAGAACGTGCTCGTGATCACGATCGCCGACCTCATCCTGTGGCTTAACGAGAACCACTGCGACGGCATCCCGGACGACATCGAGCCCGTGCTCGAGACCTCGCGGGTGTCGTTCGAGGTGGAGACAACGGTTCCCACCGAGCACGGCCCGTTCACCGTGCGCGCGTACCGCGACCGCTCCACGGGCGCCGACCACGTCGCGTTCATCAAGGGCCCGCTCACCGAGAACGCGCTCGTGCGCGTGCACTCGGAGTGTCTCACTGGTGAGGCGTTCGGCTCGCTCAAGTGCGAGTGCGGCCCGCAGCTGCAGGCCGCACTGGACACTGTCCAGCGCGAGGGCGGCATGGTCGTCTACCTGCGCGGTCACGAGGGCCGCGGCATCGGCCTCATCAACAAGCTGCGCGCCTACCGCCTGCAGGAGGACGGACTCGACACCCTCGACGCCAACCTCGCGCTCGGCCTACCCGCCGACGCACGCGACTACGGTGCCGCCTACGCGATCCTCAAGGATGTCGGCCTCTCGACCGTGCGACTGCTCAGCAACAACCCGGAGAAGAAGCGCCAGCTCGAGGAGCGCGGCGTCGTCGTGACCGAGCTCGTCCCGCTCGTCGTGGGCGTCGGCGCCGCCAACGAGGGATACCTCGAGACCAAGCGCGACCGCATGGGTCACGCTCTCCCCACCAACGAAGTACTCGACGCGGCGCTCGCCGCACAGAAGGGCAACTCATGAGCGGCGAAGGCCACCCCGTACTCGACACCGACGGCACCGGGCTCAAGGTGACCATCGTCTCCGGCCTCTGGCACCACGCGATAGCCGATGGGCTCATGAATGGCGCGCGGCGCGTGCTCGAGGCATCCGGCGCCGAGGTCACGCTCGTTCAGGTGCCCGGCAGCTTCGAGCTCCCGCTCGTGAGCAAGGCGGCGCTGGATGCGGGGGCCGACGCCGTGGTGGCGCTCGGCGTCATCGTCCGCGGAGGAACCCCGCACTTCGAGTATGTGAGCGCCGCCGCGACCGACGGCCTCACGCGCGTCGCACTGGACACGGGCAAGCCCGTGGGCTTCGGCGTTCTCACCCTCGACGACGAGCAGCAGGGCCTCGATCGCGCCGGCCTGCCCGGCTCGAAGGAAGACAAGGGCGCCGAGGCCGCGGAAGCAGCACTCGCCACGGCGATCGTGCTGCGCAACCTGCGCGCCTGACCCGCTAACCTGACCGGGTGACGTCACCCTCCCTCCCCAAGGCATTCACCCCGTTCGCCGAACCGAAGCGCAAGGTCACCGCAGGGTGGATCGCGCTCTTCGCGACGGCGTGGTTCGGCATCTGGATGGCGCAGCTCACCCCTGTGCAGCTGCTGCTCCCCAAGCAGATCGACGACCTGCTCACCCCGACCGACTGGACCGAGAGCGTTGTCGCCTTCGGCATCATCTCCGGGATCGCGGGCGCGTGCGCGCTCATCACGTATCCGCTCACGGGAGCCTTCTCCGACCGCACCACCTCGCGCTTCGGCCGTCGTCGCCCGTGGATCCTCATCGGCACCGTGGTGTTCGCGCTCTCGCTCATCCTGCTCGGCCTGCAGACCACGATCGTGGGCGTCGGCATCTTCTGGTCGCTCGCCATCATCGGCTTCTGCATGGTGTCGGCGGCGATCACGGCCACGATCTCCGACCAGGTGCCCGTACTGCAGCGCGGACTCGTGGGCGGCTTCGTCTCGGCGCCGCAGGCTGTCGGCACGGTGCTCGGCATCCTCCTCGTCACCGAGCTCATGCTCAGCCAGATCGTCGGCTACACCGTCGTCGCGGTCGCGCTGCTGATTCTCGTCATCCCGTTCGTGCTGGTGATCCCGGATGAGGTCCTGCCGAAAGTGCTGCGTGCACCGTTCACGCTCGGCGCGCTCATCAAGGGCTTCTGGATCAACCCCGTCGCGCATCCGGATTTCGGGTGGACGCTGTTCAGCCGCATCCTCGTCAACCTCGGCAACGCGCTCGGCACGACGCTGCTGCTGTATTTCATCATGTTCGGGCTGAATCGGCCGGAGACTGCCGAAGACGATCTGCTGCAGCTCACCGTTATCTACCTCATCACCTTCATCATCGCGGCGCTCGGCTTCGGCCGGCTGAGCGACGTGATCCGCAAGCGGAAGCCGTTCGTCTACGCGGCCGCCTACCTGCAGGGGCTCGCCGCACTCCTGCTCGCCTTCGTGCCCGACTTCAGCATCGCCATGGTGGGTGCCGCCCTGCTCGGCCTCGGCTACGGCTGCTTCATGGCCGTCGACCAGGCCCTTGCCACCCAGGTGCTGCCCAGCTCACACACGCGCGGCAAAGACCTCGGCATCATGAACATCGCCACCGCGGTTCCCCAGGCCGTCGCGCCGCTCCTGGGGTCGTTCGTGGTCGCTGCGCTCGGCGGCTTCACGGGCCTGTTCATCGCCTCGGCGGTGTTCGCGGCCCTCGGCGGCCTCGCGGTCGTGCCGGTGAAGTCCGTCAAGTAAGGCCCTCGCCCGAGCCTCAGTCGAGGAAGAGCGCCCGCAACCGGCGGGTGGTGAAGACCAGCCCGAGCGCGATCATCACGAGGAAGTAGCCGAGGTGCACGAGCATCACGGGCCCGATCGCGCCCGTGGTGAGCCCGCGCACGAGCTCGACCCCGTGCCACAACGGCAAGGCCTGGATGATCCACTGGATCGGCTGCGGATACACGGTGAGCGGGTAGAACGTGGCCGAGAACAGGAACATCGGCAGCATCACGAACTGGATCCAGTCCATCTGCTGGAACGTCTTGAGGTAGCTCGTGATCCCCATGCCGAGACTCGCGAAGCCGAACGCGATGATGAGGATGGCGGGCAGGGCGAAGATCGCCGTCCACGCGAGGTTCAGGCCGAGCACCTGCATGACGAGCAGGAACGCGAGCCCGTATGCCGCCCCGCGCAGGAGTGCCAGCGAGATCTCGCCGAGGGCGACGTCGAGCGGGCCGAGCCTCGTGGCGAGCATCCCCTGGTAGAGCTTGCCGAAGTGCATCTTGAAGAAGACGTTCCACGTGGAGTCGTAGATCGCGCCGTTCATCGCCGACACCGCGAGGAGCGCCGGCGCGATGAAGGCGGCGTACGGGATGGTGTCCCCCGTCGCGTTCTGCACTCCCCCGATGTAGCTGCCGAGCCCGATGCCGAGCGCGAGCAGGTAGAAGATCGGCTCGAAGACGCCCGTGAGCACGATGATCCAGTTGGTGCTCCGGGTGGCCAGCAGCCCGCGACCCACGACGGCGCGGGCGTTGCCCGAGTACAGGGCGCGCACGCCGCCGCTGGGCTTGGTCGTCGTGACTGTCACTTGTTCAACCTCCGCGCGATGTTGCGAACGCACAACTGCCAGCCGAACACCCCGAGAGCAAGCAGGTACACCACGTGCACGATCGTGAGCCAGATCGGCTCCGTCGGCCCGTACGAGAACTGCCGCCCGAGCTCGCTCGCGTGCCACAGCGGCGAGAGCCATCCGATCCACTGCAGGTAGATGGGCAGTTGCGTGAGCGGGAACACCGTGCCGCTGAAGAGCGTGAGCGGCAGGATGATCGTGCGCTGAAGTATCGCGAACTGGCCGCGGTCTTCCTCAATGGTTGCCGAGTACGCGGCCACGGGCGCGAAGGCGAAGCCACCCAGCATGCCCGCGACGATGATGAGCACGCCCGTGGGCGAAGTGACGGCGCCGAAGAGCACCATCACGAGGAAGTAGATCGTGCTCGTGATCACCATGCGCAGCACCACGAACAGGAACAGCCCGTTGACGATCTGGCGCGGGGTGATCGGGGCCGCGTTCATCGCGATGAAGATGGGGTTCCACTTGAGCCCCATGAGGATGCCGAACGTGTACTCCTCCTGCGCGACGAGCAGAGCCGCGGAGGCCAGGAGTGCAGGAGCGACGAACTGGATGTACGTGACATCCGGAGTGGGCCCGACGTTCTGCGTGATGAGGGTCGCAAGGCCCACGCCGAACGCGAAGAGGTACAGAAAGGGGGTGCCGATGGACGTCGCGATGAGCGTGCCCGCGTAGCTGCGCATCTCGCGGATCTTGTGCTCGGTGACGTACCAGGCCTTGCCGACCCGCACCGTTGTCGGGGCCGTCATTCGATCAACGTCCGGCCGGTCAGGCGCAGGAACACGTCTTCGAGCGACGACCGACGCACGAGGCTCGTGATCGGGTCGAGCCCGCGCTTGATGACCTCGACGAGCGCCGCCTCACCGTTCTCGGAGTAGACGAGGATGCGGTCGGGCAGCACCTCGAGGCGGCCCACACCCTCGAGCTTCACCGCGGCGCCCTCGTTCTTGTCTGAGCCGAACCGCACCTCGAGCACCTCCTTGCTGGAGTGCTCGCGGATGAGCGCCGCGGGCGACCCCTCCGCCATGATCCGACCCTTGTCGACCACGACCAGGCGGTCGCACAGCTGCTCTGCCTCGTCCATGTAGTGGGTGGTGAGCACGAGCGTGGTGCCCTGCTCCTTGAGGCGGAAGAGCCTGTCCCACAGGATGTGCCGCGCCTGCGGGTCGAGGCCCGTGGTGGGCTCATCCAGCAGCAGGATGCGAGGCTCGTTGATGAGCGCGCGGGCGATGGTGAGGCGCCTCTTCATGCCGCCGCTGAGGTCGTCGACCTTCGCCTTGGACTTCTCGGTGAGCTGCGCGAAGTCGAGGAGCTCGTCTGCACGCTTGGCGATGACGGCGCGCGGCAGGCCGAAGTAGCGGCCATACACGAGGAGGTTGTCGCGCACACGGAGCTCGGTGTCGAGGTTGTCGGCCTGAGGCACGACGCCCAACTGGGAGCGAATCTCGGGGCCGTGCTCATTGGGGTCCATCCCGAGGATGGACAGCCCGCCGCTCGTGCGGGTGGAAACGGCGCCCACCATGCGCATGGTCGTCGACTTGCCCGCCCCGTTGGGGCCGAGAAGCCCGAAGGATTCGCCGGGGGCCACCTCGAAGTCGATGCCGTCGACGGCGGCGAAGTCTTTGTACTTCTTGGTGAGCGCGGTCGCTGTGATCACGGATTCTGGCACCCTCAGACCCTAACAAGAACCACGGACATGTTCACACTGTCCACTCCGAATCGTGAACTACCGTGAGAGGGCGCACATCCGATCCGCATGACGTACGGCGGTCGTCGACAGTTACGCCCCCAGCAGTACGGGCGCCGACCCGCGCCACGGGAAACTTAAGGAACCATGAGCACCACGACGCCTGAACGCCGCAGCCCTTTCGCGCGACCCAAGAAGGACGACGGCCCCCGCGCGACCTTCCGCCAGCTTCTGCCCTACCTGCTCGAGCACCGTCGCATTCTCGGCGTGGTCATCGGCCTCAGCATCCTCGGCGCTGCGGCGTCGCTGGCCCAGCCGCTGCTCGTGAGCCAGGTCATCAGCGTCGTTCAGGCCGGCAACCCACTCGGCCTGATCGTGTGGGCGCTCGTCGGCCTCGTCGTCATCTCGGCGCTCCTGAGCGGCTTCCAGCACTACCTTCTGCAGCGCACCGGAACGAGCGTCGTGCTCTCCGCCCGCAGACAGCTCGTGCGCCGGATGCTCCGCCTCCCCATCAGCGAATTCGACACCCGCCGCACCGGCGACCTGGTCTCGCGTGTCGGCTCGGACACCACTCTGCTTTACGCCGTGATCACGCAGGGACTCGTCGACGCCATCGGCGGTGCCCTCGTCTTCGTGGGCGCCCTCATCGCCATGCTCCTCATCGACCCCGTGCTGCTGGGGCTCACGGTCGCCGTGATCGCGGTGTCTGTGGTGACCGTGGTGACCCTGTCCGGCCGCATCCGCGTCGCGAGCCGCAAGCAGCAGGAGAAGGTCGGAGACCTCGCTGCGGCCGTCGAGCGGTCACTCAGCGCCATTCGCACGGTGCGGGCATCCAACGCCACGGAGCGCGAGATCGCGACAGTGGAGAAAGACGCGGAGGGTGCGTGGACGCAGGGCATCGCCGTCGCGAAGATCTCGGCGCTCGTGGTTCCCATCGCCGGGATCGCGCTGCAGGTGTCGCTGCTCGTCGTGCTCGGCGTGGGCGGCTACCGCGTCGCGAGCGGAGCGATCACGATCGCGAGCCTCGTGTCGTTCATCCTGTTCCTGTTCATGATGATCATGCCGCTGGGGCAGGCGTTCGGCGCCCTCAACTCGGTGAACCAGGCGCTCGGCGCGCTCGGGCGCATCCAGGAGATCATCGCGCTGCCGAGCGAATCGGAGAACGACGCCGATGTCGTGCCCGTCGCCGCCATCGACACGGATGCGGCGATCAGCTTCGAAAACGTGGCGTTCACATACCCGGCCGAGGCAGTCGCGCTGCGCGACGACGACGAGAAGCCGCACGATCTCACCGTGCTGCACGGCATCTCGTTCACCGCCGAGCGCGGCAAGCGCACGGCACTCGTCGGCCCCTCGGGCGCGGGCAAGAGCACCATCCTCGCCCTCATCGAGCGGTTCTACGACCCGACCGGCGGGGTGGTGCGCCTGGGCGGCATCGACATCCGCGGCCTCGACCGCACAGACCTCCGCTCCCAGATCGGGTACGTCGAACAGGACGCGCCCGTGCTCGCGGGGAGCATCCGGCAGAACCTGTTGCTGAGCGCTCCGGATGCCACAGACGAGCAGTGCATCGCGGTGCTCGCGGCGGTCAACCTCACCGAGGTGCTCGAGCGCAACGCGGGGGGCCTCGACGCGGCGGTCGGTGAAGACGGAGTGATGCTCTCCGGCGGAGAGCGCCAACGCCTCGCGATCGCGCGCACCCTGCTCGCGGCGCCCCCCATCCTGCTGCTCGACGAGTCGACCTCGTCGCTCGACGGACTCAACGAGCAGATGCTGCGCGAGGCCATCGACGCCGTCGCGGAGAACCGCACGCTCATCGTCATCGCGCACCGGCTCTCCACTGTCGTGGACTCCGACCAGATCGTGGTGCTCGACCACGGCAGGGTCGTGGGCGTGGGCACGCACTCGGAGCTCGTGAAGAGCACGCCGCTGTACAAAGAACTCGCGAAGCACCAGCTGCTCGTCTAGCCTGCCGCCCGGCGCCCGCCGCGCTGCCGCGCCTCGCCATCTCACGTCACCCCGCCGCACCCAGCGGCGTCCCCCCTCACCCCGCCGCACCCAGCGGCGTCCCCCCACCTCACCCCGCGGCGTCTCCCCACCCCACCTCACCCAGCGGCGTCCCCAATACAGGAACTCGTGGGGCCACAGTGCAGCACCGGGGGCGACGAGAGCACATCCGCCACACAACTCACACACCTTCCTGAATTACGGAGCGGACGGGTGGGGCAGCGGACGGGTAGGCGGGAGCAGCGAGCAGTGGGGTGGCGCAGCGGGGTGGGGTGGCGCAGCGGGGTGGGGTGGGGCAGCGGGCACTGAGGTGGGTCAGTGGGTGGGGCAGGGAGCAGCGGGGTGGGCGGGATGGTGCGCGCACCCCTGCGGGAGTACGGTGACCCCATGGACGCTGGAACCAAAGACGACCCGTGGCAGCTGACCACGGCGCCCGGCAGCTCGAACTACGAGATGTACCGCGAGGGCGACGAGCTGGTGTGCGTCGTCGGCTCGACCACGCTCAAGTACCAGGTGCGGGCCATCGAGGACCTCGCCGCGTGGCTGCGCGAGCAGGGCGACTGGGTGCAGCTGGGAGCCGCCGACGAGAGCAAGCCCGCCGCTGAGGGCACTGTCGAGGCGTGGGGCCGAGCCGAGAGCAACCCGGTCGGCGGCTGGTACGGGCTGCGCAAGGGCTACCGCGGTCGGTTCGGGATGTACCTGCCACCGCTGCTCGAGAAGCTGGGCCTCGCCGAGCTGACGCACGACGCGCGCAACAACTCGATGCGCGCTACGTAAGGGCGTACATCGCTACGGCAGCTGTCGCCGCGACGTTGAGCGAGTCGATGCCGTGCGCCATGGGGATCCGCACGACCGTGTCCGCCGCAGCTATCGCCTCCGCGGTGAGCCCGTCGCCCTCGGCCCCGAGTACGAGTGCCACGCGCTCCGGTGCCGTCGCGGCGAACTCGCGCAGCGACACCGAGTCATCAGTCAGCGCGAGCGCCGCGATGTGGAACCCCTCGAGGTCGGCGCGCGCCGACTCCCAGTCACCGAGCCTCGTCCACGGCACCTGCAGCACCGTGCCCATCGACACCCGGATGGCACGCCGGTAGAACGGGTCGGAGCACCGCGGCGTCACGAGCACGGCATCCGCGCCGATCGCCGCGACGGAACGGAATATCGCCCCCACGTTGGTCGGGTCGGCAACGTTCTCGAGGATGACGATGCGGCGGGCATCCCGGATGAGCTCCCGCACGCTCGGCAGAGCCGGGCGGTGGAGCGAGCCGATGAGGCCGCGGTGGAGCTCGTACCCGGTGAGCTCGGCGAGCAGCTCCCCTGGTCCCGCGAACACGGGAACGTCATCCCCCACGAGCGCCGCGGCCTCCTCGGCCGTGCCGCCCAGGGCAAGCACAGACCGCGGGACGTGCCCCGCACGCAGGGCTCGTGACAGCACGAGCGCCGACTCGGCGAGATACAGCCCGTGCTCGGTGCTCTGGGCCTTCTTCAGAGCGACGTCGGTCTGGTGCGAGTAGTCCGCGAGGCGCGGGTCGGCCAGGTCGGTGACGGGGATGATCACGGGGCCGGGACTGTCCGCTCGTCGAACACGATCACCGTGCGGCCGTCGCGCGATCCGACGACGGCGAGGTCATGGCCCGTGCCGTCCTGGATGGGACGCGTCCAGTAGCGCTGCTCCGCGAGCCCGCGCGCCGCATCCGGAACCTCGACGAGGTCTGTCGCCTCGTCGTAGGCGCTCGACATCGTGACGGACCCGTCGACGGGCAGGAGCACCTCCGCGCGGAACTCGTGCAGCGTGCCGAGCTCCTGAGCGTAGCCGGAGAGCACCTCGGTGCCGTCGGGCAGGTCGAGGCCGGAGAGCTGCTCGACGCTCGCGAGCGACAGCTCGACGCACGGCGCGACGGTTACGCGGCACAGCCCCTGCTCAGTCTGCGAGAACGTGCCGAACACCCAACTGCCCGCCGCGACGATGAGGCCGATCAGCACGCCGACGCCGACGAGCGACAGCACGAGCCTGCGCAGTTGGCCGGAACGCTCGGGGGCGACCTCCTCCGGCTCCCCCAGCTGATCGAACGTCATGCGATCCGTGCGCCGGCGGCGGCGAGCCTCTCGAGGGCCGCCGCGCTCGACTCGGGCGCCACCCCCGCGATGAGATCGGTGAGCACGCGCACGGAGCGACCCGAGTCGAGCGCATCCAGCCCGGAGGCCAGCACGCAGTAGTCGGTGGCGATGCCCACGACGTCGACGTCGGTGATGCCGAGGCGGTCGAGCATCGCCGGCACTGTCTCCCCGTCGTCGGTTATGCCCTCGAATATCGAATAGGCGGGCTTGCCCTGACCCTTGCGCACGTGGATGTCGATCACCGAGGCATCGAGCGCCGAGTGATACTCGGCACCTTGGGTGCCCGCTACGCAGTGCACCGGCCACGTGTCGACGTAGTCGGGACTCGCGGAGAAGTGCCCGCCGTTGTCGTTGTCGCCGTCGTGCCAGTCGCGCGAGGCGACCACGTGGTCATAGCGGCCCGGATGCTGCGCCAGTGTCTGCGCGATGCGGGCGGCCACGGCCGCCCCGCCCTCGACGCCCAGCGCCCCGCCCTCGGTGAAGTCGTTCTGCACGTCGATGATGAACAGCGCGGAGCCCACAGGCGCCTCCCGATCAGTTGTTGGACAGGTTGTCGCCGCACGTGAAGGCCGCGGTGGCGAGGGTGTCGAGCGCCGCCTTCGTGTCGCGCGTGACGGCATCGCCCTGGGCGTAGAACGCGAAGGTGAGGGGCGTTCCGTCGGCGGCGTTGACCACTCCCGCGAGCGAACGGGTGCCCGAGATCCAGCCCGGCTTCGCGACGACCTTGCCCGCGGCCACGGCGTTCGCGTCGGTGAACCTGTCGTAGAGGTCCCCTGTCTGGCCCGCGACCGGCATCCCCGAGTACAGAACCCCGAGGTTCGCCTCGTTGGCGCGCACCTTCACGAGGAGCTGCGCGACGAGCTTCGGCGGGACGAGGTTCGATGAGCTCTCGCCCGAGGCATCCGTGGCGGTGAGCCCCGTGGTGTCGAGTCCGAGGTCTTTGAGGGTGGCCGCGATGATCTTGCCGACCGACGCCGTACCGCCGTCGAGACCGGCGGTCTTCGAAGCGACGCGCACCATCATCTCGGCGAGGGTGTTGTCGCCGTTCTCGAGCATCTGGCCCACGAGGGTGCTGAGGGGCTGCGACTTGACCTCCGCGAGCACCGTCGAGCCGACGGCGGTGCCGCGCGAGAATGTGACACCGCTGAGGCCCGCCGCGCTCGCGAAAGCGTCGGCAGCGCGCTGGATCGGGTCGTCGCCGCGGGCAGCCTCCGGGTCGGTGGGGTCGAGCCGGTCGCCGTCGACCATGAGGGCCGTGATGTAGGAGAGGTACCCGTTCGACCGGTCTGACGACGGCCAGGATGCATCCCAATTGTCTTCGGCATTCCACATCGACGCGTCGAGCACGATCTGCGTGACGGGCACACCCGGGTGCTTGAGCTTATAGGCGGCCATCGCCGAGGTCGCGAGATCGGAGATCAGCGGGGCTCCCTCGTACACGCTGCTGGAGGTCGTCGCCAGCGTGGCGTCACCGCCGCCGACGAGCACGATCGTGCCTGCGGATGAACCGTCGATCACGCGCGTGGAGAACTGCGCGGTCGGACCGAGGATCTTGATGGCGGTGGCCGCCGCGAGCAGCGACTCCACGTTCGCTGGCGACGCGGGGGTGGACCCTCCGCGGTCGAAGAGCACTTCGCCCGTTGTCGCATTCAGGATGGATCCGGCGAACGTCCCGAGCAGGGGGTCAGCGGCCGCGGCGGTGACCGAACACGTGCGCAGATGGGTGCCCGCGGGAACGGCACTCGGCTGCGGGCGGGGCGGAACCTCGCTCTCGGTGGGCAGCGGGACCCCGGCAGCCTGGCTCGACCCCGAGGCGATGCCGGCGAACACCGCGCCCGTCGCGAGGAGGAGGAAGACGACACCCAGGGCGGAGAACAGCCAGGCCCGTGGATGCTTGGCGATGAGGCCGCGCAGTCCGCCCGACGGCGGCTTGGCCGCACCTTCGCGCGCCGCGCGTCGACTGAAGGCCTCTGTCGGCTGGTCGCTCGAATCCGTCACCCGGCAATGATAGCCGGGCGGTCTAGCAGTCGACCCAGCGGGCCGCGGCCCTGACGAACTCGTAGGGCTCGTCGATGCCGCCGTGGGTCATCGCGAAGGCTATGCACGCACCGCCGACCGAGTCGCCAGGGCGGTAGAGCGCAGCCCGATGGGCGAGCGAGTACCACCACTTCGACGCGACGGTCGCGCCCGTGTTGCCGTAGCCGCCCGCGAGGTTGCCGTCACATCCGGTGCTCGGCACGCCGTCACTGCGGACGGAACCCATGTGGCCCCACGCATCGAGCGGGTCGGGGCTGGGGGATTCCGCCATCCAGAACAGGCGGGCCTCCATGCACGAGTCGTAGTAGAAGTTGCCGTACGGGATGGGGTCGAGGCAGTTCGCGACGCGGATCGAGTTGAACTCGTAGGCGAAGGAAGCGACGTCGTCGGACGTCGTGCCGGGAACGCCCTGCGCGGAGGTCGCGCTCGGTGCCCCGCCGGGGCTGCCACCGGCGTCGCCGGGGCACGAGAGGCCCTGCTGCTCGAGCTGCGCACGACGGTCGGGGTTCACGGATCCGTCGTCGAGGACGACGGGGACGGGCTTGGGGACGGGCTTCTGGGCGATGTGCTCCCAGTCCTGGGTGAGGGCGGTTGCCGCTGCGGCGGACCGGGCGGCCTCCGACTCCTCGGTGACGCGCTCGGTGGTCGCAAGCGCCACCCGAGGCGTTGCGACCACCGACACGCTCGCCGGTGCAGGCACCGACGCCGGTATCGAGGCGAGTAGCGGGGTGGCCGAACCCGAATCGGCCACCGCCACGGACGTGAGTCCGGGCCCGCCACCACCTACGAAGGGGAGGACGATCACCAACACGGCGACGAACAGGGTCGCAAGAAAAGCGATCCGTTTCATCGTTACCCCCGTGAAGTTGTCTTCCCGCTGCCCAAAGTAGGGCGATGCGGGGTACCGGGCAAGGCCGTTGGGGTACAAACCGCTGAGTTCACCCGCACACTGGGGGCACGAAACGGGGGCTTTGTCCGCACAATGGAGGACAAAACCGGCAGCCGCTCTAAGCCGAGCCGAGCGTGCGAGGCAAGCGCCATAAATACAGAGCCGCCTGTCAGAATCGAACTGACGACCTTCTCATTACGAGTGAGATGCTCTACCGACTGAGCTAAGGCGGCGGGCCCGGTTTCCCGAGGCACAGCATGAAAGCTTAGCCGATGATCAGGCCGGGTTCGACGCAAACAGCGCCTTGAGCTCGGAGAACGATTCCTGCAGCAGATCGGTGAGCTGCGCGGCGGGCTCCTCGTTGGCCCAGCAGATCCAGGCGTGCCTCATTGCCGCGAACGCCACGAGTGTCACGAGGCGCGATCGTGAGGCGAGGGCATCCGGGTCGCTCGCGAGGGCCGGGTCGCTGAGGGCGAGCCTGCGCGCGATGATCTCGCCGAGGCTGTCTTCGAAGGCGCGCATGGTCGCCATGCGCATGGCGAAGAGCTGCGGGTACTGCTTGAGCAGGGAGTGGCGCAGTTTGAACATCTCGATGTCGGCCATCGATCTCTCGCCCGCACCGGCGAGGAGCACCGCGACGTCGTCGAGGATGTTTCCGCGTGACTCCAGGAACACGGCGACCGCGTCGGGGCCCGGAAGGTCGGGAGAGTCCCCCAGCATCGCCTCTTCTTTCGAGGCGAAGTAGTTGAAGAACGTGCGCGGCGAGACGTCGGCGACGCGGCTGATCTCGTCGACAGTGACGCCGTCGAGCCCGCGCTCGGCGACGAGGGTGACAACGGCCAGCTGGATCGCCCGACGGGTGGCGAGCCGCTTGCGCTCCCTCAGTCCGGGTTCGGCGACAGGGGTGGTGGTCACGTCATCTATTCTTGCACGGTCTGCAAAAATTTACCGGATGCCCGCCCGCTAGCAGTTCGGATCCGACGCCGGAACCGTGCCCTTCACGAAGTAGTCGTCCACGGCATCGTCAACGCAGGAGTTCGACTTGTTGTACGCCGTGTGGCCCTCGCCGTTGTACGTGACGAGGTGCGCGCTCTCGAGTTGCTTCGACAGCGCAACGCCCCACTGGTACGGCGTGGCCGGGTCGCCCGTCGTGGAGACGATGAGCACGTCGGGCGCACCCTTGCCCGTCAGCTCCGCGAGCGGCGGGCCGATGTACTTGTACGGCCAGTTCTCGCACGTGAGGTCGCCGGTCGGCGGGATGTTGCGGTAGGTCGTGGGAGAGGCCGCCTTGAGCTCCACCTCCTGCTCGGCGAGCACGGCGGGGTCGGTCTCGACCGGGTAGTCGACGCAGTAGATGGCGAGGAACGCCTCGAGCGAGTTGTCGGCGTAGGTGCCGTCGCTGTCGCGCCCGTAGTAGTAGTCGGCGAGGAAGAACGCCGTGTCGGTGATCCCCTGCTCGGCCTCCGAGAAGAGGTCGTTGAGGTACGACCACGAGTCTTGCGAGTAGAGCGCCATGCTCATGGCGGTGTCGAGAACTCCGGCGTCCATCATCCGGCCGTCTTTCGCTGCCACCGGGCTGGCGTCGTACCGGTCGTAGAGCCCGCGGATGGTCGCGAGCGCCGCATCCTTGCCGTCCTTGAACGGACAGTCGTCGAACATGGTGGGGCACGCCGTGAGGTAGCTCTCGAGGGCGAGCTGGAAGCCCGCGGTCTGCACGAGCCCGACCTGGAACACGGAGATCGACGAGTCGGTGGCGCCGTCGAGCACGATGCGGCCGACGTTCTGCGGGAAGTTCTCGATGTAGTACGAGCCGATGTCCGAGCCGTACGAGTAGCCGAGGTAGTTGAGCTTCTTGTCGCCCACGATGGCTCGCAGCATGTCGAGGTCGTGCACGGTGCTCTGCGTGTCGATGAACTGCAGCACCGGGCCGGTCTTCTCGAGGCAGGCTTTGCCGAAGTCGACTGACGACTTCGTCACCTCCGCGAGCCAGGCGTCGGAACCCACCGGATCGGCGGGCAGGCTGAAGATGAACTCGTCGAGCTGAGCGTCGTCGTAGCACGTGACGGGGGTGGAGCGGCCGACACCGCGGGGATCCCAACCGATGATGTCGAAGTTCTTCTGCAGGGTCGCGTCGACGGCGAAGTCGACGTCGTCGTGCACGAGGTCGTAGCCGGATGCTCCGGGGCCGCCGGGGTTCACGAACAGCGAGCCGAGCTTCTTACCCGTGGCGGTGTGGCGAGCCATGGCGAGAGTGATGTCGGTGTCGGCGGACGGGTGGGCCCAGTCCATGGGGGCGATCACGGTGGCGCACTCGGCACCGCCGTCGCAGTCGGTCCAGGTGACCTTCTGCGTGTAGTACGGCAGCAGCTCGGCCGCGACATCCGGCGAGGTCGTCGTATCGGGCTGGGGGCTGCCGAAGAAGCAACCCGAGAGCAGGAGGGTAAGAGCCATCGCGCCGGCGACGAACGGGGCGCGCGCGAGGAGTGTGTTTGCCGTGGTCACGCTGCCGAGCCTAGCGGCAGGGGGTCGGTTAGCACTGCGGGTCGGCAGTCGGCACCGTCCCGTTGATGAAGTAGTCGTCGACGGCGTCATTCACGCACGAGTTGGACTTGTTGTAGGCGGTGTGGCCCTCACCCGTGTACGTGATGAGGTGACCGTTCTCCAGCGTCGAGGCCACGGTCTGGGCCCACGTGTACGGGGTCGCCGGGTCGTTGGTCGTGCCGATCACGAGGATGTCCGACGAGCCTTTCGCCACGATCGGCTCGCGATCGCGCTTGGCCGGAACTGGCCAGTTCGGGCATCCGGTGCCGCCCCACGACATCTGCGGGCCGAAGACCGGTGCGATCTTCTTGAGCTCGGCGGCCTCCGTGCGCATCTGCTCGACATTCCCGTCGCCGTGGGCGTCGAGGCAGTTGATGGCGATGAACGCTTCGGTCTGGTTGTCCGCGTACGTGCCGTCGGCGTTGCGGCCGTTGTAGCTGTCGGCAAGCTGGAAGGCGTAGCTCGGGTCGCCCTGCTTGACCTGGGTGAACAGCTGGCGCAGGTACATCCAGTTGTCGGCGTTGTAGAGCGGCAGGATGATCGCCGTGAACATCGCGCTGCTGCCGAGCTTCCGGCCGTCGTCGGCGTTGGTCAGCGGGCTCGCATCGAGGCTGTCGAGGAGCGCGCGGATGTCGAGCATGTCGTCATCGACGGTGCCCGTGAAGGGACAGTCGTCTTGCGTCGCACAGTCAGTGAGGAACGCCCGCAACGCACTCTCGAAGCCCTTGGCCTGCGTCGCCGTGCCCTCGAAATCGCTCGCCGCGGGATCCACAGCGCCGTCGAGCACGAGCCTGCCGGTCTTGCCGGGGAACAACTCTGCATAGACCTGGCCCAGCAGCGTCCCGTAGGAATAACCGAGGTAGTTGAGCTTCGTGTCGCCGAGAACCGCGCGCAGCATGTCGAGGTCGCGCGCGGCACTCGGGGTGTCGACGTCGCCGAGCAGCGGACCGGTGAGCTCGAGGCAGCGCGCACCGAACGCCTTCATCGTCGAGTTCGCAGCGGCCAACCACTCGTCGCTGCCGGGCACGCCGGGGTAGATGTCGTAGAGGTAGGCATCGAGCTCGGTGGGGTCTTCGTAGCACTTCACCGGGGTGGAGCGGTTCACTCCGCGCGGGTCGAAGCCCACGATGTCGAAGCTCGACTGCAGCCGGGAATCCGTCGCGTAGTCGACACTGTCTTTGATGAAGTCGTAGCCGGAGCCACCGGGGCCACCGGGGTTGACGAGCAGCGAGCCGAGGCGTGTGCCCTTCGCGACCTGCCGGATGAGCGCCAGTTCGATATCGCCGGCACTCGGGTCTGACCAGTCGAGCGGCGCCTTCGCGGTGGTGCACTGCATGCCGCCCTCGCAGCTCTTCCAGGAGAGCACCTGCGAGTAGAACGGCTTCAGGTCGGCGGCGACCTCCTCGCCCGTGGGGGTCGAGGTGGAGCTCGCCGTGGGCGGCAGGAACCACGACACGCAGCCGCTGAGCGGGAGGAGTACGGCGGTGGCCAGAGCCACGGCAGCGATGAGGCGACGGTTCATGAGTTTCTCCCTGCCCGGATGGCGGTCACGAGCATAGCCTCGAGGGCGAGGCTCGGCGATACGTTGCTCTCGATGCGCTCGCGCGCGGTGGCGATGGCATCCATGGTGGCGAGCGTCTCCACGGGCGTGCAGCTCGCGGCGGCCGACTCGAGGCGATCGAGGATCCGCACGTTGATCGGCTCGCCCGGCACGCCCAGCTGGAGGAGCAGGATGTCGCGGTAGAGCGACAGCAGGTCGACCATAATGCGGTCGATCCCGTCGCGCAGGCTGCGAGTGGCGCGGCGCTTCTGGTCCTCGTCGAGGGCCTTGAGCTGGCTGCGCAGCGCCGGGGGGATGGTGCCGCCCGGTTCGATGCCGAGCGACCGCAGCGCCGCATCCCGCTCCTCGGCGTCTTTCTCCTCGGTAAACGCCTCGGCGTCCGCTTTCGCGAGGTCGGTGAGGGCGGCGGCGGCGAGCACCGCTGAGGAGACCGACCGGATGCCCAGCGCGATGTCGAGCGTGCGCTCACGACGGTCACGCGCCTCCGCGTTCGTGGCGAGCCGGTGCGCCATGCCGATGTGCGACTGCGCCTCGCGCGCAGCCCGGACAGCCACCTCGGCCGGCACCCCGTCGCGCCGCTGGAGCAGCTCGGCCACCTCCGACACATCGGGCACGCGCAGCCGCACCGTGCGCACGCGCGAGCGGATCGTGGGAATGAGGTCGGCCTCGCTCGGCGCGCACAGGATCCACACCGTGCGGGGCGGCGGCTCCTCGAGTGCCTTCAACAGCACATTGGAGGTGCGCTCGACCATGCGGTCGGCGTCTTCGATGATCATGACCCGGAAGCGCCCCACCGACGGCGAGAACTGCGAGGTGGCGACAAGCTGGCGCACGTCTTCGATGGGGATGATGACGCGCTCGGTCGCCAGCACCCCGAGGTCGGGGTGGGTGCGGGCCGCGACCTGGCGCGCGGCGGCCTCATCGCCCTCGGGGTTGCCGGGGCTCAGCAGTGCGGTGGCGAAGGCGTAGGCGAGGTTTGAGCGGCCGGAGCCGGGCGGACCGGTGATGAGCCACGAGTGCGTCATCGACGAGTCGTCGCTGCCGCCCACTGCCGAGGACGCCGCGGCCGCCTCCACTATCGCTATGGCATCCGCCTGCCCGGTGAGTTCGTCCCAGAAGGCTGCCATGGGCCAAGCCTAAAGCAGGCCGCTGACCCGCTCCCTGATGGCGGCGGCGATAGTGTCGATCGGCTCGCGCGCATCGAGCACGAGGAAGCGCTCGGGCTCGGCAGCCGCGAGCGCGAGGTAGCCGGCGCGCACCCGCGCGTGGAAGTCGTCGGCCTCGGCCTCGAGCCGGTCGTAGGTGGTGCGCTCCGACAGCCGCTCGCGGCCGTCGCCCTCGTGCAGGTCGAGCAGGATCGTCAGGTCGGGCAGGAGGCCCTCTGCCGCCCACAGCGAGAGGTTGCGGATCTCGGTGCCATCGAGCACGCGGCCCGCGCCCTGGTAGGCCACCGAGGAGTCGAGGTAGCGGTCTTGCACGACGATCTCGCCGCGCTCGAGCGCCGGCCGCACCGTCGTCGCGATGTGGTGGGCGCGGTCGGCGGCGTAGATGAGCGCTTCCGCCCGCGGGGCCATCTCGCCGCGACGGTGCAGGACGATGTTGCGCAGTTCGACGCCGAGGTCGGTGCCGCCGGGCTCGCGCGTGACGAGCACGGTGTGCCCCGCATCCGTCAACCACTCGACGAGCGCGCGCGACTGGGTGGACTTGCCCGAGCCGTCGCCGCCCTCGAGGGTGATGAACAGGCCTGACACTATTTCTTCGCCGGGGCCTTCTTGGCAGCGGGCTTGCGCTTGGGCGCCGCCTTCGCCTTGGGCTTCGCCGGACCCTTCGCGCGCTTGTCGGCCAGGATCTGCACTGCACGATCGAAGTCGATGTCTTCGATGTCCTCGCCGCGCGGGATCGTCGCGTTCGTGGTGCCGTCGGTGACGTAGGCGCCGAAGCGGCCGTCCTTGATCTTGATGGGCTTGCCACTCACCGGGTCTTCGGGGAACTCGGCGAGAGCGCTCGACGCCGCACGGTTGCCGTACTTGGGCTGCGAATACAGGTCGAGGGCGCCGGCCAGGTCGATGGCGAAGATGTCGTCTTCGCTCACGAGCGAGCGGGTGTCGGTGCCGCGCTTCAGGTAGGCGCCGTAGCGACCGTTCTGCGCGAGGATCTCGGTGCCGCTCTCGGGGTCGACGCCCACGACGCGCGGCAAGGAGAGCAGCGCGAGGGCCGTCTCGAGGTCGATAGTCGCGAGGTTCATCGACTTGAAGATCGAGGCGGTGCGCGGCTTGACGGCCACCGGCTTCTTGACCCGCTTCTCCTTGAGCTCGCCCGTCTTCTTGTCGAGCACGTACTCGGGCTCGACGGGCTCGGGCTCGGGCTCGACCTCGGTCACGTACGGCCCGAAGCGGCCGTCCTTCGCGACGATCTCCTTGCCGTTCTCGGGGTTCACGCCGATGACGCGGTCGCCGACGATGGGGGCATCGATGAGCTCGCGCGCCTTCTCGGCGGTGAGCTCGTCGGGTGCCAGGTCTTGCGGGATGTTCACGCGACGCGGCTTCTCGGGATCGTCGCTCGGCGCCTCGAGGTAGGGGCCGTACTTGCCGATGCGCAGCGTGACGTCGTCGGCAATGCGGATGGAGTTGATCTCCCGCGCATCGATCTCGCCGAGGTTGTCGATGACGGTACGCAGGCCGCGGTGGCCCGTGTTGCCGAAGTAGAAGCCCGTAAGCCACTCGACGCGGTCGGCTTCGCCGCCGGCGATGCGGTCGAGGTCGTCCTCCATGCCTGCCGTGAACCCGTACTCGACGAGGTCGGCGAAGTACTCCTCGAGGAGGCGCACCACCGAGAAGGCGATCCAGTTCGGAACGAGGGCCTGGCCGCGCGGCGTCACGTAGCCGCGGTCGATGATGGTGGAGATGATCGACGCGTACGTGGACGGACGCCCGATCCCCAGCTCTTCGAGGGTCTTCACGAGGCTCGCCTCGGTGTAGCGAGGCGGTGCGGATGTCTCATGGCCCTTGGCCTCGACCTCGCTGAGCGCGAGCGCCTGACCCTCGGCGAGCGGAGGCAGCTTGGCCTCTTTGGGCTCGGACGACTCGGCGTTGCGCTCCTCGTCCTGCGACTCCTCGTAGGCAGACATGAAGCCGCGGAACGTGATGATGGTTCCCGTCGCCACGAACTCGGCGATGCTGCCCGTCGCCACGGGGCCGGCGCCGATGGTGATCGACGCCGTCGAGCCCTTCGCGTCGGCCATCTGCGACGCGACAGTGCGCTTCCAGATGAGGTCATAGAGCTTCCAGTCGTTGCCGCGCAGACTGGACTGCAGCTCGCTCGGCGTGCGGAAGGTGTCGCCCGAGGGACGGATGGCCTCGTGGGCCTCCTGCGCATTCTTGCTCTTGCTCGTGTACACGCGCGGCGACTCAGGGACGGTCTCGGCCCCGTACAGCTTGCGCGCCTGTGTGCGGGCCGCATCGATCGCCTGCTGCGACAGCGACGACGAGTCGGTTCGCATATAGGTGATGTAGCCGTTCTCGTAGAGCGACTGGGCCACGCTCATGGTCTGGCGTGCGGAGAACCGCAGCTTGCGGCCGGCCTCCTGCTGCAGCGTCGACGTCGTGAAGGGGGCTGCGGGGCGGCGCGTGTAAGGCTTCGACTCGACGCTCGTGACCGTGATCGGCACGTTCGGGGCGCGGAGGGCATCCGCGAGGGCCTGCGCTGCAGCCTCGTCGATGACCACCGCATCGCCCTTGAGGCGGCCGCGGTCGTCGAAGTCGCGACCGGCGGCAACGCGCTTGCCGTCGAGGCGCACGAGGCGCGACTCGAAGTCTTGGGCTTCGCCCTTCGGCGTGAACTGCGCGATGAGATCCCAGTAGCCCGCGGTGATGAAGGCGAGGCGCTCGCGCTCACGGTCGACGACGAGGCGGGTGGCAGCCGACTGCACGCGACCGGCCGAGAGACCGGGGCCGACCTTGCGCCAGAGCACAGGCGACACCTCGTAGCCGTACAGGCGGTCGAGGATGCGCCGGGTCTCCTGTGCGTCGACGAGTGCGGTGTCGAGCTCGCGCGGGTTGGAGATGGCGTGCTGGATCGCGTCTTTGGTGATCTCGTGGAACACCATGCGCTTGACCGGAACCTTCGGCTTCAGCTCCTGCAAGAGGTGCCACGCGATGGCCTCGCCCTCGCGGTCCTCATCAGTGGCGAGGAAGAGTTCGTCGGCGTTCTTGAGCGCCCGCTTCAGGTCGGCGACCGTCTTCTTCTTCGCATCCGACACGACGTAGTAGGGCTCGAAGCCGTTCTCGACGTCGACGGAGAACTTGCCGAGCGAGCCCTTCTTGAGCTCGGGCGGGAGGTTCTTGGGCTCGATGAGGTCGCGGATGTGGCCGACGGACGACTGGACTTCGTAGCCCTCGCCCAAGTACTGGGCGATCGTCTTGGCCTTGGTGGGCGACTCGACGATGACGAGCTTCACGGGCACAACACTCCTAAGTAGAGGAACGGGGCAAGGGTTGACCTCCGTCAGCGACACCATACACACCAGAACCGCGCCTCTGCCTAATCGGGGGCCGAACCCGCCGGACCGGCAGTCGCGCTCTCGGCGATCGTGAGAGCGAGCAGCGAGCGGCTGGCGGTGACCGTGACGACGAGTCCGTCGACCGCGCACGCGGCGAGCTCTGCGCCGTTCGCGGCAGCCACCCTGGCCGCTTCCTGGCACGGATACCCCGGCAGGAGTCCGCTCGCCACATCAGCCCCGGCGAGCGCCGCGGCGTCCGCAGCGCCCGTCACCGACTGCCGGGACGCGAGCACCACGGCCAACGGCAGCAGCATCAGGAGCACGGCGAGGAGGCCGAGCGCCGCGCCCAGCGTCACCACCGTGCCCGACCCGCGCTCCCCCGCGGCCCGCCGCGCTGTCACCTCCCGCCGCCGCGCAACCTCCCGCCGCACTGTCACCTCCCGCCCGCCAGTGCGCACGACCGCGCCGTGAGGGTGAGCGGCAGGAGGGCCGTGACCCGAACGGACAATGTGAGTGTGACGCAGGCGAGGTCACCGTCCGCTTCGGAGGACACGCGGGCGCCGGGCAGGAGACGAGCGACGAGGGGTTCCGGTGGGGAGCCGCGCGCGAGGGTGCGGGCGGCAAGAGCCGCGGCATCCTGCAGCCGCAGTTGCTGGCCCGTGACCGCGATGCCCGACAGGCACGCCGCAAGCACGAGCACGAGCGCGGGAAGGGCGACCGCGAACTCCGCGGTGACGCTCCCCCGCTCGCCGCCCGACCCCGTGGTCATCCCGGAAGGGACAGGGCCTGGCGCACGATGTCCGTGAGCATGCCGCGCACCTCGTCGGAGCGCAGGATGACCACGAGCAGCCCCGCGAATCCCACGGCCGCGAGTGTAGCCACGGCGTACTCGGCGGTCGCCGCTCCGCCCTCGTCGCGCAGCCGCGCCCTCAGCAGTGCCAGTACCTTCATGTTCCCCGCTCCTGTCTCGGCCGAGCAGGACAAGCCTCGCGGGAGCGAGGGCGGGGGCATCCGGAGCCGGCGGTATCGGTACAGGGCCAGCACGAAGTCACCGCTGTGGACGAGCAGTCGCCGAGGCTGTGCGCGGCACTTTCTTACGAGCGCGCCAGAAGCTTCACCCGCGTAGGTAAGAACCAGCTGCGCAAACGGAGAGACGCCCGAACAACCTACCCGCGGTAGTTGGGCGCCTCGACGACCATCTGGATGTCGTGCGGGTGCGACTCTTTGAGGCCCGCCGCGGTAATACGCACGAACTTGCCCTTCATGCGCAGTTCGTCGATGGTGCGCGCACCCGTGTAGAACATCGACTGGCGCAGGCCGCCGAGCAGCTGGTAGACGACCGATCCGACCGGGCCGCGGTAGGGCACCTGGCCCTCGATGCCCTCGGCGATGAGCTGCTCGTCGGAGGGGACATCGGCCTGGAAGTAGCGGTCGCGCGAGTACGAGGTCTTCTTGCCGCGGGTCTGCAGCGCGCCGAGCGACCCCATGCCGCGGTACGACTTGAACTGCTTGCCGTTGACGAAGATGAGGTCGCCGGGGCTCTCGTCGGTGCCGGCCAGGAGCGAGCCGAGCATCACGGTCTCCGCACCCGCGACGAGCGCCTTGGCGATATCACCCGAATACTGCAGGCCGCCGTCGGCGATGACGGGCACGTTACTCTCGCGCGCGGCGAGGGATGCCTCGTACACCGCGGTCACCTGGGGCACACCGACACCGGCTACGACGCGGGTGGTGCAGATCGAGCCGGGACCGACTCCCACCTTCACGGCGTCGGCACCGGCATCCACGAGCGCCTGGGCGCCGGAGCGAGTTGCCACGTTGCCGCCGATGATGTCGATGGCGTCGAACGCGCTGTCGCCCTTCAACCGACGGATGATGTCGAGCACGCCCGCGGAGTCGCCGTTGGCGGTGTCGACCACGATGACGTCGACGCCCGCGTCGCGCAGCGCACCGGCGCGCTCCCACGCGTCGCCGAAGAAGCCGATCGCGGCGCCCACGCGCAGGCGGCCCTCGTCGTCCTTCGTGGCGTTCGGGTACTTCTCGGTCTTCTCGAAGTCCTTGACGGTGATGAGCCCCGTGAGGCGGCCCTCGCCGTCGATGAGGGGGAGCTTCTCGATCTTGTGCTGCGCGAAGATCGCGACCGCCGCATCGGGATCGATGCCCATGGGGGCCGTGATAAGAGGAGTCTTGGTCATGACGTCGCGCACGAGGGTCGTCGACTTCTCGAACGGCGAGACGAAGCGCATGTCGCGGTTGGTGATGATGCCCACCAGGCGGCCGTCGCCCTCGACGACCGGCAAACCGGAGATGCGGAACTGCCCGCAGATCGCGTCGACCTCGGCGACCGTGGCATCCGGAGTCGTTGTCACGGGGTTGGTGATCATGCCCGACTCGTTGCGCTTCACCTTGTCGACGTGGGCGGCCTGATCGTCGATCGACAGGTTGCGGTGCAGGATGCCGAGGCCCCCGTTGCGCGCCATCGCGATGGCCATGCGCGACTCCGTGACGCTGTCCATGGCGGCAGAAAGAAGAGGGGAGTGCACCCGGATGCGCCGCGTGAGCCGCGACGACGTGTCGGCCTCGCTCGGGATCACGTCGGTGTGCCCGGGAAGCAGCATGACGTCGTCGTAAGTGAGTCCGATGAAACCGAAGGGATCAGGCTGGTCCATGAGTGTCCTAGGTGCGAGGAGTGAAGTGGCCCGGATGCCGCGCTGAAACCGGTACCCAATATTAACCGGTTAGACCCGGAGCTATTCCACGCGCATAATAGCCAGACCGGATTTGTGCCCTAGTCGAAACACGGGGGACACAAACCGTCAGTATTGTCAACGACGACGATGCGCCAGAACCCGCGGGATGCAAGATTCCGGCTGGTCCCCGTCTTGGAGGTTCCGTGGAAGTCACTGGTCTGATCGACAGGCGCTGGTTGCGCGTCGTTGTCGCCCTGTTTGCGACGCTGCTCGTCGCGCTCACCCTGAGCGGTGGGCTCTCTGCTTCGGCCGACTCGATCAACGACGACTCCGACTGGCAGATCAAGGGCAACGTCAAGAACGACGGCACGCCCCTCGAGGGCATCCTGATCTCGGTCTCCGGCAACGGATTCTCGGGGGAGGTCGCGACGGACGCCGACGGCAAGTGGAGCGTCGGCGTGCCCGAGGGCGGCAAGTACACGGTCACCCTCGACGAGAGCACACTCCCGAAGGGCGTCATCGTCACGGACAAGGACGGCAACGTCATCCCGCCGACGCGCGACGTCGAGTTCGCGGCGACGAAGACCGCACTGACCAACTTCTTCCTCGGTACAGGCGTCCGCGAGACGACGAGCTTCCTCGACCAGTTCGTGCAGCGCGTCTTCACGGGCCTCAGCTTCGGCCTACTGCTCGCGCTCGCGTCGGTCGGTCTGTCCCTCATCTTCGGCACGACGGGTCTCAACAACTTCGCGCACGCCGAGATGGTGACGTTCGGGGCGCTCGCGACCCTGACCCTCGCGGTCGACATGGCGTGGCCGTTGTGGATAGCACTCGTTGTGGCGGTACTGCTCAGCGGCGCGTTCGGCTTCGTGCTCGACGCGGGCATCTGGCGACCGCTGCGCAAGAAGGGCGTCGGCCTCATCCCCATGATGATCGTGAGCATCGGCCTCTCGCTCGCCCTGCGCTACCTCTACCAGTACCTGTACGGCGGGTCGACGAGGCAACTGCCCGGCGCGGATGGCGCAGACCTCAAGTTCGGCCCCATTTCGCTCTCGCCGCTCGACCTCCTGAGCATGGGCATCTCGATCCTCGCCGTGCTCGGTGTGGCGTTCTTCCTGATGCGCACGCGCCTCGGCAAGGCCACGCGCGCGGTGAGCGACAACGTGAGCCTCGCGGCAGCGAGCGGCATCGACGTCGATCGTGTCATCCGGATCGTCTGGGTTATCGGTGGCGCACTCGCCGGCCTCTCGGGCATCCTGTTCGCGTTCTACCGCCCCGGCGTCTCGTGGGACATGGGATTCCAGATCCTCCTGTTGATCTTCGCGGCGGTCACGCTCGGCGGCTTGGGCACGGCATTCGGCGCCGTCGTGGGCTCGATCATCGTCGGCCTCTTCATCGAGATCTCGACGCTCTGGATTCCCTCCGATATGAAGTACGTCGGAGCGCTCGTGATCCTCATCCTCGTGCTGTTGGTCAGACCTCAGGGCATCCTGGGTCGCAAAGAGAGAATTGGCTAGGACCCGACCATGGTTGATTTTTGGCAGATTCTCCAGAATGCCGGCGTCGAGCTGGTCAGCCCCACCACCGCGGCGTACGCTCTTGCGGCCCTCGGCCTCGCCGTGCACTTCGGCTTCACCGGCCTCGTGAACTTCGGCCAGGCCGGCTTCATGGCCATCGGCGCCTACGGCTACGGCATCTCCACCCTCACGTTCGGCTTCCCGGTGTGGGGCGCCGTGCTCGTGGGCATCGGCGGGTCGATAGTCTTCGCGCTCATCCTCGGCGTTCCGACGCTGCGGTTGCGGGCGGACTACCTCTCGATCGTGACCATCGCCTCGGCCGAGATCCTCAGGCTGATCTTCACGACGAACACTCTCGATGCGGTCACCGGGTCCGCCGACGGCCTGAGCGGCTACAAGGGCGGGTTCGCGGCGCTCAACCCCATCCCCGAGGGCACCTACGGCTTCGGCCCGTGGACCATGAACGCGTACGACCTGTTCCTTCGCATCGTCGCCTGGACCGTCGTCATCCTCGCCTGCCTGCTCGTGTGGCAGCTCATGCGCAGCCCCTGGGGCCGCGTGGTCAAGGGCATCCGTGAAGACGAGGATGCCGTGCGCGCCCTCGGCAAGAACGTCTACTTCTACAAGATGCAGTCGCTCATCCTCGGTGGCGTGCTCGGAACCGTGGCGGGCATGATCTTCATCCTGCCGCGCGCCATCGTGCCCGCGAACTACGCCACGACCCTGACGTTCTTCATCTACACGATTCTGCTGCTCGGTGGTGCCGCGACCATCCTCGGGCCGGTAGTCGGCTCGATCATCTTCTGGGTGCTGCTGTCGGCGGTGTCCGGGTTCGTCGCCCGCGCGCAGGCGGCCGGATGGTTCGACCTCATCGGTATGTCGAGCGTCCAGGCCGGCCAGACTCGCTTCATCCTCGTCGGTATAGCGCTGATGTTATTGGTCATCTTCAGGCCACAGGGCATCTTCGGAAACAAGAAGGAGCTGGCTTTTGTCAAGTGACGTCAAGCCCAAGACCACTCCGGTGAAGAGCGTCGACCTTCACATCGGCGAGATCGTTCCCGGTGTGGCGAAGAAGGACCCGATCATCGTCGCGGACCACGTGACCCGCACGTTCGGCGGCCTCACCGCCGTCGACGTCGCGCACGTCGAGATCCCGCGCAACGCCATCACGGCGCTCATCGGCCCGAACGGCGCGGGAAAGACCACGTTCTTCAACCTGCTCACCGGGTTCGACAAGCCCGACACGGGCAAGTGGACGTTCATGGGCAAGTCGCTCGCGGGCATCCCCTCGTTCCGCGTCGCCCGGCTCGGACAGGTTCGCACCTTCCAGCTCACCAAGGCGCTCAACCTGCTCTCGGTGCTCGACAACATGAAGCTCGGCGCCAAGGGCCAGAAGGGCGAGAACATCTTCGTCGCCCTCCTGCCGTGGCTGTGGCGCAAGCAGGAGGAGGAGATCGACGCCAAGGCGATGGAGCTCCTCGCGCGCTTCAAGCTCGACACCAAGTCCGAGGACTACGCGGCCTCCCTGTCGGGCGGGCAGCGCAAGCTCCTCGAGATGGCTCGGGCGCTCATGAGCGACCCGACGCTCGTCATGCTCGACGAGCCCATGGCCGGCGTCAACCCCGCGCTCACGCAGTCGTTGCTCGACCACATCCTCGATTTGAAGACGCAGGGGATGACCGTGCTCTTCGTCGAGCACGACATGCAGATGGTGCGCCACATCGCCGACTGGGTGATCGTCATGGCCGAGGGCAAGATCGTCGCCGAGGGCCCGCCCGACGAGGTGATGGCCAACCAGGCTGTCATCGATGCTTACCTGGGCAGCCACCACGACCAGGACCTCGGCGAGGACCCCAGCCAGGAGAAGGACCACGTGAACGCGATCAAGGAGCTGCTCAATGACGACGACGAGTCCTGACACCGCCGCGGCCTCCGCGGCCACCGGCACCCCTGTCGTCCACGTCAAGGGCATCACCGCCGGGTACCTGCCGGGGGTCAACATCCTCAACGACTGCTCGCTCGTCGCCAACCAGGGCGAGCTCATCGGCATCATCGGCCCCAACGGCGCCGGCAAGTCGACGCTGCTGAAGGCGATCTTCGGACTCGTCAAGGTGCGCGCCGGCGAGGTTCTCCTCCAGGGCGAGAACATCACGGGCCTCAAGGCGAACAAGCTCGTCTCCAAGGGCGTCGGCTTCGTGCCGCAGACGAACAATGTGTTCCCCACCCTCACGATTCGCGAGAACCTCGAGATGGGCCTGTTCCAGAAGCCCAAGGGCATCAAGGAGCGGCTCGAGTTCGTGAGTGCGATCTTCCCCGAGCTCGAGAAGCGGTACGGCCAGCGCGCCGGCTCGCTCTCGGGCGGTGAGCGCCAGATGGTCGCCATGAGCCGCGCGCTCATGATGGGCCCGCACGTGCTGCTTCTCGATGAGCCGTCCGCGGGCCTCTCCCCTGTGCGCCAGGACGAGGCGTTCCTGCGCGTCAAGGAGATCAACAAGGCTGGCGTGACCACGATCATGGTCGAGCAGAACGCCAAGCGCTGCCTGCAGATCTGCGACCGCGGCTACGTGCTCGACCAGGGCCACGACGCCTACACGGGCACCGGCCGCGAGCTGCTCAACGATCCCAAGGTCATCGGCCTCTACCTCGGCACCCTCGGCGACGAGTAGACGCCCCGTACACGCGCTAGGGCCCCGGATGCTGCATCCGGGGCCCTTCGTGCGTCCCGAGGCCGCACAGGGCCACTGAGAGCGCTCCCGTGGGGCGCATCCGCGGCCCGCGTGCGCTCGCGCCGCGCTCGAGTGCTCGCGTTCTGCGCGAATGGCCGCCCGTGCACGCTGAACGCGAGCACTCGACGGGGGGCATCGACCGGAGGCAGGCCAGCAGCGACGGCAGGCGCACGGGATACGGCTTGGCGCAGAAACGGACGGTTCGGCGGCATGCGAAAGGGCCCCGACCGTGCGGTCGGGGCCCTTCGTGCTTCAGCTAGTCGGAACTAGTTGATGCGGGTGTACTTGTTGTCGGCACCGTACTGGTAGATACCGATCGTGGCCTCGGTCGGGTCGCCGTTCTCGTCGAACGTGATCGGACCGGAGTAGCCGTCGTAGTCGACGACTCCACCATCGAGGATGATCTGGGCTGCCGACGCGAAGTCGGTAGCCTTCTTGCCATCGCCAGAGCCGCCCGAGACTTCCTGCAGCTTGGACGCGATGTCCTTGCCCTCGACCGAGTTGGCCGCCAGCGCCGCGAGGGCGATGAGGACAACTGCGTCGTACGACTCGGCAGCGTAGCTGAAGTCGGTCAGGCTGGGGTCGACCTCCTTGAGGCGGTCGGTGAAGTCACCGAGCTTGGCGGTGTCGAGACCCGGCAGGGTGCCCTTGCTGCCCGTGAGGGTTCCGGCGGCGAAGTCCGCGCTGTAGTCAGCGAGGTTTCCGTCGACGAAGTACAGCGGGCCGGTGTATCCGGCGCCACGCAGCGCGGGGACGATGACCTTGGCCTCGTCGAAGGTCACGAGGGCGATCGCGTCGGGGTTAGCGGCGAGCACCTCCGAGATCTGCGTGGTGAAGACGGTGTCACCCGTGTTGAAGAGCGACTCGGCGACGACGGAACCGCCGGCAGCCTCGTACGTCTCCTTGAGCTTCTTGGCAAGGCCGGTGCCGTAGGAGTCGTTGAGCTCGATGATGCCGAGAGCCTCAACGCCGTCGTCAGCGATGAGGTTACCGAGAACCTCACCCTGCAGGACGTCGGACGGGGCGGTGCGCCAGTAGAGGCCGTTGTCCGCGTAGTCGGTGAAGTCGATCGACGTGTTCGCCGGGGAGAACTCGATGACGCCAGCGCCGGTGATCTGGTCGATGACCGTCTTCGAGACGCCCGAGGACGCCGCTCCGATGATCGCCGTGACGCCGAGCGAGAGAAGGTCGGTCACGGACACCGTGGCGGTGTCCGTGGTGGTGTCACCCGAGTCGCGGTACTCGACATCGACGGTGATACCCAGGTCTGCTTCGTTGATCTCCTTGACGGCGAGAGCAACACCGGCCTCCTCGGGCGGGCCGAGGAACGCGAGGGTTCCCGACTGCGGGAGGATCGTGCCGATCTTGAGGGTCAGGGGCTCGCGGGGGCCCGTGGTGCTCTCGGTGTCCGTCGACGGCGCTGCGCAGCCGCTGAGGACCAGTGCACTCGCACCCACGATGGCAATGCCACCGAGGATCGACTTGAGAGACCGCGAGCGCGAGGCTGTGGCCTTCACGAATACGCTCATGTTGCTCCTTGCAATTGAATGTGATGAGGACGCGGCTGTGCAGCGCACTGCCGTGATGACAAGGTACGGGGCAGCAGCGTCCTGCACAATACGTGCGTGTTACAGGCACGTAACATGGCCGGATCGTTACCTCGAGACCGCGGAAACGCCCGCCCGCGCGTCAGTCGATGCGCGTGAACTTGTTGTCGGCGCCGTAACGGTAGAGGCCGATGACGGCGCCCTGGGGGTCGCCCTTGGCGTCGAAAGCGATCGACCCGGAGACCCCGTCGTAGTCGACGACTCCCCCGTCGAGGATGATCTGCGCGGCGGCCGAGAAGTCGGTGGCGACGGTTCCCTTGCCCGAGCCGCCCGAGACTTCCTGGAGCTTGCCGGCGATATCGGCGCCGGTCGTCGAGTTCGCAGCGAGCGCCGCGAGGGCCGAGAGGATCACGGCGTCGTAGGTCTCGGCCGCATAGCTGAAGTCCTTGAGGGCCGGGTTGACGTCGAGCAGGCGGTCGGTGAAGTCGGTGAGGCTCGAGATATCGAGGCCGGGCAGGCTGGCCGTGGCCCCCGTGATGGTTCCGGCCGCGATGTCGGCGCTGTGGTCGCCGATGCTCAGGCCGACAAAGTAGAGGTCGTTGCCCGCGTACTTGGCCGCGGCAAGGCCCGGCACGGCCGACGTGGCGCTGCCGCCGACGATGGCGACCGCATCCGGCTTCTCGGCGACGACGGCCGCGATCTGGGCTGACAGGTCTGTGGCTCCCGCGGCGTAGGCCTCAGAGGCGACGACCTTGCCGCCCTGGCGCTCGAACGCGGCCGAGAGCGCCTCGGGCAGTCCCGGCTCGCAGTACGAGTTCTGGAAGATCACCCCGAGCGTCTTCGCCCCATCCGCCGCGATCTGCTTGCCCATCGCGTCGCCCTCGAGCGTGCACGAGGGCGCCGTGCGCCAGTAGAGGTTCTTGTCGTCGGCGCGCGTGAAGTCCGTCGAGACGTTTCCGGGCGAGATCTGCACGACCCCGGCCTTCACGATCTGGTCGAGCACCTTGCGCGAGGTGTTGTCGGAGATCGCCCCGACGATCACGGAGACGCCGGCGTCGATCAGGGTTGTCGCCGACGTGATCGAGGTGTCGGTCGTGGCGTCGCCGGAATCGGCCTTCGTGAGGCTGACGGTGATTCCGGCGGCCGCGTTGTTGATGTCGTCGGTGGCGAGCTGGGCCGCGGCCTCCGTGGCAGCACCGAAGGCGGCGAGGGATCCGGTCTCGGGAAGCAGTGTGCCCACCGACAGGTCGAGCGGCACCCTGTCTTCTGCGGCGATGGTCGGCTCGATCGTGGTGTTGGCGGGCGTGCACCCGGCGAGCAGGACGACTGCCACCGCAATGGACGCGGTGAGAAGAGTTCGGGACGTCATGGTTTTCCTCCTGCGATCGAGGCGCCGGATCAGCCGACGAGCACTCCGCGGCTGAACACGAACCTGTTCTCGCCGTCGTAGGCATACAGGCCGTAGTACGCGGGCGATACATCACCTTCCGGCGTGAAGTTCACCGGGCCCGACACACCATCGTAATCGATGTCGTCGCCCGACCCGAGTGCCGTGGCACATTCTTGCCAGGTTCCGCACTTGATGCCGCCCACGGAAACGTCGCCGAGGGCCGCCGCGATGGCGTGCCCCGCGTCGCCCGCCTGCTGCGCCGCGAGCGCCGCGAGGATCGTCGCGTCGTACGCCTCGGCCGCGTAGCGGAACGCCGTGAGGCTCGCGTCGACGGTCTTCAGCCGGGCGATGAAGGCATCGTCGGGCTGGTAGCCCTCGATGATCCCGTTGACGTCCTTGAGCGTGCCGTTCGGGAGCGCCTGCGAGTAGTCGCCGGTGTTCTGGGTGGTGAGCCAGAGCTTCGCGCCGCCGTATCCGGCCGCGATCACGGCGGTGATCAGGGCCTTGGTCGCATCGACCGAGGCGTACGTCGAACCGAGGACGACGACATCCGGCGCAGCGGCCTTGAGCTGGTCGATGACGATCGTCAGGTCGGTGGTCCCCGCGGGAATCGCCTGGGAGAGCGCGAGGCTGCTTCCCCGCTGGGCGAGGCCGTCCGCGAGGGAGGGGGCGAGCGCCTGCCCGAACTCGTCGTCGATGTAGAGCAGCGCCGCGCGCACCGGACCCGATTCGGACAACACCTGCCCGAGCGCCAGGCCCTGGTGGCCGTAGGCCGGGACCGTGCGGAAGAAGTATCCGTCGTCGTCGGCCGTGGTGAGGTCGGGGAACGTCGCGGCGGGCGAGATGACCGCGATCTCATTCTCGACGGCCAGCGGGATGACGCGCGCGGCGAGCAGCGACGACGACGGGCCGATCACCACATCGACATCGCCCGCGACCAGATCGGCGAACGAGGTCTCCAGCGTGGTGCCGGATGCCTCACCGGAGTCGCGCGCGAGGAGCTCGACGGGCTCGCCCCCGACTCCGCCCGCGGCGTTGATGTCTGCGATCGCGAGGGATACCCCGGCGGCCTGGGCGGGGCCGATGTATGCTGCAGCGCCCGTCGAGGGGAACAGGGTGCCAATGCGCAGCACCCCATCGCCGGGCCTGCTGCCCGACGTGGGCACGGGGATGTTCGACGGCGCGGGAGCTGTGGGGGTGCATCCGGCCAGCAGGGCCAGGGCCGCGACAACCACGACGACACGAATGCGCACGGTGCAGGTTACCCCGGCGCGCCCGAGGGCTCGGGCAGCGCAACACCGCGCTGGCGGCCCGCGTGCACGAACATGTCGACGGTGAGGATGATGAGGGCGAGCCACACGATGGCGAAGCCGATCCAGCGCTCGACGGGCATGGCCTCGTGCAGGATCACGACCCCGACGATGAGCTGAAGGATCGGCGCGATGTACTGGGCGAGCCCGATGTAGATGAGCGGGAGCCTGCGCGCAGCCGCGGCGAACAGGATGAGCGGCACGGCCGTGGCCACGCCGAGAGACAGCATGAGGAGGGTGTGCTCCGTCCCGAGGGCCCCGAGCGAGAGACCGGAGGTGAGACCGAGAACGAGCAGCACGATGCCGGCGGCGGGAGCGAGCACTGCCGTCTCGATGGTGAGGCCGCTCACGGCATCCGCCGACGGACCCACCCGCTTCTTGACCAGGCCGTAGAGGCCGAAACTGAAGGCGAGGGTGAGCGCGATCCAGGGGAATCCGCCGTAGCCGATCGCGATGACGAGCACGGCGACGGCGCTCGTGCCGAGTGCCACCCACTGCAGCGGGCGCAGGCGCTCGCGCAGCACGATGACGCCGAGCAGCACCGTCACGATCGGATTGGTGAAATAGCCGAGCGAGGCCTCGACGACGTGGCCGCTCACACTCGCGAACACGTAGACGATCCAGTTGACGACGATGAAGGCCGCGGCCAGCGCGAGCGCCCCCATCGTGCGCCGGTCTTTCAGGATGGCGATGAGCTTGGGCCAGCTGCGCGTGACCGTCACCAGCAGTGCGCAGAACACGAGCGAGAGCACGATGCGCCACGAGACGATCTCGAGGGCACCGGATGCCCGCAGCGAGAAGAACAGGACGGGCAGGAAGCCCCACAGCAGGTAGGCGGAGCCAGCGAAGGCTATACCGCTGCCCGAGACCTTGTCTTGGGCGGGCGTACTCACGTGCCCAGCGTAGGCCCGCGCGCCGACCCGGTTAACCGGCGAAGGTCCCGATGACCGGAATCATCGGGACCTTTGGCAGGAACTGCCGTGGCTTCGTTAGCGAACCACCACGGCGAGAACGTCACGCGCGGAAAGCACGAGCAGGTCTTCGCCGCCGTACTTCACCTCGGTGCCGCCGTACTTGGAGTAGATGACCTTGTCACCGACGGCGATGTCGAGCGGGACGCGGTTGCCGTTGTCGTCGATGCGACCGGGGCCCACGGCCACGACCTCGCCCTCCTGGGGCTTCTCCTTGGCAGTGTCGGGGATGACGAGACCCGACGCGGTCGTCGTCTCCGCCTCGACCTGCTTGATGACGATTCGATCCTCGAGCGGCTTGATGGACACCGACACGGTTGACCTCTTTCTCAGTACTTAGAACGCACAGTCTTGGTGGGCACACTCCCTCTGAGAGTGCCAGATCAACTATAGAGCCTCGTTGGCACTCGTTCAACGCGAGTGCCAACGTTGTGACCAGGCGGCGACCCCATGGCGGGATACTTGTCCCATGGACCAGGCCGAACTTCGTGAGCTGCTCTCGCCCGGCGGACTCGCCCTGCTCGACTCGCTGCCCGCGTGGGAGTCGAGCGCCGACGTGGTTCGCAGCGTGAGTGAACTGCGCAAGGCCGGCCACTCCCCCGCCCTCGTCGCGGCGGTGCTGAGCCAGGCCAAACTGCGCTCGCGGGCCGCCGCCAAGTTCGGGCCGTTCGCCGAGACCATGCTGTTCACGGAGGCGGGCCTCGAGCAGGCCACGCGGCTGAGCGTCGCCGCCCAGCACGCCGGGCGTTTCCAGCGCGCGGGGCTCGGCTGGATCGCCGACCTCGGCTGCGGCATCGGCGCGGATGCCCTCGCCATAGCCGCGCTCGACCTCGAGGTCACCGCCGTCGAGCGGGACGAGGTGACGGCCGCTGTGGCCGCCTACAACCTCGCCTCCTGGTCGAACGCGCGCGTGGAACACGCGGACGCCGAGAGCTTCGACCTCGCCGGAGTCGACGGCGTCTACCTCGATCCGGCCCGGCGCAACGGCGCCAAGCGCCTCAAGGATCCGGCCGACTGGTCGCCCTCCCTCGACTTCGCGTTCGACCTCGCGTCGGGTCTGCCCGTGGGCGTCAAGCTCGGCCCCGGCATCGACCGCGACCTGATCCCCGAGAACGCTGAGGCACAGTGGGTCTCCGTCGACCGGGAGGTCGTCGAGCTCGGACTGTGGTTTGGGCCACTCGCTCGGCCCGGAATCCGCCGCTCCGCCCTCGTCGTCGGCGAGCACGGGAGCGCCGAGCTCGTCGCGGCGGCCGACAGCGCGGACGCCGCATCCGGCAGCCTCGGGGAGTTCGTCTACGAGCCCGACGGCGCGGTCATCCGGGCGCGCCTCATTGGCGACCTCGCGCGTTCACTGGGCGGGCGGATGCTCGACCCCACGATCGCGTACATTACGGCCGACACGGCAGCACCCACTCCGTTCGCCCAGTGCTTCCGCGTCGTGGAGGAGCTCCCGCTCGACAAGAAGGCGATCCGGCGCACGATCTCGGCCCGCGGGATCGGCACCCTCGAGATCAAGAAGCGGGGCGTTGATATCGACCCCGCCACGTTCCGCACGGCCCTCGCGCCGAAAGGCCCCGCGAGCGGAACTCTGATCCTCACGAGGATCGGCGACCGGCGCAGGGCCCTCTTGGTCGAACGGGTGTAGTCGAGCGGCCCTAGTAGTTGTAGATCGAGTTCGACGCGCTGATGCCCGCGATGATGATGACGAGGTAGAACACGCCCCAGATGAGCGAGATGCCCAGCGCGACGTAGCCCGTGATGATGCCCGTCAACCAGAACGGCTTGGCGTACGGCTGGCGGCGCTGGGCGATGTGACCGAGGATCACGGCGGCAACCGCGGGCAGGAACCCGAGAGACGCGAAGCTCAGCAGGAGGGCGCCGAGGCCCGTCACCATGGCCGCGATGCTGAGGCCCTGCGCGGGACCGGGGGCGTACGTGGGAGCCACGTAGGCGCCCGCCGGTGCCGGGGCGAGGGGCTGCGCCGTGGGTGCTGCGTACGGGTTGGGGTGCGCGGCGACGGGCGGCAGCGGCGCGGGAGGCGCTATCGCCTCCGGCGCTGCGGGAGCCTCGGGAGCAGCCGGGGACGCGGGAGGTGCGGTCGGCGGTGCGGGAGGTGCCGTGGGCGGCGGCTCGACCGGCGGGATTCCGGCGGAGGGCGCTACGGGAACGGGTGGGATGTCGTCTTTCTTGGCGGCCATGGATCGACCCTAGCAATGACGAAGGACCCTGCGGCGTGTGGCCACAGGGTCCTTCGCGTGAACTACTTAGTTGCCGTAGCCGTACGAGCCGGCGATGAGCAGCGGCACGAGCGTGCCGACGACGATCAGCAGGATGTACAGGACCGAGAACACGAAGCCGAGGATGACGCCGGCGAGCGCGAGGCCGTGGCCGCCCTCACCCGTCTTCTTGATCTGGCCGAGGGCGATGAAACCCACGATGATTCCGGCCAGCGGGATCACGAACGCCGCGATGAGGGCGATGATCGAGAGCACGTTGGTCGGACGAGCCGGCGCGGCGGCCGGAGCGGTATACGGAGTGGGGGTCGGTTCAGTCATACGGCCATGCTGGCAGCGGTCCCCGGCACTGTCAACGCTGCTGGATGTCTGTTACGGGCAGTGTCGAGTCCGCGCCGAACCCGAGCCCCGACGGCGGATGGCCCGCCGCGACGAGTTGGGCCCCCAGGGCTGCGATCATCGCCCCGTTATCAGTACACAGCGACAGCGGGGGAATGCGCAGCCGGATGCCCGCAGCAGCGCAGCGCTCGGCCGCGAGTTCGCGCACCCGAGCGTTGGCCACGACCCCACCCCCGAGCAGCAGCCGCGGAACTCCGCGGTCGACGCACGCCGCCACGGCCTTGGTGAGCAGCACGTCGACGACGGCCTCGCGGAAGCTCGCCGCAACATCGGCGACGGGAACCTCGCGGCCCTCATCCCGCTCGCGCTCCACCCATCGGGCGACAGCCGTCTTGAGGCCCGAAAACGAGAAGTCGTACCGGTGCTTCTCCAAGTCTTTGGGCAGGCTGAGGCCGCGCGGGAAGCGGATCGCCTTCGGGTCACCGCCGACCGCGGCCCTGTCGATCTCGGGGCCGCCGGGATACGGCAGGCCGAGCAATCGCGCCACCTTGTCGAACGCCTCCCCCGCAGCGTCGTCGATGGTCTCGCCGAGCAGCTCGACATCCGTGATGAGGTCGCGCACGTGCAGCAGGGAGGTGTGGCCGCCCGAGACGAGAAGCGCGATCGTCGGGTACTCGAGCGGGTCATGGTCGAGCACGTCGGCGCCGACGTGGCCGACGAGGTGGTTCACGGCGTAGAGCGGCTTGTCGAGCGACAGCGCGAGTGCCTTGGCCGCGCCCACGCCCACCATGAGTGCACCGGAGAGGCCCGGCCCGCTCGTGACGGCAATGGCGTCGAGGTCGGCGAGCTCGATGCCCGCCTCCTCCACGGCCTGGCGCAGCGCGGGGACGAGCGCCTCGAGGTGCGCTCGAGCCGCGACCTCTGGCACGACTCCGCCGTAGCGCGCGTGCTCGTCCATCGACGACGAGATGACGTTGGCGAGGAGCGTCGTGCCGCGCACGATGCCGATCCCGGTCTCGTCGCAGCTCGTCTCGATGCCGAGAACTAGGGGTTCGGTCATGCGAGCGCCGTCCTGACCTCGGGGATCGTCAACCGCATCACTATCGCGTCGAGCCCCGCACCGTAGTAGTTGGGCCGCTGGGCGAGCTGCTCGAAGCCGAGCGACTCGTAGAGGGCCTGCGCGCTCGGGTTGTCCGCGCGAACCTCGAGGAACAGCTCGGCGGCTCCGCGCTCGCGGGCCTCGTCGATCATCCGGAGCATGAGCACGCGGCCGAGGCCGCGGCGGCGGGCGGACTCCACGACCGCGATGGTCTGGATGTCGGCCTGCGGCTGGCTCCGGGGCGCGCGGAGCCCCGCGTACGCATCGATCTGCTCGGGCTGTCCCGGTGGGAACGCCACGAGGTAGTAGCCGTTCCTGTCGGCGAGCTCGGCACGCATGATCGCGGGCGACCACGCATCCTCGATGAACACCGACTCCTCGATGGCCATGATCGCCTCGAGGTCGTCGACCGTCGCGGCGCGCAGCTGCCAGGTCATGAGGTCACCCGCTTGGGTCCGGCCGAGAGGGTAACGTCGGGCGAGCGGAGGTACAGCGCCTCATCGGCGGCGAAGGGGCGCCGGTGTGCGTAGAGCGTCTCGGCGAGCATCCCGAGGGAGCCCGCGGAGACCGTCCGCGCTTCGAGCAGGCGGTAGTCGGCGACGTTCTCGACGGACTGCTGGAGCTCGGTCGCCTTGGCGAGGGATGGCCCGTGCGTGCGAAGGGGCAGGCCCGCGGCATCCGGCCCGCTGTAGGTCGACCAGTAGACCTCGTGGCGGCGCGCGTCCGTGGCGACCAGGAGCGGGCCCGCCTGGCCGAAGGCGATGGCGTCGTGGCTCACGATGGGGACGACGATCTTTCCCGCGCCGAACGCGAAGGCGCGCGCCGCGGCGATGCCCACGCGCAGTCCCGTGAACGGGCCGGGGCCCATGCCCGCGACCACGCCCGACAGGTCTGCGGGGGCAACGCCCGAGTCGGCGAGGCACGCAGCGATGAGCTCGCCGACGACCTCGGCGTGCCTACGGGTGTCGTCCGACGAGTGCTCGGCGAGGATGCCCCCGGCGAAGTCGACGACGGCAACACTCGTGCCGGCGGAGGTGTCAATCGCGAGCAGCATCGACCCATCCCTTCCATCGCGTGCCATGGGCAGTGAGCGTGACGGATCGCGGCTCCACCTCGGCCTCGGGGTCGCCGCCGTGCGGACGCTCGATGTCGATCTCCAGCCAGTCATCCGTCAGGCCGTCGGTCAGGCCCTTGCCCCACTCGACGACGACTATCGAGTTGGCGTAGTCGATGTCGAGGTCGTCGAGCTCCATGGCGCTGGCGAGTCGGTAGGCGTCGACGTGAACGAGGGGCGTCGGGTCGGCCGGATGCGTGCGCGCAAGCACGAAGGTCGGGCTCGTCACCGCCCCGCGCACGCCCAGGGCCTCGCCGATGCCGCGTGTCAGGGTCGTCTTGCCCGCCCCCAGCTCGCCGTTCAGGAGCACGAGGTCGCCCGCGCGCAACTCGCGCGCGAGAGCCGCGCCGAACTCGCCCATGGCTTCCGGCGACTCGATGTTCACGTGTAGACCCGCTTCACGCGCGCGCCTATGCGCGTCACGATCTCGTAGTTGATGGTGTCGGCCCAGCCCGCCCAGTCGTCTGCGCTCGGCCCGCCCGCGCCGAACAGCAGCACCCGGTCGCCCACCCTGACGGGCCGGTCGCCCACGTCGACGACGAACTGGTCCATGGCGATGCGGCCCGAGATGTGGTGGCGCACGCCATTGATGTCAACCTGCGCACGCCCGGACGCGTGGCGGGGAATCCCGTCCGCGTAGCCGAGCGGCACGAGGGCGAGCGTCGTCTCCTCGGTGGTCACGTGGTCGTAGCCGTACGAGACGCCCTGGCCCGCGGGTACGCGCTTGGTCGCCACGACCGAGGCCGAGAGCTCCATCGCAGGGCGGAGTCTCGAGAGGGGCCGGTCGTCCGGCGCGAGGCCGTACACGCCGATGCCGAGCCGCACCATCCCGAAGCGGGCGGCGGGGGTGTGCAGGGCGGCGCCCGTGGCCGCGAGGTGCACGAGCTGCGGATCGAGGCCCGCCGCACGTGCGGCATCGAGGGCCTCGGTGAACACGCGCACCTGGGCAGCGTCTTCGTCGGGGCCGGTGTTCGAGAGGTGGCTCCACACTCCGCGCACGTGGACTCGTCCGGCGCGCTCGTGTGCCGCCGCCGCCTCGACGAAGGCCGGCCACCGCTCGGCGGTCACACCGTTGCGACCGAGGCCCGTGTCGATCTTGAGCTGCACCTCGGCGCGGCCGGGAAGGGCAGCGAGGGCCTCGAGCTGGGCATCCGAGCTCACGCCCACGTCGATGCCGGCGTCCACAGCAGAGGCGAAATCGGTGTCGGGATCGTGGATCCACGCCAGCAGCGGCGCGTCGATACCCGCCGAGCGCAACTCGTGCGCTTCCGCGAGGTCTGCCACTCCCAACCACGCGGCTCCCCCGGCGAGCGCGGCACGGGCGGACTGCACGGCGCCGTGGCCGTAGCCGTTCGCCTTGACGACGGCCATCGCCTCCACGCCCGCGAGCCCGCGCAGCAGTTCGACGTTGTGGCTTATGGCGCCGAGGTCGATTCTCGCCTCGCGCATCAGGGTGCCTCCGCGACCACGTAGGCGATGGCGAATCCGGCGTCGTGACTCATCGACAGGTGGATCGCCGTGATGCCCCGCCCCTCGGCTATCGCGCGCGTCGAGTCATGCAGCTCGAAGCCGGGGTTGCCGAGCTCGTCCGACACGACGCGCATGTCGTGCCAGGTGACGCCGGACGAGTCGCCCAGTGCCTTGATGAGTGCCTCCTTCGCCGCGAAGCGCCCGGCGAGGGAGCGCAGCGGCATCGGGGATCCATCCCGCTCCTGTTCGCTCTGGGCGAACAGCCGGTCTTTGAGAGCGGGCGTACGGATGAGGCCGCGCTCGAATCGGGCGATATCGACGACATCGACGCCGATGCCGACGATCACCGCCGCCTCCCGCTCACAGCGTTCCCCGCCACGGGCTTACTCGACCGTGACGGACTTGGCGAGGTTGCGCGGCTGGTCGACGTCGAGGCCCTTGGCCGCCGAGAGTTCCATGCCGAAGATGTGCAGGGGCACGACCGCGAGGAAGGGCTCGAACAGCGAACCGGCGAGCGGGATCGGGATGACCTCGTCGGCGAACGGCAGCACCGCAGCGTCGCCCTTCTCCGCGATCGCGATCACGCGCGCGCCGCGGGCGCGGATCTCCTGGATGTTCGAGACCACCTTCGGGTGCAGCGACTCGGGGTCGCGCGGGCTCGGGACGATCACGAACACGATCTGGCCGGGCTCGATGAGCGCGATGGGGCCGTGCTTGAGCTCGCCGGCGGCGAAGCCCTCGGCATGGATGTACGCGAGCTCCTTGAGCTTGAGCGCGCCCTCGAGCGCGACGGGGTAGCCCACGTTGCGACCGAGGAACAGCACCGACTGGGTGTCGGTCATCCAGTGCGCGAGCTGGCCGATCTCGGCCTGCGACACGGCCAGAATCTCAGCGATCTTCTCGGGAACCGCCTGCAGCTCGGCCACGTTCTCACGGACCTGCTCGTCGCTGAGGGTGCCGCGCTGCTTGCCGAGCTCTAGGCCGATGAGGTACAGCGCCGTGACCTGCGCGACGAACGCCTTCGTCGACGCGACAGCGACCTCGGGGCCCGCGTGCGTGTAGACGACCGCGTGCGACTCGCGCGGGATGGTCGCGCCCTGTGTGTTGCAGACCGAGAGCACCTTGGCACCGGATGCCATCGCGAACTTCACCGCCATGAGCGTGTCCATCGTCTCGCCGGACTGGCTGATCGAGATCACGAGCGTGCGCGGCGTGAGGATGGGGTTGCGGTAGCGGAACTCGTGGCTCAGTTCGACATCGACGGGGATGCGCGACCACTGCTCGATCGCGTACTTGCCGAGCATTCCCGCGTAGGCGGCGGTGCCGCACGCGATGACGACGATGCGGTCGATCTCGTCGAGCGAGCCGAGCGGCTCGAGCTCCTTGAGGTCGACGAGTCCGTCGTGCACGCGGCCGAGGATCGTGTTGGCGACGGCCTCGGGCTCTTCGCTGATCTCCTTGGCCATGAAGCTGGACCAGCCGCCCTTCTCGGAGGCCGAGGCATCCCAGGCGATCTCGAATTCCTCGGTCTCGACTGTCGCGCCCTCGAAGTCGGTGACGATCACGGAGTCGGGGCGGATCGTGACGATCTGGTCCTGGCCGATGGCCACGGCCCGGCGAGTGAACTCGACGAACGCCGCGACGTCAGAGCCGAGGAAGTTTTCGCCGTCGCCGAGGCCGATGACGAGCGGGGAGTTGCGTCGGGCGCCGACGACGATGCCGGGCTGGTCCGCGTGCATGATCAGGAGGGTGAACGCGCCTTGGAGGCGGCTCACCACGCGGCGCATCGACTCGGTCAGGTCGCCGGTCTGGGCGTACTCACGGCCGACGAGGAGAGCTGCGACCTCGGTGTCCGTCTCGCTCGTGAAGGTGGCGCCGCTGTCGACGAGCTCTTGCTTGAGCTCGGAGAAGTTCTCGATGATGCCGTTGTGGATGAGGGCGAGCTTGCCGTTGTCGCCGAGGTGCGGATGCGCGTTGCGGTCGGTCGGACCGCCGTGGGTCGCCCACCGGGTGTGGCCGATGCCGGTGCCGCCGTTCGGGAGCGGGCGCATCTCGAGGTCGTCGACGAGAACCTGCAGCTTGCCCGCGCGCTTGCGAGTGTCCATCGTGCCGTCGGCGCCGATGACGGCGACCCCGGCCGAGTCGTAACCCCGGTACTCGAGTCGTTTGAGCCCCCCGAGGAGCACTTCAAGACTCTTGTTGTCACCGACGTAGCCCACGATTCCACACATGCAGTCGATTTTAGTGTCAGTAAGCTGGGGACGATGTCCGATGCCTCCTCCCACCACGGTCACGAGTCCCCGTTCATCGAACTCGATCGCGACGATTGGTCTGCTCTCGCGCCCACCATGGCGGCCCCGCTGAGCGCCACGGAGATCATCGAGCTGCGGGGTCTCGGAGACGAACTCGACCTCGACGAAGTGGCGGCCGTCTACCTCCCGCTCAGCAGGCTCCTCTCGCTCTACGCGGAGGGCGCCCAGAACCTCCACGCCGCCACATCCTCGTTCCTCGGCGAGCGCTCGCCCCGCACCCCCTTCGTGATCGGGGTCGCGGGCTCCGTCGCCGTGGGTAAGTCGACTGTGGCCCGCCTCCTGCGCGAACTGCTCAGGCGCTGGGAGGGAACCCCGCGCGTGGAGCTCGTCACGACCGACGGCTTCCTCTTCCCCAACGCCGAACTCGAGCGTCGCGGGCTCATGGAGCGCAAGGGCTTTCCTGAGTCGTACGACCGACGCGCGCTGCTGCGGTTCGTCAGCCAGGTCAAGAGCGGCGTGCGCGAGGTGCGCGCCCCCTTCTACTCGCACCTGGCATACGACATAGTCCCGGATGCCGAGATCGTGGTCAACGCACCGGATGTGCTGATCGTGGAGGGGCTCAATGTGCTCCAGCCCGCCGCACCCGGCAGGAGTCTCGCCGTGAGCGACCTGTTCGACTTCGCCATCTACGTGGATGCCCGCACGGGCGATATCGCGCGCTGGTACGAGGAGCGCTTCCTGCGCCTCCAGCGGGGCGCGTTCACCAACCCGCAGTCGTTCTTCCACCGTTTCGCCTCGCTCACCGAGGAAGAGGCCCGCGCCCGCGCCGCGGGCATCTGGGCAGCCATCAACGAGCCGAACCTCGTGCAGAACATCGTGCCAACGCGCCCGCGGGCCGACCTCGTGCTGCGTAAGGGACCCGACCACGCCGTCTCGAGCGTGCTCCTGCGCAAGACCTGACGGGCTAGACGCCGAGGCGCTCGCGCACGGTGCTGGCGAGTGATTCCGCGATGCGGTCGGCCTCGTCCTGGTGCTCGGCCTCGACCATGACGCGCACCATGGGCTCGGTGCCCGAGGGGCGCAGCAGCACGCGGCCGGTATCGCCGAGCCCCGCCTCGGCGGCGGCCACGGCCTCGGCGATGACATCGTCGGAGCCGAGCGAGTGGTGGTCGACGCCGCGCACGTTGACGAGCGACTGCGGGTAGACGGTCATGACCGACGCGAGCTGCGCGATGGTCTTGCCGGTGCGCGCCATCTCCGCGACCAGGTGCAGGCCCGTGAGGATGCCGTCGCCGGTTGTCGCGAACTTCGTCATGATGACATGGCCCGACTGCTCGCCGCCGAGCGACAGCCCGTGCTCGCCGAGCGCCTCGAGCACGTAGCGGTCGCCGACCGCGGTGTCGATCACCGAGATGTTGTGGGCGGCCATGGCGCGCTTGAGGCCGAGGTTGCTCATGACAGTGGCCACGAGAGTGCGCTCCGCGAGAACGCCGCGCTCGGCCATCGACACCGCGAGAATCGCCATGATCTGATCGCCGTCGATGACGTTGCCGTGCGCGTCGATGGCGAGGCACCGGTCGGCGTCGCCATCGTGGGCGATACCGATGTCTGCCCCGTGGGCGACAACGGCCGCCGCGAGCGGCTCCAGGTGCGTCGAGCCCACTCCGTCGTTGATGTTGATGCCGTCGGGGTCTGCACCGATGACCGTGACCTTGGCGCCGGCATCCGTAAAGACCTGCGGTGAGACGCCCGCGGCAGCACCGTGCGCGCAGTCGAGCACGACGTGCAGGCCGTCGAGGCGGTGCGGCAGCGTGGAGAGCAGGTGAACGATGTAGCGGTCCTCGGCGTCGGAGAATCGCCGGATGCGCCCCACGTCGCCACCCTTGGGCTCGAGGTTCGGCTCGCCGAGCGCGGCCTCGATGCGATCCTCGACCTCGTCCGGAAGTTTCGTCCCGCCGGAGGCGAAGAACTTGATGCCGTTGTCGGGTGCCGGGTTGTGCGAGGCGGAGATCATGACGCCGATGTCGGCCTTGAAGTCGCCCACGAGGAACGCCAGTGCCGGGGTCGGGATGACGCCAGCGTCGAACACATCGACACCGGAGCTCGCAAGCCCCGCCGCCACGGAGGCAGCGAGGAACTCCCCCGAGATCCGAGGGTCGCGGCCGATGACCGCGACGGGGCGACGCCCCGAAGCGCGCCGACCGTCAGCGACCCGGCCCTTGCCCAGAACGACTGCTGCCGCCTGGGCAAGACCGAGTGCGAGATCGGCAGTGAGCTCACCGTTGGCGAGCCCACGTACGCCATCCGTGCCGAAAAGCCGAGGCATCCCTGCTGGCCTACGCGGCTCGGACTAGCGCTTCGAGAACTGCGACGCCTTGCGGGCCTTCTTGAGACCGGCCTTCTTGCGCTCGATGACGCGCGCGTCACGAGTGAGGAAGCCGGCCTTCTTGAGAGCCGGACGGTTGTTCTCGCGGTCGATCTCGTTGAGCGAGCGGGCGATCGCGAGGCGCAGGGCGCCGGCCTGGCCGGAGGGGCCACCGCCGGTGATCTTCGCGATCACGTCGTAGCTGCCGAGGAGGTCGAGCACCTTGAACGGGTCGTTGATGAGCTGCTGGTGCAGCTTGTTGGGGAAGTACTCGGCGAGCTCACGGCCGTTGACCGTGGCCTTGCCGGTGCCGGGGGCGATGCGCACGCGGGCGATGGCCTCCTTGCGACGGCCCACGGCAGCGCCGGGGACGTTCAGGACGGCGCGGGGAGCCTTAGCGGCAGCCTCGGGAGCGGACTCGGTCGAGTAGCTCGTGCCGGTCTCGGTGGTGTAGCTCTCGGGAGTGGTCTCGTCTGTCTCGACGGAGTCTTCGATCTTGGCCATGAGTAGTGTCCTTAGCTTTCTGGGGGGCTCTACTGAGCGACCTGGGAGAGGGTGTACGGCGTGGGCTGCTGGGCAGCGTGGGGGTGCTCAGCACCGGCGTAGACCTTGAGCTTGGTGAGCTGGGCACGACCGATGGAGTTCTTCGGGAGCATCCCGCGAACTGCCTTCTCGACGGCACGCGTCGGGTGCTTCTCAAGCTGCTCGGCGTAGGACGTTGCCGTCAGGCCGCCCGGGTAACCCGAGTGGCGGTAGTAGAGCTTCTGCGCGAGCTTGGAGCCGGTGAGGGCGACCTTGTCGGCGTTGATGACGATGACGAAGTCACCCATGTCCATGTGCGGAGCAAAGGTGGCCTTGTGCTTGCCGCGCAGGAGCGTGGCAACGTGGCTGGCGAGACGGCCGAGAACGACGTCGGTGGCGTCGATGATGACCCAGTCGCGCTGGACGTCATCGGGCTTGGGCGAAAATGTACGCGTCACAGTAATGCTGCTTTCTTGTGATCGGATGAGTGGCTCGTGAATCCCGCTCCTGTTGAACATTCCGTGGCGATGCCGCGGAATCTCCAGATGGAGGGCTCATGATCGGGTGCTAGGCACCAAGGGTCTACTGTAGGCGATCTCAGGCGTCCCGTCTAGCTCGCGTCTGCGCTGCCCTCGCCGCGAGGTCTTCCGGGTATCCCACCTCCACGAGCGTGAGCCCGTGCGCGGGCATCACCTTGAACTCGCTCGTGCGCTGCGCCTGCTCCCGGATGCCCAGCACACGTTCCCCGGAGAGCTTGCGCTCCCCCACCGAAACGGAGGCCCCCACGAGCGCGCGGACCATGCTGTGGCAGAACGCGTCGGCCTGCAGGGACGCGACGAGCACGCCCGCCTCATCGCGCTTCCACTCGAACGCCTGCAGTTCCCTGATGGTCGTCGCACCCTCGCGCGGCCGACAGTAGGCTGCCCAGTCGTGCAGCCCGAGCAGCTCGCGGGCTGACTCGTTCATCGCGTCGGCGTCAAGCTCTGCCGGGTACCAGACCGTGTGGTTGCGCAGCAGCGGATTGCGCTCGGCAGCGGCATCCGCCACCCGATACTGGTAGCGGCGGAAGAGGGGCGAGAACCTCGCGTCGAACCCCTCGGGCGCGATGCTCGCGGCGCGCACGTGCACGTCGCTGCGCAGGCCCGCGATGCCGTTGAGTCGCCGCACGAGGGCCTCGGCCGGGTCGAGCGGCGGCCGGGGCCCGTGGGGCTTGGCGAGGTGCGCGAGTTGGGCATCCGTGAGATCCAGGTGCGCGACCTGCCCCGTGGCGTGCACGCCAGCATCGGTACGACCCGCGACGGTGAGTGAGGGATGCCCGTGCCGGAACACGGTGGCGAGTGCCGCCTCGAGCTCCCCTTGGACTGTGCGCAGTGTCGGCTGGCGCGCCCATCCGGCGAAGTCCGTGCCGTCGTAGGAGATGTCGAGCCGCAGGCGGGTGCTCGGCTCGTCGGTCACGCTGCGATTGTAGGCGGGTAGGGTGGAACGCGGTAATCACCATGACCCCTCCCGCACCGACTGCACCCCGCTCTCGCCTCGCAGGACTCGACGGTCTTCGGGCCATCGCGGTTCTCGCGGTCATCGCGTTCCACTTCCTGCCCGACACCCTCCGTGGCGGCTACGTCGGCGTCGACGTGTTCTTCGTCATCTCCGGGTTCCTCATCACGTCGCTGTTGCTGCGGCGCCCGACACTGCGGTCGTTCTGGGTACGACGGGCGCGGCGCATCCTCCCTGCCCTCGCAATCGTCGTGGCGGTGTGCTCGAGTGCTGCATGGTTCATCGGCGGTGACGTGCTCGTCAACCTCGGCAGTCAGGTGCTCGGCGCCGCGACCTTCAGCAGCAACTGGCTGGCCATCGCCCAAGGCCAGAGCTACTTCGACGCGACGACGCCCGACCTGTTCCGCAACCTGTGGTCGCTCGCCGTCGAGGAGCAGTTCTACCTCGTGTGGCCTCTCGCGCTGCTCCTGCTGCTGCTCGTCCGCTGGCGCTGGCTGCGCGCCACCATCGCGGGCGTGCTCGCCGTCGGTTCCGCCGTCGCCATGGCGCTGCTGGCCACCGACGACGCCACGCGCGTCTACTACGGTACCGACACGCACAGCTTCGGCCTCGCGCTCGGCGCGTGCCTCGCGTTCCTCCTCGAGGGCAGGCTCGCGGATGCCCCCGCCCCACTCCCCCGCGCCGTGCGAGTCGCCCTCCCTGCACTGGGAGGGTTCGCCGTCCTCGCACTCATCGCCATCGCCACACTGTTGCCCGAAGGGGACTGGCTCGCCACCCACGGCGGCCTCGCGCTCGTCGCACTGCTCACCGCCCTTGCCCTCGCGGGCGCCGTGCTCCCCGGCTCCTGGCTCGGCAGCGCGCTCGACGTGCAGCCGCTGCGATGGATAGGCGAGCGCTCGTACGGACTGTACCTGTGGCACTGGCCCGTGCTCGTACTGCTACTCGCTGCGGTGCCCGCGGGTACTGCCGCATGGGTGGTGCCCGCGGCGGCGCTGGCGATCACGGTCGGGCTGTCCGCGGCGTCCTACGCGTTCGTGGAGGTGCCGATCCGCACGCTCGGGCTGCGCGGCAGCGTGTCTGCCGTCGTCGGGCGCGGGTGGGGCATCCGCACCGTCGCCGCGGTCGGCGCCGCCGCGCTCCTGGCCACAATCGGCGTGACGGGCGTCGCCATCGGCACAGCTCCCGTGATCGGACAAGCCCAGGAGAACGTCGAGGCCGGCCAGGCGTCGATAGCCCTGCCCGGCTTCGCGACGGCGCCGAGGCGCCCTCAGCCGTTGCCCACGGGCGACCAGATCTACGCCGTCGGCGACTCGGTGATGCTCGCGGCGGCGCCCGAACTCGAGGAGGCGTTTCCCGGCATCGCCATCGACGCGGTCGTCTCGCGTCAGATGTCCGAGGCGCCGGACATCGTCAGTGCGATTGTCGCGTCGGGGCAGATCCGGCCCATCCTGCTGCTCGGCCTCGGCACCAACGGGTGGATCGAGGAGGACACGCTCGAGGAGATCCACGCGCTGCTGCCGCCGAGCACCCGGATGATCGTGGTGAACGTCCAGGTGCCGCGCGAGTGGGGCCCCGACGTCAACGCGATCCTTTCCGACTTCGCCCGCACTCAGCGCGACGTCGAGCTGTCGAACTGGTACAGCGCCATCCAGCCGCAGCTCGATGTGCTCGCCGACGATGAGGTGCATCCGGGACCCACCGGCGGCCGCATCTACTGCGGTGCGCTCGCGGATGCCCTGCAGAGGCTCGCGGAGGTTCCACCGCTTCTCGACGCCAACGAATACGGACTCGCCAACCGCCCGGTGTGAGCATCCGTTAACGCAGAAGGGCCCCACCTCGCGGTGGGGCCCTTCTGACGTGAACTACTTGGTCTCTTCGGCCTCAGCAGCGACCTCGGCGTCGGCGGCCTCAGCCTCGACGGTCTCGGCCTCGACGGCGTCGGTCGACTCGGCGGCAGCCTCTTCGACCTCAGCGGTCTCGTCAGCTGCGGTCTCCTCGACGACGTCCTCGGCGGGCGCCTCAGCCTTGGCGGGCTTCTCGGAAGCCGCGGCAGCTGCCGCCGTCTTCTTCGCCGACTTCGGCTTCGGGTTCACGGGCTCGAGTACGAGCTCGATCTGAACCATGGAGGCGTTGTCGCCCTTGCGGAAGCCGAGCTTCGTGATGCGGGTGTAGCCGCCCTCACGAAGTTCGACGAGCGGCGCGATCTCGGTGAAGAGCTCGTGCACGACGCTCTTGTCGCCGATCACGGCGAGCACGCGACGGCGCGCGTGCAGGTCGCCGCGCTTGGCGAACGTGATGAGGCGCTCGGCGATCGGACGCAGGCGCTTGGCCTTCGTCTCGGTCGTCTTGATGCTCTTGTGCGTGAACAGGGCAGCGGCGAGGTTCGCGAGCAGCAGGCGCTCGTGGGCCGGCCCTCCGCCGAGGCGGGGTCCCTTGGTAGGTGTAGGCATTGTTCTAGTTCTCCAGTGTCAAGCTTTGAGTGGGCGCGGGGTCGGGCGCTTACGCGTTGGTGTCTTCGTCGTCGTAGCCACCGTAGAAGTGGGCGCCGTCGAATCCGGGAACGCTGTCCTTGAGCGACAGGCCCATCTCGACGAGCTTGTCCTTGACCTCGTCAACCGACTTCTGGCCGAAGTTGCGGATGTTCATGAGCTGCGTCTCGCTCAGCGCCACGAGCTCGCTGACCGTGTTGATGCCCTCACGCTTGAGGCAGTTATAGCTGCGCACGCTCAGGTCGAGGTCCTCGATGGGCATGCTGAGCTCGCTCGAGAGAACGGCGTCGACCGGCGCGGGGCCGATCTCGATGCCCTCTGCGGCGTTGTTGAGCTCGCGCGCCAGACCGAAGAGCTCGGTCAGGGTGCGACCGGCGGAGGCCACTGCATCACGCGGGGTGATCGCATTCTTGGTCTCCACGTCGACGACCAGGCGGTCGAAGTCGGTGCGCTCACCGGCACGGGTCGCCTCGACGCGGTAGGTCACCTTGAGCACGGGCGAGTAGATCGAGTCGATCGGGATCTGGCCCGCTTCGCTGAACTCGCTGCGGTTCTGGGTCGCCGAGACGTAGCCGCGGCCACGCTCGATGGTGAGCTCGAGCTCGAACTTCGCCTTGTCGTTGAGGGTCGCGATGACCAGCTCCGGGTTGTGGATCTCCACGCCCGCGGGAGCCGAGATGTCGGCAGCGGTGACCTCACCGGCGCCCTGCTTGCGCAGGTAGGCGGTGATGGGCTCGTCGTGCTCGCTCGAGACGACGAGGTTCTTGATGTTCAGGATGACCTCGGTGACGTCTTCCTTGACACCGGGAACGGTGCTGAACTCGTGCAGCACACCGTCGATGCGGATGCTCGTGACAGCAGCTCCGGGGATCGACGAGAGCAGCGTGCGGCGGAGGGAGTTTCCGAGGGTGTAACCGAAACCGGGCTCGAGCGGCTCGATAACGAAGCGCGAGCGGAATTCGGAGATGTTCTCTTCGGCAAGAGTGGGGCGCTGTGCGATGAGCACTGGTGTTTCCTTTCGGCGAGGTGTCCGCTATTTGACACCTGGATGCGACGAGTGGCTGGCCCGTCGGTCTATTGAGTTATGACAGGGGGACGTGCGTTAGGAGCCGATGGCCGCGCCGGCGCGAAGCGCTAGCGTGGCCATCGGCCTGAGAGGCTAGACGCGGCGACGCTTGGGCGGGCGGCATCCGTTGTGAGCCTGGGGCGTCACATCGTTGATGCTGCCGACCTCGAGGCCAGCGGCCTGCAGGGAGCGGATCGCGGTCTCGCGGCCCGAGCCCGGTCCCTTGACGAAGACGTCGACCTTCTTCATGCCGTGCTCCTGTGCCTGGCGCGCTGCGGACTCCGCGGCGAGCTGGGCGGCGAACGGGGTCGACTTGCGCGAGCCCTTGAAGCCGACAGCGCCGGACGAGGCCCAGCTGATGACGGCACCCGACGGGTCGGTGATCGACACGATCGTGTTGTTGAACGTCGACTTGATGTGGGCCTGGCCCAGTGCGACGTTCTTCTTCTCCTTGCGGCGCGGCTTGCGCGCAGCGGCCTTCGGTGCAGCCATTACTTGCGTCCCGCCTTCTTCTTACCGGCAACAGTGCGCTTCGGGCCCTTGCGGGTACGAGCGTTGGTCTTGGTGCGCTGTCCGTGAACGGGCAGGCCACGACGGTGACGGATGCCCTGGTACGAACCGATCTCGACCTTGCGACGGATATCGGCGGCAACCTCACGGCGGAGGTCACCCTCAACCTTGAAGTTGACCTCGATGTAGTCGCGCAGGGCGATGAGCTGGTCATCGGTCAGATCCTTGACTCGGATCTCACCGCTGATGCCGGTGTCGGCGAGGGTCTTGAGAGCCCTCGTACGGCCAACACCGTAGATGTAAGTCAGTGCGACCTCAACGCGCTTGTCGCGCGGGATGTCGACGCCGGCTAGACGTGCCATGTCATTCTCCTTGTGGAGTCATGTGGAGGTGATGGACAGCACCGGTGCCTAGGCCTCCAACCCAGGGTGTCCCCGCTCGCGCGGTTCTTGGTGCCGTTCTAGTTATTCAGTTACTACTTAGCCCTGGCGCTGCTTGTGACGCGGGTTCGACTTGCAGATCACCATGACGTTTCCATTGCGGCGGATGACGCGGCAGTGGTCACAGATGGGCTTGACACTGGGGTTGACCTTCATTGTGTTTCCTTGCACTCGCTGTCTTCGTTCCCGCGGGATGCCACGGGACGTTACTTTCCAGCGCGTTCGTTACTTGTAGCGGTAGGTGATCCGACCACGGGTCAGGTCGTACGGGCTCAACTCGACGACCACACGGTCCTCCGGGAGGATCCTGATGTAGTTCTGTCGCATTTTGCCCGAGATGTGAGCGAGCACCCTGTGGCCGTTGGTCAGCTCAACGCGGAACATTGCGTTGGGCAGAGCTTCGACTACTGCTCCCTCGATCTCGATGACACCGTCTTTTTTGGCCATAGCCTCTTCGTCGCTAAAAGTATTGATTCGCTGGTCTGCGGGGATCGGTGTCCAGACACGCAAAAACGGCTGGAAACACCAAAGATCAAGCTTAGGTCATTCCCGGGCGTTTCGCCAACCTGGGTGTATACGCCTGAGGCGAATTCTCCGGATGCGGCGGCCTCACGCAATCGGCGAGGGGACCACTCCGAACGGCGCAAGACCCGCGCGCCCGCCATCCTCGGAGGTCAGCACCCATAGGCCGCCGGCGTGCACGGCCACGGAGTGCTCCCAGTGGGCAGCATCCGTGCCGTCGTCGGTCGCGACCGTCCAGTCGTCGGCCAGCACGTGGCTGTCCACTCCCCCGCGCGTGACCATGGGCTCGATCGCCACGACCAGTCCCGGCTTGATCTCCGGCCCCGCTGCGCGCACTCGGAAGTTGAATACCGGCGGTTCCTCGTGCATGGACCGGCCGATGCCGTGACCCACGTAGTCCTCCACGATGCCGAACTCGCCGCGGGCGTCGATGGCGTCCTCGATGGCGGCGCCGATCTGGTTGAGCCGGCGGGCGATGGCGAGCTCGGCGATACCGGCCCAGAGTCCCTGCTCGGTAGCATCGGCGAGAGCCTGACGGGCGGCGACGAGTTCCGGGCGGGACGGGTCGGGCACGACGACGGTGATCGCCGCGTCACCGTTCCAGCCCTCCACCTCGGCGCCGCTGTCTACCGACACGATGTCGCCCGGTTCGAGCATCCGGTCGCCCGGCACGCCGTGCACGATCTCGTCGTTGACGGAGACGCACAGGGTGTGGCGGTAGCCCGGCTCCTTCATGAAGTTCGGCACGCCGCCCAGCTCGCGGATGGTGCGCTCCGCTATCGCGTCGAGCTCGAGCGTCGTGATGCCCGGCCGGATGGCAGCCCGCACGGCCGCGAGCGACGCCGCGGTGACGACACCGGGCCGCACCATGAGGCGCAGCTCGGCGGCCGTCTTGTAGATCTTGGCGCTGCCGAAGGCCACGGTCAGAGGTGTGCTGCGTCCGGGGCGGAGAGGCCGCGGGCCGCGAGAGCCTCCGCGATGCGGGCGCTCACGTGGTCAACCTCGCCCAAGGCGTCGATCTCGACGACGAGTCCGCGCTCCCCGTAGACCGCGATGAGCGGTGCCGTCTCGCGCTGGTAGAGCGACTGGCGGTGGCGGATGGTCTCTTCCGTGTCATCCGTGCGACCCTCCTGGTGGGCGCGCTTCAGAAGGCGCGACACCACCTCGTCGGGGTCGACGACGAGCTGGATGACCGCATCGAGCGCAGCGCCCTCAGCGGCGAGCACCTCGTCGAGGAAGTGCAGCTGGTCGAGCGTGCGCGGGTAGCCGTCGAGCAGGAAGCCCTCGAGCGCGTCGGCTTCCTTCAGCCGACTTGCCACGAGATCGTTCGTCAACGAGTCGGGAACGAAATCTCCCGCGTCGATGATGGCCTTGACCTGCTTGCCGAGGTCGGTCTGATTCTTGATGTTCGCGCGGAAGATGTCTCCCGTCGCGATCGCGGGAATCCGGTACGCCTCGGTGAGCCTGGCCGACTGCGTGCCTTTGCCGGCACCGGGCGGGCCGACAATGAGCAGCCGGGTCAACGGAGCAGGCCCTCGTAGTGACGCTGCTGCAGCTGGGAGTCGATCTGTTTGACCGTCTCGAGACCCACACCGACGATGATCAGGATGCTCGCGCCGCCGAACGGGAAGTTCGTGTTCGCCCCCACGAGTACGAGGGCGATAAGCGGTATGAGCGCGATCAGGCCGAGGTACAGCGAACCCGGCAGGGTCACGCGCGTGAGCACGTAGTCCAGGTACTCGGCGGTGGGACGACCGGCGCGGATGCCCGGGATGAACCCGCCGTACTTCTTCATGTTGTCGGCGACCTCTTCGGGGTTGAAGGTGATCGCGACGTAGAAGTAGGTGAAGCCCACGATGAGCAGGAAGTACAGGAGCATGTAGAGCGGGTGATCGCCCTTGGTGAGGTAGTTCTGGATCCAGGTGACCCAGCCGGCAGGAGCCTGCCCGGTCGCGGGCTGGTTGAACTGCGCGATGAGAGCAGGCAAGTACAGCAGCGACGACGCGAAGATGACGGGCACGACGCCGGCCATGTTCACCTTGATCGGGATGTACGTGTTGTTGCCGCCGTAGGTGCGCCTGCCGACCATGCGCTTGGCGTACTGCACGGGTATCCGTCGTTGCGATTGCTCGACGAACACCACAGCTCCGACGATGAGCACACCGATCAGGATGACCGCGATGAAGACCTCGATGCCCTTGGCCTCCTGGATGCTCCACAGCGAGCCGGGGAAGCGCGCGGAGATCGACGTGAAGATGAGCAGCGACATGCCGTTGCCGATGCCGCGCTCGGTGATGAGCTCGCCCATCCACATGATGAGGCCCGTGCCGGCGGTCATGGTGATGACCATGAGCATGATCGCGTACCACGCGTCGTCGGTGATGAGGTCGGAGCAGGCGGCGACGCCCGAGTTCGACGGGAAGAGGGCACCGCTGCGGGCGACCGTGATGAGCGTCGTCGACTGGAGAACGCCGAGGGCGATCGTGAGGTACCGGGTGTACTGCGTCAGGCGGGACTGGCCGGCCTGGCCCTCCTTGTAGAGGGTCTCGAAGTGCGGGATGACCACGCGCAGCAGCTGCACGATGATCGACGCCGTGATGTACGGCATGATGCCGAGCGCGAAGATCGACAGCTGAAGCAGAGCCCCGCCGCTGAACAGGTTCACGAGGTCGTACAAGCCCGAGGTGCCTGCGTTGCTCGCGAGGCACTCTTGCACGTTGCCGAAGTCGACGAACGGTGCCGGGATGAACGACCCGAGGCGGAACAGCGCAACGATGCCGAGCGTGAACCCGATCTTCCTGCGAAGGTCAGGCGTACGGAAGATCCGCGCGACAGCTCTAAACACAACGGCCTCCGACACTTTTCATGATGAAACTCTAGGTAATGCAATCGAGCGGGGCTGGTTGACCAGCCCCGCTCGAAACCCGACCGGTTATTGATACCGGGGTGGGTTACTTACTTGACCGATCCGCCAGCGGCGACGATCTTCTGCTCAGCAGAGCCGGAGACCTTGTCGACTGCAACGTTCAGCTTAACCGCAATATCACCCTGCCCAAGAACCTTGACCTTCTCGTTCTTGCGAACGGCGCCCTTGAGGACGAGGTCGATGACGGTGACGTCACCGCCCTTGGGGTAGAGCTCGGCGAGCTTCTCGAGGTTCACGACCTGGTACTCGACGCGGAACGGGTTCTTGAACCCGCGCAGCTTCGGCTGGCGCATGACGAAGTTCAGGTTGCCACCCTCGAAGCCCGGACGGACCGAGTAGCGGGCCTTGGTGCCCTTGGTACCGCGACCTGCAGTCTTACCCTTGGAACCCTCACCGCGTCCGACGCGGGTCTTGTCCTTCTTGGCGCCTGCGGCGGGACGGAGGTGGTGGACCTTGAGCACCTGCGGGCGAGCCTCGACGTCGGCCTGGGGGGCCTTCTTCGCTGCAGCCTTGGCCGGAGCCTTGGCAGCGGCGGTGTCGTCCGACTTCGCGGCAGCAGCAGCCTTGGGGGCTGCCGCCTTAGCGGGAGCCTTGGCGGCGGCGGGAGCCTTCTCCGCGGCAGCAGCCTTGGGGGCGGCCTTCGCGGCAGGGGCCTTCTCGGCAGCAGCCTTCGGCGCTGCCTTGGGGGCAGCGGCCTTGGCGGGCGCCTTCTTGGCTTCGGTTTCTTCAGCCATTAGTCAATCTCCTCGACTTTGACGAGGTGAGCGACCGTGCGCACGTAGCCACGGTTCTGCTTGTTGTCCTCGCGAACAGTCACGTCACCGATGCGGTGCAGCCCGAGGCTGCGCAGCGTGTCGCGCATGTTCTGCTTCTCACTGATTTTGGACTTGATCTGGGTCACCTTCAGGCGCGCGGCCATCAGACACCTGCCTTAGCTTCAGCCTCGGCGCGCAGCAGGCGGGCCGGGACGACGTGCTCGACGTCGAGGCCGCGGCGTGCGGCGACCGCACGGGGCTCCTCGAGCTGCTTGAGGGCAGCGACCGTCGCGTGCACGATGTTGATCGTGTTCGACGAGCCGAGCGACTTGCTCAGGACGTCATGGATGCCGGCGCACTCGAGTACGGCGCGAACCGGACCGCCCGCGATAACACCGGTACCGGCCGAGGCCGGACGCAGCAGCACGACACCGGCAGCGGCCTCGCCCTGCACGGGGTGCGGGATCGTCTGGGCGACGCGGGGGACGCGGAAGAAGTTCTTCTTCGCCTCCTCGACACCCTTGGAGATTGCGGTCGGCACCTCGCGGGCCTTGCCGTAGCCGACACCGACGAGACCGTTGCCGTCACCGACGACCACGAGGGCGGTGAAGCTGAAGCGACGACCACCCTTCACGACCTTCGAGACGCGGTTGATGGTGACGACGCGCTCCAGGAACTGGCTCTTCTCCGCGTCGCGGCTGTTGCCACGGTCACGGTTCGGGTTGCGCTCGCGGCCGCCGCGGCGGGCCTCGCGGGGCTCGTTGGTGAGGTCGGTCGCGGGGGCATCCACAGCGGGCGCCTCGGTTGCAACAGCCTCGGTAGTGGGCTCAGCCACGTCCTGCTCCTTGTTAGTAGTTGCGTCGCTCACAGGTCGAGTCCGCCCTCTCGCGCTCCATCGGCGATCGCTGCGACGCGTCCCGCGTAGCGGTTACCGCCACGGTCGAACACGACAGCCTCGACGCCGGCCTTCTTGGCGCGCTCGGCGACGAGCTCGCCGACCTTCTTCGCCTTGGCGGTCTTGTCACCGTCGAACGTGCGCATGTCGGCCTCGAGGGTCGATGCGCTCGCGAGGGTGTGCCCCTTGGCGTCATCCACGACCTGCACGAAGACGTGACGGGCCGAACGGGTGACGACCAGGCGCGGACGCGCCTCGGTGCCGACGACCTTCTTGCGAAGGCGGGCGTGCCTGCGGCCCTTTGCGGCCGACTTGCTCTTACCTCTAGTTCCGAGACCCATGATTACTTACCACTCTTTCCGGCCTTGCGGCGGACTACCTCGCCGGCGTAACGCACGCCCTTGCCCTTGTAGGGCTCGGGCTTACGCAGCTTGCGAATGTTGGCCGCGACTTCGCCGACGGCCTGCTTGTCGATGCCGCTGACGGTCAGCTTGTTGTTGCCCTCGACCGTGAAGCTGATACCCGCGGGCGGGTCAACCGTGATGGAGTGCGAGTAGCCGAGCGCGAACTCGACCGAGTCACCCTTGGCCGCAACGCGGTAACCGGTACCGACGACCTCGAGGCCCTTGGTGTATCCGGTGGTGACGCCGGTGATCTGGTTCGCGATCAGCGTGCGGGTCAGGCCGTGCAGCGACCGCGACTCACGCTCGTCGTCGGGACGGGTGACGAGCACCTGTCCGTCTTCGAGGGTGACGGCGATGGGGGTCTTGACGACGAGCGACAGCTCGCCCTTCGGGCCCTTGACTGCGACGGACTGGCCGTCGATCTTCACCTCGACGCCACTGGGGACGTCAATGGGGAGTCTTCCGATTCGTGACATGACTGGTTACCACACGTAGGCGAGGACTTCCCCACCCACGCCCTTCGAGGTCGCCTCTTTGTCGGTCAGCAGACCGGAGGAGGTGGACAGGATGGCGACGCCGAGTCCGCCGAGAACCTTGGGGATCTCGGTCGACTTCGCGTAGACGCGGAGACCGGGCTTCGAGACGCGCTTGATGCCCACGATGGAGCGCTCGCGGTTCGGGCCGTACTTGAGGTCGATCGTGAGGGTCTGGCCGACGCGCGCGTCTTCGACCTTCCACGCGGCGATGTAGCCCTCGGTCTTGAGGATCTCCGCGAGGTGCGACTTGAGCTTGCTGCTGGGCAGCGAGACCGTGTCGTGGTACGCCGAGTTGGCGTTGCGCAGTCGGGTCAGCAGGTCTGCGACCGGATCTGTCATTGTCATGAGTTGTGGTGCCTATCTCGTCCGGTTTCGGCACCCGTTACACGGGGGCCGACCTGGTCGATCGGTGGTGCTTGGTTGGTTAGTTGCCGGAGTTCTCGGCCGTGCGGAACGGGAAGCCGAGCGCCTTGAGCAGCGCGCGACCCTCGTCGTCCGTCTTCGCGGTGGTGACGACGGTGATGTCGAAACCACGCACGCGGTCGATCTTGTCCTGGTCGATCTCGTGGAACATTGACTGCTCCGTGAGGCCGAACGTGTAGTTGCCACGACCGTCGAACTGCTTGTCCGAGAGGCCGCGGAAGTCGCGGATACGGGGCAGGGCGAGGGTCACGAGGCGGTCGAGGAACTCCCACGCACGGTCACCGCGGAGGGTGACGTGTGCGCCGATGGGCTGGCCCTCGCGCAGCTTGAACTGGGCGATGGACTTGCGGGCGTTCGTGACCTGGGGCTTCTGGCCGGTGATGGCCGTGAGGTCCTTGACGGCACCGTCGATGATCTTGCCATCGCGGGCAGCCTCGCCGACACCCGTGTTGACGACGACCTTGACGAGGCCCGGCACCTGGTGCGGGTTCGTGAAGCCGAAGTCCTTCGTGAGCTGGGCGACGATCTCAGAGCGGTACTTCTGCTTGAGGCGCGGCTGGGTCTTGCCCTCAGGGGCGCCAGCCTTCGCGGCAGTAGCGGTGTCAGTCATTACTCGGCGTCCTCTGCGGCCGGCTTCTCAGCGGCCTTCTTGGTCGTGGCCTTGGCGGCCTTCTTGTTCTCGACCCGGCGCGACTTCTTGAAGAAGCGGACGCGCGTGGTCTTGCCACGGTCATCCGTCTCCACGCGGAAGCCGACGCGAGCCGGGAGCTTGGTGTCGGGGTCGACGAGCGCGATGTTGGACACGTGAATGGGTGCCTCCATCGTCTCGATGCCGCCGGTCTTGGTACCGCGCTGGGTCTGGCCGACCTTGACGTGCTTGGTGACGAAGTTGACACCCTCCACGACAACGCGGTCCTTGCCTGCGATGACAGTGATGACACGACCCTGCTTGCCGCGGTCTCCGCCGCGGTCCTGCGTGGGGCCGCTGATGACCTGCACGAGGTCGCCCTTACGAATGTTTGCCATGAGTTACAGCACCTCCGGAGCGAGCGAGATGATCTTCATGAACTTCTTGTCACGAAGCTCGCGGCCGACCGGTCCGAAGATGCGGGTACCACGGGGGTCCCCGTCGCCCTTCAGGATGACGGCGGCGTTCTCGTCGAACTTGATGTACGAACCGTCTGCACGACGGGTCTGCTTGACGACGCGGACGATGACGGCCTTGACCACATCACCCTTCTTGACGTTTCCGCCGGGGATCGCGTCTTTGACCGTGGCGACGATGACGTCACCGAGACCCGCGTAACGACGGCCGGAGCCGCCGAGGACGCGAATCGTGAGGAGCTCCTTGGCGCCGGTGTTGTCGGCAACCTTGACTCGTGATTCCTGCTGCAGCATGAGCTACTTCGCCTTCTCGAGGATCTCGACCAGGCGCCAGCGCTTCGTGGCGCTCAGCGGGCGAGTCTCGCTGATGAGAACGAGGTCGCCGATGCCGGCGCCGTTCGCCTCGTCGTGGACCTTGACCTTGGAGGTACGGCGGATGACCTTGCCGTACAGGGGGTGCTTAACGCGGTCCTCAACCTCGACGACGATGGTCTTGTCCATCTTGTCGCTGGTCACGTAGCCGCGACGGCTCTTGCGGTAACCGCGAGCGAGCTCGGCGGTCGTGGCGGCCTTCTCTTCAGTAACTTTCGCCATGACTATGCCTCCTTCGTCTCGTCAGTGGCCTCGGCAGCGGGCTCAGCCGCTTCCTCGGTCTTCTTGGTGGTTGCCTTCTTGGTGGTCTTGGCCGGGGCCTCGACTACCACGGGGGTTGCCCGGATGCCCAGCTCGCGCTCACGGATGACCGTGTAGATGCGAGCGATGTCGCGCTTGACAGCGCGAATGCGTCCGTGGCTCTCGAGCTGTCCGGTGGCCGACTGGAAGCGAAGGTTGAAGAGTTCTTCCTTCGCCTTCTTCAGTTCGTCCATCAGACGCTCGTCTTCAAAGGTGTCGAGCTCGACGGGGGCGAGCTCCTTGGATCCGATCGCCATTATGCGTCGCCCTCCTCGCGCTTGATGATGCGTGCCTTGAGGGGCAGCTTGTGGATTGCACGGGTGAGTGCTTCGCGAGCAACGGTCTCGTTGACACCGCTGAGCTCGAAGAGCACACGACCGGGCTTGATGTTCGCGATCCACCACTCGGGTGAACCCTTACCGGAACCCATGCGGGTTTCGGCCGGCTTCTTGGTCAGCGGGCGGTCGGGGTAGACGTTGATCCACACCTTTCCACCACGCTTGATGTGACGGGTCATCGCGATACGAGCCGCCTCGATCTGGCGGTTGGTGACATACGCGGGCGTGAGCGCCTGGATGCCGAACTCGCCGAACGACACGACAGTGCCACCGGTCGCCTGGCCGGAACGGCCGGGGTGGTGCTGCTTGCGGTGCTTGACCTTACGGGGAATAAGCATGGTTACGCCTCAACTCCTGCTGCGACCGGTGCGTCGGCCTTGGGGGCCGACGAGCGGGGCGGACGGCTGTCGCGGCGGTCGCCGCCACGGTCGTCACGGCGCTCCGGACGGGTGGACTTCTGGTTGGCCTGCTCGCGGGCGAGCTCCTTGTTCGTGATGTCGCCCTTGTAGATCCAGACCTTCACGCCGATGCGGCCGAACGTCGTCTTGGCCTCATAGAAGCCGTAGTCGATGTTGGCGCGCAGGGTGTGCAGCGGAACGCGACCCTCGCGGTAGAACTCGGAGCGGCTCATCTCGGCGCCGCCGAGACGGCCGGAGACCTGGATACGAACACCCTTGACGGTGGGCGTGCGCTGGGCGCCCTGCATGCCCTTGCGCATCGCGCGGCGGAAAGCCACACGAGCGGAGAGCTGCTCGGCGATGCCCTGCGCAACGAGCTGCGCCTCGGCCTCGGGGTTCTTCACCTCGAGGATGTTGAGCTGGATCTGCTTGCCCGAGAGCTTCTCGAGGTCGGTGCGGATGCGCTCGGCCTCGGCGCCACGACGACCGATCACGATGCCCGGACGGGCGGTGTGGATGTCGACGCGAACGCGGTCACGGGTGCGCTCGATCTCGATGCGAGCCACGCCAGCGCGGTCGAGCGAGGTCTTGAGCAGGTTGCGAATCTTGACGTCCTCAGCGACGTAGTCGCTGTACTTCTGTCCGCTCTTGGTGCTGTCGGAGAACCAGCGCGACACGTGGTCGGTCGTGATTCCCAGACGGAAACCGTAGGGGTTTACCTTCTGTCCCATTACTTCTTCCCTGCCTTCGCGGTGGTGACCTGGGCCACATCCGGAGTAGCGAGCTTGATCGTGATGTGGCTCGTGCGCTTGAGGATCTGGAATGCGCGGCCCTGTGCACGCGGCTGGAACCGCTTCAGGGTCGTGCCCTCGTCGACGAACGCCTCGGAGACGAACAGGTCCTGCTCGTCGAGGAAGGTGTTCTCAGCGTCGGCCTTGACACGCGCGTTGGCGATGGCCGACGCGACGAGCTTGTACACCGGCTCGCTCGCACCCTGGGGGGCGAACTTCAGGATGGCGAGTGCCTCCTGTGCCTGCTTGCCGCGGATCAGGTTGACGACGCGACGGGCCTTCATGGGCGTGACACGAATGTGCTTCACGCGGGCGATTGACTCGACCATTAGCGGCGACGTCCCTTCTTGTCATCCTTCTCGTGTCCACGGAAGGTGCGGGTGGGCGAGAACTCGCCGAGCTTGTGGCCCACCATGGTCTCGGTGATGAACACCGGGATGTGCTTGCGACCGTCGTGGACCGCGATCGTGTGGCCGAGCATGATCGGGATGATCATGGAACGGCGCGACCAGGTCTTGATGACGTTCTTGTTCGAGGCTTCGTTCGCCTTGACGACCTTCTGCAGCAGGTGGTCGTCGACGAAGGGGCCCTTCTTCAGACTGCGTGGCATCTTCTTGACTCCTACTTGCGCTTCTTGCCGACGTTGCGGCGACGAACGATCAACGAATCACTGGGCAGCTTGCGCTTGCGCGTGCGGCCTTCCTTCTGGCCCCAGGGGGTGACGGGGTGACGTCCACCGGACGTCTTGCCCTCACCACCACCGTGGGGGTGGTCTACCGGGTTCATGGCGACACCACGCACTGTCGGGCGAACGCCCTTCCAGCGCATGCGGCCGGCCTTACCCCAGTTGATGTTGGACTGCTCGGCGTTGCCGACCTCGCCGATGGTGGCGCGGCAGCGAACGTCGACGTTGCGGATCTCGCCCGACGGCAGACGGAGCTGCGCGTAGGGGCCGTCCTTGGCGACGAGGCGCACCGACGCACCCGCGGAGCGGGCCATCTTCGCGCCGCCACCGGGACGGAGCTCGATCATGTGGATGACGGTACCGACCGGGATGTTGCGCAGCGGCAGGTTGTTGCCGGGCTTGATGTCGGCGGAGGGACCCGACTCGACGATGTCGCCCTGGTTGAGCTTGTTCGGAGCGACGATGTATCGCTTCGTACCATCGACGAAGTGCAGGAGCGCGATGCGCGCCGTGCGGTTGGGGTCGTACTCGATCTCGGCAACGCGGGCGTTGATGCCGTCCTTGTCGTTGCGCTTGAAGTCGATCACGCGGTACTGGCGCTTGTGGCCACCACCGATGTGACGCGTCGTGATGCGGCCGGCGTTGTTACGGCCACCGGTCTTGGGCAGCGGACGGAGCAGCGACTTCTCCGGGGTCGAGCGCGTGATCTCGGCAAAGTCTGCAACCGAGGAACCGCGACGACCGGGAGTCGTGGGCTTGTACTTACGAATAGCCATTGTTATCTCTCCTCAGTCCCTAGCCGACAGCCGTGAAGATGTCGATGGAACCGGACTTGAGCGTGACGATCGCACGCTTGGTGTCCTTGCGCTTGCCGGTACCGAAACGCGTACGGCGGGTCTTGCCCGTGCGGTTCAGCGTGTTGACCGAGCCGACCTTGACACTGAAGATCTTCTCGATGGCGAGCTTGATCTCGGTCTTGTTGGCGCGGGGGTCGACCTCGAAGGTGTACTTGCCGTCGTCGATCAGGCTGTAGCTCTTCTCGGAAACGACGGGCGCGAGGATGATGTCGCGCGGGTCCTTGTAGGTATCGGCGCTCATGCGCTGACCTCTTCCTGGGTCTTGGTCGACTTGGCGCCGACGAAGGAGTCGAATGCCGCCTTGGTGAAGACGATGTCGTCGCTGTTCACGACGTCATAGGCGTTGAGCTGGTCGGCGAAGAGCACGTGAACCGACTTGAGGTTGCGCACGCTCTTGAAGTTGACCTCGTCGCCACGCTCGAGCACGACCAGGACGTTCTTGCCTGCGACGGCGGCGAGCACGGATGCCGCGGCCTTCGTCGAGGGAACATCGCCCTTGCCGAACGAGTCGACGACCGTCAGACGGTCGCCGCGAGCGCGGTCGGAGATGGCGCCGAGCAGTGCTGCGGCGATCATCTTCTTGGGGGTGCGCTGCGAGTAGTCGCGCGGCTGCGGGCCGTGGACCGTGCCACCGCCGCGGTGCTGCGGCATGCGCACGGAACCCTGGCGGGCGCGGCCGGTTCCCTTCTGCTTGAAGGGCTTGACACCCGAGCCGGAAACCTCGCCGCGACCCTTGGTCTTGTGCGTGCCCTGGCGCGCTGCTGCGAGCTGGGCGACGACGACCTGGTGGATGAGCGGGACGTTGGTCTGAACGTCGAAGATCGCGGCGGGCAGGGCGACCGAACCGGTCTTCTTGCCTGACGTGTCGATGACGTCGAGCGAAGCGTTGCTGGCCATGGCCTTACGCTCCCTTCACTGCGTTGCGGACGAAGACGATGCGGCCACGAGCACCGGGCACGGCGCCCTTGATGAGGACCAGGCCCTTCTCGAGGTCGACCGAGTGGACTACGAGGTTCAGCACGGTGACACGGTCGCCACCCATGCGGCCCGCCATGCGCATGCCCTTGAAGACACGGCTGGGGGTCGAGGAGGCGCCGATGGAACCGGGCTTGCGGTGGTTGCGGTGCGAACCGTGGCTCGACGAAACACCCTTGAAGTTGTGGCGCTTCATGACACCGGCGAAGCCCTTGCCCTTGCTGGTGCCCATGACGTCGACCTTCTTGCCTGCTTCGAAGATGTCGACAGTCAGCTCCTGGCCGAGGCTGTACTCGCTCGTGTCATCCGTGCGCAGCTCAGTCAGGTGACGACGGGGAGTGACGCCCGCCTTGTCGAAGTGACCGGTCAGCGGCTTGGTGACCTTGCGGGGGTCGATCTGGCCGTAGGCGATCTGCACGGCGGTGTAGCCGTCGACCTCCTGCGAGCGCAGCTGCGTAACGACGTTGGGGGTGATCTCGACGACGGTCACGGGAACGAGTTTGTTGTTCGCGTCCCAGACCTGCGTCATGCCGAGCTTCTTGCCCAGCAGACCCTTGGTGTTCTTAGACATGGTTTTCCTATCGGCTCTCGAAGCCCGTTACAGCTTGATCTCGATGTTGACGTCCGCCGGCAGGTCGAGACGCATGAGCGAGTCCACAGCCTTGGGCGTCGGGTCGATGATGTCGATGAGCCGCTTGTGGGTGCGCATCTCGAAGTGCTCGCGGCTGTCCTTGTACTTGTGAGGGGAGCGGATCACAGCGATCACGTTCTTCTCGGTGGGAAGCGGCACGGGGCCGACAACCGTTGCACCGGCACGGGTAACCGTGTCGACGATCTTGCGCGCCGACGAGTCGATGACCTCGTGGTCGTACGACTTCAGTCGAATGCGGATCTTCTGTCCCGCCATGGCTGGCTCACTCTCTTCTGGACAACGACATGCTCAGCACTTCTGCTTTTGCACCACTGTTTATGTGTCAATTACTGCTTGTTTCATCGCACCCGGCGCACACGCGCAGCGTGCACCTTTCGGGGCAAACCACACCCGAACGAAAGTAGGAGGCGATTGATCTTCGTTCTGCTTCCCGCGGCCTAACCTTCAGTTCTTAGAACTGGGTTATGCACTGCCTGGAAGTGATCCCACGTCGCGTGGACGGAGAATGTTGAACTAGACGAGTTTGCCACACGCGAGCATTTGCTGCAACCCGGGCGTGTCGGTTTACGGCGTGTCGCGGGCTAGGTAAAGAGGAGCATCCTGAGCTGGCTCTCGGCTGAGCCGGTTTTCGCGGGGTCGATGGTGCGTCCGAGGTCGTAATTGTCCACGATCCTGGGGTCGACGTAGCTGGATCGAGCGACCGCCGGCGTGTTTCCGAGAACGTCGGCAACCTCGCGCATGACCTGTGCCACCGCCTTCTTGCGGGCCGTGGGTGTGGGGCGCGGCCCCGCCTTCGCGAGCGCGATCGCAGCGGTCACCGAGCCGTGCAGGGTGCGGAAGTCCTTCGCGGTGAACTCCCCACCCGTCCGCTCGCGCACGTAGTCGTTGATGTCGGCGGCGTCGACCGGATGCCACCTCCCTGAGTCGCGCCACGCGAGCAGCCGCGCCCCCGAGCCCCGGCGCTTCAGCCCTCGCAGCACGTCTGCCAGCTCACCATCCACGAGGGTGGACTCCCATTCTTGCCCGCTCTTGCCGGGGAACGCCAGGGTGACTGCCGATCCCGAGATCGACACGTGGGAGCACAGGAGCGTAGAGAGGCCGTGGCTGCCGTGCTGTTCGGCGTAGCGCTCGGAGCCCACGCGCAGCGACCCGGTGTCGAGCATCCGGAAGGCGGCGGCGAGCGCGCGCGACTTGGTCGGTTCGGGGGAGCGCAGGTCTGTCGTAACTTTCCGGCGGGCTGCCGGGAGGGACTCGGCGAGCGCCATGGCCCTGTCGAACTTGAGCCGGTCCTTCTGCTCGCGCCACTGCGGGTGGTAGAGGTACTGGGTTCGACCGGCGGCATCCGTTCCCGTCGCCTGGATGTGGCCGTTGGCGTAGGGGGCTATCCACACGTCGGTCCAGGCCGGCGGGATCGCGAGGTGGGCGATGCGCTCGAGAAGCTCCGGGTCGGTGATCGTGGCGCCGGAGGCATCCTTGAAGCTGAAGCCCCTGCCCGCCCGCACGCGCCGGATGCCCCTGCCAGAGGAGTCGCTGCGGCGAAGTCGGGGCACCTCGCCAGACTATGCGGGCGTCGCCTCGGGCCGGTGGGGCTTGACAACCGCGAGCGCGACGGCAGCGCCGACGAGGAACGCGATGCCCGCCTCGATGGCCCACAGCATGAACTCCCACGGCACGGTGCCGCCCTGCACGAGGCCCACGACGGTGACCGTAGCGAGGTTGACGACGACCCCGATGACGGCAGCGAGGAACAGCCGTCGGGTGCCCCATCCGCGCATCGCCCCGACGACGAGGAGAACGAGCCACACCCCAAGCCCGATGTCCATGAAGAGGAAGAGGAGTCGCGCCGCTTCGGCGAAGCCGTCGGCGAGCGAGCCGCGCAGCGCGGTCTGCCAGAGGGTGAGGGGCACGAGGGCGACGGCGATCGCGATCAGGAGCCGGAGGATCACGGCGACGACGCGGTTCATGCGGGAAGCCTAGTCGGCACCGCCCCTGAGCACTCGACGCACGAGGGGCACTCCTGGGCGGTACGCGAGGTGCACGTAGCTCGGGGCGTCGAGGATGGCGAGGTCGGCGCGTGCGCCGATACGCAGGTGCCCCACATCCGTGCGGCGGAGGGCCGCGGCACCCCCGAGGGTGGCGGCGGCGAGCGCCTCGGCGGGGGTCATCCCGAGCTCGCGCACGGCGAGGGCGACCATGAGGGGCATGGACGACGTAAAACTGGAGCCCGGATTGCAATCGCTCGCGAGGGCGACGGCGACCCCCGCGTCGAGCAGGCGGCGGGCATCCGGATAGGGATGTCTCGTAGAGAACTCGACGCCCGGCAGCAGGGTCGCGACGGTGCCGCTGCCCGCGAGCGCATCGATGTCTGAACCGGAGAGGTATGTGCAGTGGTCGACGCTCGCGGCGCCGAGCTCGACGGCGAGGCGCACTCCGTCGGACTCGCCCAGCTGCGCAGCATGCACCCGTGCACCCAGGCCGCGCGCGATGCCCGCCTCGAGGATGCGCCGGCTCTCGTCCACCGTGAACGCACCCGCTTCGCAGAACACGTCGATCCACCGCACGTACGGCGCACACGCGTCGAGCATCTCGCCCACCACGAGGTCGACGTACTCGTCGCGGTCGGCCCCGGCGGGCACGACGTGCGCGCCGAGGAAGGTGACCTCGGCCGTGAGTTGCGACGCGAGCCGCACGCTGCGCTGCTCGTCGACGAGCGTGAGACCGTAGCCGCTCTTGATCTCGATAGTGGTGGTGCCCTGGCGCCGCGCCTCGTCCACCAGGCGCCGCGCGTTACCGAGCAGCTGCTCGTCGCTCGCGTCGCGCGTGAGGGCCACGGTGCGGCGGATGCCGCCCGCCTCGTACTGCCGGCCGGCCATCCGGGCCTCGAACTCGTCCGACCGGTCGCCAGCGAACACCAGGTGGCTGTGGCTGTCGACGAAGCCGGGGATGACGCAGCCGCCGTGCGCGTCGATGCGCTCGTCGGCCGCGGGCGAGCCCTCGCCCACCCAGCTCACGCGCCCGTTCTCGATGACGAGCGAAGCGCCCGTGCGCTCGGGGCGGTCGGCGTCGTGCGTGACGAGGAGTCCGATGTTGTCGATGAGGGTGCTCACCGGCGCTCCATTCCCGCGAGGATCTCGAGCACGCACAGCGCGACGAGGCGCACGGTGCGGCCATCCGGGGTGTCGGCCGCAGCATCCACCTCGACGAGATCGACGGACCCGACGGCCGGATGCGCCCCTGCGGCCCGCGCGGCGGCCCGCAGTTCGATCGCCGAGATGCCGCCAGGAACAGAGGCGGGGCACGCGGGGGCGACCGAGCGATCGCACACATCGACGTCGAGGTCGACATGCACGGGCCCCTCCCCCGCTGCCGCGATCTCGAGCGCCTCGGCCATCGCATCCTCGATCGGCCGTCGCCGCAGCTCGTCGCGCGTGATGACCGTGATCCCGTAGTCGGCGGCGCGCTGCGCGTACGCGCGCGAGTTGGCGAACGGCTCGATGCCGACCTGCACGACGCGTGTGCCCGACAGTCCCGCCTCGATGAGCTCGCGCACCGGTGAGCCGTTGGAGTGCCCGTCGCGCAGGTCGTGGTGGGCGTCGAGGGTGACGAGCCCGCGCGCGCCACGGGCTGTCGCCACGGGCACGGTCGCCGAGTTGTCGCCGCCCAACGCGATGAGGAGTGCGGCATCCGCCGCCAGGTCCTCCCCCGCGTCGACGATGGTGAGTCCGCTCTCGAGGCTGTAGCGGCGCAGGGCCTCCCGCACGGCTGCGGGCGTGAGGTGAGCTTGGCTGGGCGAGAGCGACGTGCTCGAGGTCGGCACGCCGATGAGCGCGACATCCGCCCGACCCGACGGCGTAGGCCAGTCGCCCGCGCGCGGCCAGAGCGGATCGTGGCTAAGCATCGTTCCTCATCGGCACGGCAACCTCGTGTTCCTCGGCGAACTGGATTGCCGAATCGTATCCGGCGTCCACGTGCCTGATAACTCCCATGCCGGGGTCGTTGGTGAGTACGCGCGCGAGTTTCTCCGCGGAGAGCGCCGTGCCGTCGGCGACGGTGACCTGGCCGGCATGGATCGACCGCCCGATGCCCACGCCGCCGCCATGATGGATCGACACCCACGTCGCCCCCGACGAGGTGTTGACGAGCGCGTTGAGCAGGGGCCAGTCGGCTATCGCGTCGGAGCCGTCGAGCATGGCCTCGGTCTCGCGGTAGGGGCTCGCGACCGAGCCCGAGTCGAGATGATCGCGACCGATCACAAGGGGCGCCGCGAGCTCGCCCGACGCGACCATCTCGTTGAACCTGAGGCCCGCGACATCCCGCTCGCCGTATCCCAGCCAGCAGATGCGCGCGGGCAGCCCCTGGAAGTGCACGCGCTTCTGAGCCATCGGGATCCAGCGTTGCAGCGAGCGGTTCTCGGGAAAGAGCTCGAGCACGGCCTTGTCGGTCTTGGCGATGTCGTTCGCGTCACCGCTGAGTGCCGCCCACCGGAACGGGCCCTTGCCCTCCGCGAAGAGCGGCCGGATGTAGGCCGGAACGAACCCCGGAAAGGCGAAGGCATCGGCATAGCCGGCCGCGAGCGCCTCAGTGCGGATGTTGTTGCCGTAGTCGAACACCTCGGCGCCCGCGCGCTGGAACCCCACCATCGCCTCGACGTGCGCGGCCATCGACTCGCGGGCGCGCTGGGCGAAGCCGGGGTCGAGCTTGGCCTGTGCCCACTCGTCCATCGAGACGCCGAGGGGCAGGTACGCGAGCGGATCGTGGGCGCTCGTCTGGTCGGTGACGATGTCGATCTCGGCGCCCATCGCCAAGAGCTCGGGCACCGCTGCTGCCGCGTTCGCGAGCACGCCGATGGACAGGGGCGTGCGGGCATCCCGAGCCTCGTAGGCGAGTTCGAGCGCGTGCGACAGCGACGTTGCCTGTACGTCGAGGTAGCCGTGGTCGAGGCGGCGCTGGATGCGCGTGGGGTCGACATCGAGGCAGAGGGCCACCCCGTCGTTCATGGTGACGGCGAGGGGCTGTGCGCCGCCCATGCCGCCGAGGCCCGCGGTGAGGGTGATGGTTCCGGCCAGCGTGCCGCCGAACTTCTTCTCGGCCACCGCCGAGAACGTCTCGAACGTGCCCTGCAAGATGCCCTGCGTGCCGATGTAGATCCACGAGCCCGCGGTCATCTGCCCGTACATGGTGAGCCCGAGCTTCTCGAGGCGGCGGAACTCGTCCCAGTTGGCCCAGTCGCCCACGAGGTTGGAGTTCGCCAGCAGCACTCGCGGCGCCCACTCGTGAGTCTGCATGATGCCCACGGGCTTACCCGACTGCACGAGGAGCGTCTCGTCGCCCCGGAGTTCGTGCAGCGACCGCACTATCGCGTGGAAACTCGGCCAGTCGCGCGCGGCCTTGCCCGAGCCGCCGTAGACGACGAGGTCTTCCGGATGCTCGGCGACCTCCGGGTCGAGGTTGTTCTGCAGCATCCGCAGCGCCGCCTCCTGCGGCCAGCCGAGGGTGTGCAGGTCGGTGCCGCGGTGTGCAGTGATCATAGGTTGCTCGCTTTCAGCAGTTCTCCGGTGACGACGAGGTGTAGTGCCGCCTCGATGTCGGGGGCCAAGTAGCGGTCGGGTCCGACGCCTGGCACAGCGTGGCGCAGACGCTCGATGACGCGGGCACTCACCGGCGCCGGGGTCTCGCCGCGCATCTCGATGCCGCGCGCCGCCGTCATGAGCTCGATCGCGAGCACCCGCTGCAGGCCGTCGATGCTGCGCCGCAGCTTGCGCGCCGCGCTCCAGCCCATCGACACGTGGTCCTCCTGCATGGCGCTCGTCGGAATCGAGTCGACGGATGCCGGTGCCGCCAGCCGCTTCAACTCGCTCACGATCGCGGCCTGGGTGTACTGGGCGATCATGTGCCCCGAGTCCACTCCAGGGTCGTGCGCGAGGAACGCGTTGAGCCCGCCGTTGCGCGACTTGTCGAGGAACCGGTCCGTGCGCCGCTCGCTCATGCTCGCGACATCCGCGACCGCGATCGCCAGGAAGTCGAGCACGTAGCCGATGGGAGCGCCGTGGAAGTTGCCGTTCGACTCGACGCGGCCGTCGTCCGTGACGACCGGGTTGTCGATGGCGCTCGCGAGCTCGCGCTGCGCGACGACGCGGGCGTGGTCGACGGTGTCGCGAGCCGCGCCGTGCACTTGGGGTGCGCAGCGCAGCGAGTACGCGTCCTGCACGCGCGTGAATCCGGATGTCGCGTGCGCCGCGATCGCGCCGGAGCCCTCGAGCACCGCGCGCATGTTCGCCGCGCTCGTGGCCTGCCCAGGATGCGGGCGCAGCGCCTGCAGGTCGGCGGCGAACACCCTGTCCGTTCCGGCAAGGCCCTCCACGCTCATGGCGGCGGCGAGGTCTGCGGTGGTCAGGAGGGCGTCGAGGTCGGTCAGCGCGAGGGACAGCATTCCGAGCATCCCGTCGGTGCCGTTGATGAGGGCGAGGCCCTCCTTCTCCTGCAGTACGACGGGCGAGCCGACCACGTCCGCAGCGTCGACGACGTGGTCACCCACGCGCACGCGACCCTCCCCCATGATCGCGAGGGCGCAGTGCGCGAGGGGCGCGAGATCGCCGGAGCAGCCGAGGCTTCCGTACTCGCCGATCACGGGCGTGATACCGGCGTTGAGCAGGTCGGCATAGGCCTGCGCGATCAGCGGCCGCACTCCTGTGCGACCGGTCGCGAGTGTCGACAGGCGCAACAGCATGGTGGCGCGCACGACCTCGCGCTCGACCTCGGGCCCCGAGCTCGCGGCGTGGCTGCGCACGAGCGAGCGCTGGAGCTGCTGCCGCTTCTCCACGGGGATGTGCTTGGTGGCGAGCGCACCGAACCCTGTCGAGACGCCGTAGTGCGGGTGCGGGTCTTCGGCGAGCGCCTCGATCACCGCTCGGGATGCCCGCATGGCAGCTATCGCGTCATCCCCCAGCTCGACGCTCTCGCCGCCGCGGGCGACCGCAACGACCTCGGCGATGGTGAGCGGTCCGACGTGAATGGTGATCATGGCCACAGTCCACACCCCCGCATCTCGTCCGCGGACCTTCTCGGGGCATAACCTGTCTGATATGCCAGACATCCCGGCGGCCCGGAGCACCCTCGGTGTGCTGCGGCTCCTCGCCGCCCGCAGCGGCCCCGTGCCCGCGTCGACCCTCGCGCGCGAGTTGGGGGTGCCGCGCTCGTCGATCTACCAGCTGCTCGCGGTCATGATGGATGAGGGCTTCGTCGTGCACTACCCCGAGGACCACGCCTACGGGCTCTCGTCGCTCGTTTCCGAGATCGGTACTGCTGCCCTGCAGACCGAGCGTCTCGCGCGTCTTGCCAAACCGCTGCTCGACAGGCTCGTCGCCTCACTCGGGTTGCCCGTCGTGGCGCACCTCGCCGTGCTGGGCGGCGCCGATGTGGTCTACGCCGCGCGAGTGCAGGGCTTCCGCGCCCCGACGACCGTGTCCGCCATCGGAGTGCGACTGCCGGCGCACCTCACGGCGACCGGGCGGGCCATGCTCGCACTGCTCTCGGCGGGCCAGGTGCGGGCCCTGTTCCCGACCCGCGCTGCGCTGATCCGACGATCGGATGCGGGGCCCGCATCGCTCGCGGAGCTGGACGCCCTGCTCGCCGCGACCCGCGAGCGTGGGTGGGCCGTGGAGGAGGGCGACGTCACCTCCGACTACGGGTCGGTCGGGGCATCCGCCGTGGACCGCAACGGGTACCCGGTCGCGGCGATCGGGCTCACCTTCCGCCGCGCCACGACCGATGCTGCGGCATCCGTGCTCCTCGGGGAAACCGTGCGCGCCACAGCCGGCGCGCTCACGTCTCGGCTCACCGGCCGGGGCTAGGGCGCGCCCAGCACGACGAATCCGGAGAGCGACGACACCGGCAGGTAGCCGGGCGAGCGCACGGTCACTCGCACCGTGAGCACCTTGCCCGCGTTGGCGGCGAGGACCGTGTAGGACTCCCCGATTCCGGCGGCACCCGCCACCGCAACACCGTTGAGGTACCACTGGTAGGTGAAGTCGCTCGGGGCGGGCACCCAGAAGTCCGCACCGCGGGCGTAGCTCGGCGTTGACGCGAGGCTGATCGTCGCACCCTCGGTCGTGACGGTGTTGTCGATGACCACGTCACCCGTGGCATGGATGGAGTAGTCGGTGGGGGTGCTCTCGAGAGGGAGCGAGATGTACCCGGCCTTGCTCACCGTGACCCGCACCGAGGTGAGGGTGTTGTAGTCGGCGATGGGATCGAGCGCGTAGGTCACCGCCGTGGCGCCCGTGATCGCCGTGCCATTGCGCAACCACTGGTACGCGAGGGTGAGGCCGGTCTCGGGGATGCCAGCGGGCAGGCTCGCGGAGAGCACGGCAGCCGACGAACCGGTGACGACAGGAGTGGGAGTGCCGCCGAACACACCCGGCTGCAGAGCCGCCGTGGGATCTGACGTCTGCACGAGACCGAGCGCCCCGGGCTGCGTGGCCGTGACCCGCACCGTGATCGTCTTTCCCAGGTCGGCGAGAACCGTGTCGTAGTACGACAGGGTCGCACCCGCGATCGCAACACCAGCGCGAAGCCACTGGTAGGCGACCACGGGCGTCGCTGTGGTGCCGTTGATCGTGTACGCCGGAAGCACCGTGCTCAGGCGAACCCCCACATTCGCCGTTCCACTGATCGAGGGTTTGGCCGCCAGGATGCCGTAGTCGACGCCGACGGACGTGCGGAAGTCGGTCAGCGGAACCACGTTGGCCTTGCTCACGGTCACCTTCACCGAGATGAGCTTGCCCGAGTCGGTCGCGAGCAACTGGTACTTGTTCGTCGTCGCTCCGGCGATCGCAACGTCGCCCCGCAGCCACTGGTACGTCGGGGTGACGCCGAGGGACACGATGGTGGGCAGGCTGGCGGTGAGCAGTCCCGTGGCGGATGCCACGACCAGGGGCGGCTCCGTGCCGAGGTCGAGCACGCCCGTGGCGACGGGGTCGGTCTGCGAGGAGGTGCGCACGCTCGCCACCCAGCCCGGGACCGTACCTGTCACGCGCACCGAGATGCGGGCGTTGAGATCCGTGGGCAGTATCAGATAGCTCGCACCCGTGGCACCAGCGATCGCGACCGTGTTGCGGAACCACTGGTACGCGACGGTGAAGGCCGCCGGGCCGTCGGGCGTGGAGAATCCGGGCGCAAAGGCGGTGAGCGTCTCGCCCACGCGCGCGTCGCCCGAGATGACGAGCGGAGAGGACGGGATCACCGTGTAGCTCACAGGGTCCGACGTGCGCGCCTCGGGCGAGTTCACCATGTTGGCCTTCGTCACGGTGAAACGCACGACGATGGCAGCACCCGCATCCGCGGCGCCCAGCTGATATGTCTTGAGCGTCGCTCCGGGCACGACAACCCCGTCACGCAACCACTGGTAGGTGGTGGTCGTCGCGGGCGTCACGATCCAGTTGCTCGGCACCGAAGCGGTGAGCAGGCCGGTCGCCGAACGCGTGACGGTGGGTCCGGATACCGAGACCTCGAGGTAGCCCTTCTGGATAGCAACAGTCTGGGGCGACGTGGCAATGAGCGCGACATATCCGGGGACGGTCGCGGTCACCCGCACGCTGAACGTGGAGTTGTCGTCGCTCGACGCCACCACGTAGGTCGCGGCCGTCGCACCGGGGATCGCTACGTTGTTGCGCAGCCAGACGTAGGAGAACGTCGGCGTCACAGGGCTCTCGAGAGCCGAGTAGGTGGGCAACGCCACCGACAGAGTCTGGCCGACCTGGAGCAGTCCGTCGACGCCGGGAAGGGTGCCGCCATCCGCAGTGACCGAGAAGTTGGTCGGCGTCGACACGAGCACGAGCGGGAGGCCGCTGCTCGCCTTGCTGATCGTCACGCGCACCGAGATGAGCTTGCCAGAGTCGAGCGAGGTCAGCGGGAAGGTCGTCGCCGTCGCCCCCGCAATCACGGCGCCGTCTCGCAGCCACTGGTACGCGAGCGTCGCACCGGGCGTCGTCGTCGACACGGTGGGAACCGTGGCAGTGAGCTTGCCCGCCAGACTTGTCGTCACGATGGGAGTGCCGAAGTCTTTGAGGGTCCCGACGGCGGCAGGCCCGACCTTCGCCGAGGTCAGAGTGCTCGCCACGAAGCCGGGCACCGACGCCGTGACACGCACGCTCGTGCGGGTGTTGACGTCCGCGGGCTGCAGCAGGTACGTCGCACCGGTCGCGCCCGCGATCGCCACGTCGTTCCGCAGCCACGCGTAAGTGAACGTGGGCGTAACCGACCCCGAGTACGTGGAGTAGTCGGGCAGTGTGACCGACAGGAGCTCGCTGACCTGGCTGATACCGGTGATCTCCGGAAGAGCATCCGGAGTCGTCGTCTGCACGGAGTAGTTCGTCTCGGCTGACGTCGTCACGAGCGGTTCACCGCTGTTCAGCTTGCTGATCGTCACCCTGACGGAGATCGGCCTGTTGGCGTCGAGCGAGCTGAGCTGGAACGTCGAGGTAATCGCGCCCACGATCGCCGTCGTGCCGCGGAACCACTGGAACGCGTACGTTGCGCCGGGAGTCGTCGCCGAAGTAGTCGGAACCGTCGCCGTGAGCTTTCCGGTTGTCGCCTGTGAGACCACAGGCGTCCCGAAGTCGTGGAGCGAGCCGACGAGGGTGGTCGTACCGGGCGTCGCAGACGTCAGGATGCTCGCCACGTAGCCCGGCACGGTCGCCGTGACTCGAACCGTGATCTTCGTGGTGAAGTCCGCGGGCTGCACGAGGTAGGTCGCGGCCGTCGCCCCGGCAATGGCGACGCCGTTGCGCAGCCAGGCGTAGGCGAGGACGGGCGTCGCGGGAATTCCTAGGGTCGAGTAGTTCGGCAGGGTCACTGACAGCACTTCACCGACCGTGGGCGTCTCCAGGATGCTCGGGACCGCGTCGGCCGCAATCGAGTAGTCGGTCTCAACTGAGGGGAGAAGCACCGATCCACCGTTCAGCTTGCTGATCGTGACCTTGACCCAGATCACCTTGCCGAAGTCTGCTGCCGTCAACGGGAACGTGGAGATCGTCGCGCCGGCGATGGGCGCTGTGCCGCGCATCCACTGGTAGGTGTACGTCACGCCCGGCGTGGTCGGCGCGCTCGTCGGCACGACCACCGTGAGCTTGCCGGTGGCGCTCGTCGAGACGGTGGGGGTGCCGAATCCCTTGATCTCCCCCGTGACGACCGCTGCGGTGAACGGCGACAGCACAATGTTCGGGATGGCACGCGGCGTCGACGCCGTGACCCGCACCTGGAGCTTCAGCCCGAAGTCGACGGACTGCACGACGTACGTCGGCTGGGTTGCACCCGCGATCAGGGTCGTGCCGCGGAACCACTGGTACGCGAGCGTCGGCGTCACTGCGCCCTCGCGCGTGAAGTAATCCGGGAGCGCGACGCTGAGCGTCTCGCTCACCTTGGGATCGCCCTGGATCGTGTAGGCCACAGGAGTGGCAAGATCGGCCGCTGCGGAGATCGAGTAGTTCACACCATCCGACTCGGCCAAGGGCAGGTTCGGCACCGGAAGGAAGTTGAGTTTGCTCGCGGAGACCCGCACCGAGATGAGCTTCCCGCTGTCGGCGGCGGTGAGCGTGTAGGTGGCGCCAGCGGCCCCCACAATAGCCACGCCGTTGCGCACCCACTGGTACGCGAGCGTCGATGAGGACTGCGATACGGCACCGGTCGGAATCGTCACACTCAACACACCTGCGGTAGACGCCGCGACGATGGGCTTGCTGCCATCGGTCGTGAGGGTTCCCTTGACGACGAGACCACGGGTGGGCGTGGTGTCGACCTTCGCCACGTAGCCCGGAGCGGAAGCTGTGACTCTCGCCGTGACGGTCGTGCCAAAGTCTGCGGACTGCACAACATAGGACGGCTGTGTAGCGCCCGAGATCGCGGCTCCGTTGCGCAGCCACTGGTACGTGACCACTGCCGCCAGGGGTTCGCCGCCCCAGTTCGTGTACGACGGAAGCCCGATACCGAGAGTGTCACCGGTCTTCGGCGGGGTGCCGAAGTCGGTGAGGGACGGGCGATCGGCGGCGTTGACGCCATAGCTTCCGAGTGCTGAGTACAAGGGTGCCGCGGTGGTGTAGTTGAGTTTGCTGACGATGGCGCGCACATAGATGCCCATGCCGTAGTCGATGGCCGAGAGAGCGTAATTCGGGCTGGTTGCCCCAGCAACAGCCCCTCCCCCGCGGTACCACTGCCACGACACCGTCGCGGACGGAGTAGTCACCGACCCGACCGGAAGAGTCGCCGTGAGCACGCCGGTGGGAGCAGCAGTGACCACGGGCGCCTCCAGGGATCCCTCGATCAGGCCGACGAGAAGTGTCGCGCTCGCGGAACTCATCGTGACCTTCGAGACATATCCCGGCCAGGCCGCCGTCACGCGCACGCTCAGCTTCGTTCCGAAGTCGGCGGACACCGACACGTAGGAATCGGCGGTTGCCCCGGCAATCGCTACTCCGTTGCGGAACCACTGGAACGCGGGAACCACGGGCAGGTCCCCATCCTTGGAGGAGAAGACCGCGGGGTCGACGGAGTACGTCATTCCGACCCTGAAGGGCGCGGCAGTCGAGTAGAGCAGCGGTGTCGGCCCCGTGATCGAGTAGTCGACCTTCGTCGAGTCCTTCACGATGGTGGTGAATCCGGCGCGGCTCGTGGTGACGCGCACCCACACCGGCTGGCCGTAGTCCGCGGCGGTGAGCGCATAGGTTGCCTTTATGGCACCCGCGACGGCAGCGGTTCCGCGGTACCACTGGTACGCGACGGTCGGGATGCCCGGCCCCGTGATGCCCGTACCCGTCACCGTGAGCGTGTTCGTCAGGGGCGCGATACTGACGCTCGCGTACTCCTGCGCGTTCCAGCCGTCGAACGAGTTGGTGCCCACGGGCTGGGTCGGCGTGCTGGTACCGATGGCCGGCAGGAACCCGTCGACGGATGCGGTAACCCGCGCCGTGAGCACCTTGCCGAGGTCGGCGGCCACCACGAGGTAGGTTGCACCGGTTCCCAGGGAACCGGTGATCGCCACTCCGCTGCGGTACCACTGGATGCTCTCGACAGCGCTCGTCGTCACACCGTCGGCGACGTACTCGCGGTCGGTGACGGTGAGCGGTGCGCCGACGCGCAACTCGCCCGTGATGGCAGGTGTCGCGACGGACGGGATCACGGAGTAGTTGATCGGTGTGGACTGCAGCGTGAGCGAGTTGTAGTTGAGCTTGGAGACCGTGACCTTCACCGAGATGAGCTGGCCGTAGTCCGCAGAGGTAAGCGAGTAGCTAGCGGCAGCGGCACCCGCGATCGCGACGGCGCCGCGGAACCACTGGTAGGCATTCGTTACATCCGGAGTGTCGATGGAGCCGACGGGCAGGCCCGCGGTGAGCGTGCCGCCGGCCGGCGTCGCGGCCTTCGTGACCTCGGGGATCGCGAACGTACCCGTGAGAGTGCCCTTGCCGATGGCCGCGGTCTGCGCGGAGGTGGCCGTGTTCGGGGCGTATCCGGGCGTGTACGCGACGACACGCACGGAGACCTTCGCCCCGAAGTCGGCGGGAACCAGGGTGTACGTGTCGTTGGTCGCCGAGGCGATGGCGACACCGTTGCGCAGCCACTGGTAGTCGAAGCTCGTCGGGGTCACCGCGTGGCCCTGGCCCACGTAGGCGAGCAGGTTCGACACGGTGAGCGGCAAGCCGACAACCGGTGCGCCCGAGACCGTCAGGGCGCCGGATGACGCCACCGAGTAGTTGGCCGCGACCGAGTAGCGCGTCACGGCTTCGAAGCCCGGCGGCGTTGCCGTGACCCGCACGCGCACGAACTGCCCGACATCCGCCGCAGTCAGGGCGTAGGTGGAGCCACCGGAACCGACGGCGGTGGTGGCCGTGGCCGCGGTCGCCCCGCGCAACCACTGGTACGCGAAGGTCGTGCCCGAGGGCCAGTCCGCCACGACGGCCGTGAGGGGGTCGCCCGTGTTGTCGACCGCGATGCTTCCCGGCAGGTCGCTGCGGTAGATGCCCTTCACGATCGGGCCGTAGCCCGTGCCGTCATCCGGATCGCTTCGTGTGGCGGAAGCGGCACCGGTGCTGGATCCCGTCACGGAGACCCGGATGCTCTTGCCGAGGTCGGCCGCTGCGATCGTGTAGCTCGACCCGGTTGCGCCACCGATGGGAACGTTGTTGCGGTACCACTGGAACGAGTAGCTCTCCGCGGACCAGTAGGAGCCGAGGTTCGCGGTCCAGACATCTCCCACGCGCAGACGGCTGTCGTAGGTGACCGTAGGCACGATCGAGACGAAGTCGGTGCGCACGAGCTGACTCGTCGGGCTCCCACCGAGCGGCGGGCGTGTGACACGAACTGTCGCGGTGTTGCCGCTGATCGAGACGACCTCGACCTTCACCTGAGGATTGGACCCGAAAGCCGACCCCTCAGCCTTGAAAGTCTGGCCCGCGACATAGTTGATGAGGGTCGAGCCGCCGGGGCCCGCCCGGCCCAGCAGGTACGAGTCATCTCCGGGGAAGCCGATGAAGCGGTAGTCGTCGTCGAACCTGAGCACTCGCACACCGGGGGCGTTCGCGACGCAGAGGCTCGCGTTGCAGCCCGCTCCCGCGTAGGGCGCGTCCTCGCCCGTGTTGTTGCGGAACTCGATGAAGAAGCGGTCGCCGCCGTACGGGTCTTCCACGACGACAGAGCGCAGTCCTGCGTTCGTGCTCACGGCGTTGAGTGTGTACTCGGTCGTGCCCACGGGCGCGTTCTCGTAGTCCGAGGCGGGCCAGAGGTTGCCCCTGATCGCCTGCGCGCTCGACAGTGCACCGCCGGTACGACCGTTCTGGCTGTAGGCCATGACATCCACGGCATCGCCGTAAGACTGCAGGGAGCAATCGTCGAGCAGGTGGTCGTTGTTGAAGGCCGGTTCCGTGCCGGGGCACTGCGCCCAGTTGGCATGTCCGAAGGAGAGGTTGTGACCGAGCTCGTGGGAGAGGATGCCCTGCGCGATCGCCGCATTCGAGCCCGAGGCTCCCGTGCCGATCACCCATGCTGCGCCGCCCTCGTTGGCGCTCCAGCCGATCGTGCCGAGGCCCACAGCCCCCCCACAGCTGGTGAAGTACGAGCTCGGGAAGAAGAGCACGAGGTGCACGTTGCGCGCGGCGACGTAGCCGAGCTGCGACGCGGCGACGGTGGCCGCCTGGTTCCAGAGTGCGGTGGACCCGGCGTCCGTGGCGCAGCTGTTGGCGCTCGAGTACCACGTGGTCGTCCCCGCGAGGTGGAACTGCACCGAGCCGCTCGACTGCTGGCTCCAGTAGTCGTTCGTGCCTACGACTGAGGCGGCGACTCCGGCCTGCGTCTGGTCAGCGCCCTTGCCGCCGCCGTTCGGCGTGACGAGAACCGCGTAGATCTCGTGTACAGCCGGAGTGTTGGGGGTCTGGTTGACGTACGGCGTCGCGCGCTGGGCAACCCCGCGGCCGGCCGTCACCGACTGCGCCACGAGGGGCGCGGTGCCCGTGGAGTAGAGGGCAAGCTGCTGGAAGGCCGCGGCCTCGTCGCTGGAGAGCGTGAGCCCAGCGGGCACGGCGAAGCGGACGTTGACCGTACCGCTCGCGATATCCGTGGGCAGCTGGCTGACGTCGGCCCGCAGGAATCCCGAGCCGGGCACCGTGAAGATCACCGAGGAATCGCCGGATGCGGCATCCGGAGCATCCCCCGCCATGCGGTCTTCGCTCGACAGCCAGGTGAACACGCCAGTGAGGGTCACCGTCGTGGCCGCCGCTGCGGTGGGAGTGGGCGTGGGGGTTGGAGTCGCCGTTTCGCTCGGCTCGGGTGTCGCGCTTGGCTCAGCCGTGGGCTCGGCCGTCGGATCCTGAGTCGGCTCAGCCGTGGGCTCGGCGGTCGGCTCGACAGTCGGGGTCGGCGACGGCGTGGGCTCATCCGCGAAGGCAGCCCCCGGCACGAGTACCGAGAAGACCACTGCAGAAGAGGCGAGCAAGCCGATGAGGCGCGAACGGAGACTCCGGGACACAACAGACCTCTCTGGCCACCGACGGCTGACAGTCGAGTATCCCGAAGCTGAGGATTCGCCGATACCCCCAGTTATAGGAACGTTGTCACTCGAAACGCCGTCTCGTGCTCGGCGCTGTACTCGGCGAGAGCGACGATCCTGTCGTGCGGGTCGTCCGGGAGGGGGAGATCTGCGGGCACCTCGATCACGACACCGGTGGCCATGACAGGAGGTGTTCCGTCGATCTGCAGCGGGAGCATCCCCTCGCCGTCGACCTGGATGATCCACCCCCGGTCGCTCCCCGAGCCGGCGATCGCCACGATGCGGCCCTCGAGCTCGACGGTCTCCGCCCCCGCGGGAGTCGCCGCACATCCCGCCAGCGCGAGCACCACCGTCACGGCGAGGAGGACGAGGCGGCTCATGCCGTCACTCTAGCCGCGGTCGAAACGCAAAAGGCCCCGCAGCCGAAGCTGCGGGGCCCTCTTACACACAGGAACTACTTGAGAACCTTGACAACCTTGCCAGCGCCAACGGTGCGGCCACCCTCACGGATAGCGAAGCCGAGGCCCTCCTCCATGGCGATGGGCTGGATCAGCTCAACCGTCATCTCGGTGGTGTCGCCGGGCATGACCATCTCGGTGCCCTCGGGCAGCGTGATGACGCCGGTGACGTCGGTGGTGCGGAAGTAGAACTGCGGGCGGTAGTTCGCGTAGAACGGGTTGTGACGCCCACCCTCATCCTTGGACAGGATGTACGCGGTGCCCTCGAACTGGGTGTGCGGCGTGACCGAACCCGGCTTGACGACGACCTGGCCGCGCTCGACATCCTCGCGCTTGGTGCCGCGGAGCAGGAGACCACAGTTCTCGCCGGCCCAGGCCTCGTCGAGCTGCTTGTGGAACATCTCGATACCCGTGACGGTCGTCTTCTGCGTGGGACGGATGCCCACGATCTCGACGTCGGAGTTGATCGCGAGGGTACCGCGCTCGGCGCGGCCCGTCACGACGGTTCCACGACCCGTGATGGTGAAGACGTCCTCGATGGGCATGAGGAACGGCTTGTCCTTGTCGCGCACCGGGTCCGGCACGGACGCGTCAACGGCGTCCATGAGGTCGAGGATGGACTGGGTCCACTTCTCGTCGCCCTCGAGAGCCTTGAGGCCCGAGACGCGAACAACGGGAGCGTTGTCGCCGTCGAAGCCCTGGCTGGCCAGGAGCTCGCGAACCTCGAGCTCGACGAGCTCCAGGATCTCCTCGTCGTCGACCATGTCGGACTTGTTCAGCGCGACCATGAGGTACGGCACGCCGACCTGCTTGGCGAGCAGCACGTGCTCACGCGTCTGAGCCATGGGGCCGTCGGTCGCAGCAACCACGAGGATTGCGCCGTCCATCTGTGCGGCACCGGTGATCATGTTCTTGATGTAGTCGGCGTGGCCGGGTGCATCGACGTGAGCGTAGTGACGCTTGGGCGTCTCGTACTCGACGTGCGAGATGTTGATCGTGATACCGCGCTGGCGCTCCTCGGGAGCGGAGTCGATAGACGCGAAGTCGCGCTGGACGTTGGTCGCCGACGGGAACTTGTCAGCAAGCACCTTCGAGATGGCGGCCGTCAGCGTGGTCTTGCCGTGGTCGACGTGCCCGATGGTACCGATGTTTACGTGCGGCTTGGTCCGCTCGAACTTGGCCTTAGCCACTGTGGGTCCTCCTCAGGACTCGGTTGCTCGGCATCCGGATGGATTCCGGGTGCTGTGCGAATTGGGTTGTTTGTATGTTACTCGGTGCGAAGAACCGAAGTTATTCGCCCTTGTTCTTCTGGATGATCTCTTCAGCCACCGCGCGCGGAACCTCCGAGTAGCTGTCGAAGGTCATCGAGTACACAGCACGGCCCGAGGTCTTGGACCTCAGGTCGCCGACGTAGCCGAACATCTCCGACAGGGGGACCTTGGCGGTGACGACCTTGACGCCGGTCGCATCCTCCATGGACTGGATCTGCCCGCGACGCGAGTTCAGGTCGCCGATGACGTCGCCCATGTACTCCTCGGGCGTACGAACCTCGACAGCCATGAGCGGCTCGAGCAGAACGGGGTCGGCCTTGCGGGCCGCCTCCTTGAACGCCATGGAGCCGGCGATCTTGAACGCCATTTCCGAGGAGTCCACATCGTGGGCGGCACCATCGAGGATGATTCCCTTGACGCCGACCATGGGGTAGCCGGCGAGAACGCCGACCGCCATGGACGCCTGGAAACCAGCATCGATCGAACCGATGTACTCACGCGGGATACGACCACCGGTGACCTTGTTCTCGAACTCGTAGATCGTGTCCGGGGTCACCTCGAGCGGCTCGAGCGAGATCTGCACCTTGGCGAACTGGCCGGAACCACCGGTCTGCTTCTTGTGGGTGTAGTCGTGCTTGTCCACAATGCGGCGGATCGTCTCGCGGTACGCGACCTGGGGCTTGCCCACGTTGGCCTCGACGTTGAACTCGCGCTTCATGCGGTCGACCAGGATGTCGAGGTGGAGCTCGCCCATGCCCTTGATGATGGTCTGGCCGGTGTCCTGGTTCTGCTCGGTGCGGAACGTCGGGTCTTCCTCGGCGAGCTTCTGGATGGCGACACCCAGCTTCTCCTGGTCGGCCTTGGTCTTCGGCTCGATGGCAACCTCGATGACGGGCTCGGGGAAGGTCATCGACTCGAGGATCACCTGGTTGGCCGAGTCGCTCAGGGTGTCACCGGTGGTGGTGTCCTTGAGGCCGATGACCGCGTAGATGTGGCCAGCGGTGACGCTGTCGACCGGGTTCTCCTTGTTGGCGTGCATCTGGAAGATCTTTCCGATGCGCTCCTTCTTGCCCTTGGTCGAGTTGACGATCTGCTCACCGGAGTTGAGCTTGCCGGAGTAAACGCGGATGTAGGTCAGACGGCCGAAGAACGGGTGCGTCATGATCTTGAACGCGAGTGCGGAGAAGGGCTCGTTCGAGTCGGCGTGGCGCTCGATGATCTTCTCTTCGTCGCGGACGTCGCGGCCCTCGACGGCAGGCATGTCGAGCGGCGACGGCAGGTAGTCGACGACGGCATCGAGCATGGGCTGAACGCCGCGGTTCTTGAATGCGGAACCGCAGAGCACCGGGTACAGGCTGCTCGAGATCGTGAGCTTGCGGATCGCAGCCTTGATCTCGGCGACCGAGAAGTCGGTGTCACCCTCGAGGAAGCGCTCGAGGAGAGCATCGTCTGCCTCCGCGATCGTCTCGATGAGCACCGCACGGTACTCGTTGGCCTTCTCGACGAGGTCGGCGGGGATCTCCTCGATGGCGTACTTGGCGCCGAGCTCGACGTCACCCTTCGAGTCGCCACGCCACGTGAGCGCGCGCATCTCGACCAGGTCGACAACGCCCTCGAAGGTGCTCTCGAAACCGATGGGCAGCTGGATGACCAGCGGCTTCGCGCCGAGGCGCTTGATGATCGTGTCGACCGTGTAGTAGAAGTCGGCGCCGAGCTTGTCCATCTTGTTAACGAAGCAGATGCGCGGAACGTCGTACTTGTCGGCCTGGCGCCAGACGGTCTCCGACTGGGGCTCGACGCCCTCCTTGCCGTCGAAGACTGCGACTGCGCCATCCAGAACGCGGAGGTTGCGCTCCACCTCGACGGTGAAGTCGACGTGACCGGGGGTGTCGATGATGTTGAGCTGCGTGCCGTTCCAGAAACAGGTGGTCGCCGCGGAGGTGATCGTGATGCCACGCTCCTGCTCCTGTGCCATCCAGTCCATGGTGGCTGCACCGTCGTGCACCTCACCGATCTTGTGGGTGATGCCCGTGTAGAACAGGATGCGCTCGGTGGTGGTGGTCTTGCCAGCATCGATGTGCGCCATGATGCCGAAGTTGCGGACCTTGCTCAGGTCGGTGAGCACGTCTTGTGCCACGAGGGGTTCCTCCGAAAAGTTGTGGGGGGGGTCTGGTCGGTGATCGAGCGAAGTCGAGATCTCGGCTCCGCTCGATCACCGGGTGCTGGTTACCAGCGGTAGTGCGCGAATGCCTTGTTGGCGTCAGCCATCTTGTGCGTGTCCTCGCGACGCTTGACTGCAGCGCCGAGACCGTTCGAGGCGTCGAGGATCTCGTTGGTGAGACGCTCGGTCATGGTCTTCTCACGACGACCCTTCGCGTAGCTCGTGAGCCAACGCAGGGCGAGGGTGTTGGCGCGGTGCGCCTTGACCTCGACGGGGACCTGGTAGGTCGAGCCACCAACGCGGCGCGACTTGACCTCGATGGTCGGGCGCACGTTGTCGAGCGCCTTCTTAAGGGTGACAACAGCGTCCTGGCCGTTCTTCGCGGCGACGCCTTCGAGGGCGCCGTAGACGATGCGCTCGGCGAGACCCTTCTTGCCGTCGAGCAGGATCTTGTTGACGAGCTGGCTCACGATCGGAGCTCCGTAGACCGGGTCCGCAACTACGGGACGCTTCGGTGCTGGTCCTTTACGAGGCATTACTTCTTGTCCATCTTCGCTCCGTAGCGGCTGCGAGCCTGCTTGCGGTTCTTGACCGCCTGGGTGTCGAGGGCGCCGCGGATGATCTTGTAGCGAACGCCGGGGAGGTCTTTCACACGACCGCCGCGCACGAGCACCATCGAGTGCTCCTGCAGGTTGTGGCCCTCACCGGGAATGTAGGCCGTGACCTCGGTTCCGTTGGAGAGCTTGACGCGAGCGACCTTGCGAAGGGCCGAGTTCGGCTTCTTCGGGGTCGTCGTGTAGACGCGCGTGCACACGCCGCGCTGCTGGGGGTTGGCCTTCAGGGCCGGAGCCTTGGTCTTGACGACCTTGCTCTGGCGGCCCTTCCGCACCAACTGCTGAATGGTAGGCACTAAGTAACTCCTTTTTCTGGGACGAATCCCGCGTGCTGCACGGTGACAGCGATGATGATTTAGCATCCAAACCCACAGGTCTTCTACGAAGGGATTTGTGGGTATGCCGTGGGGGTCGCTCGACGAACGAACCCATGGTGGGCGCACGACGAAGCGCGCACAACCTCCCCAAGAATACTCGCGGCCGGATGCCCGGTCAAATGGTTCGCCGTGGGCGCAACCTCAGCGGCGGTCGTTGCCGAGCCGAATAGCCCACATCGCGAGCACGGTGATGCCCGCCAGGGCGGCCGCGCCGAGGACGAACGGGCTCAGCAGGAAGTGCGGCGCCGCCACGGGCGCGTAGCCGACGGCCGCCACCGCGAGCATGGCGGCGAGCGACCCCGCGAGGGCCGCGAGCGATCCGGGCCAGGGGGAACGTGCGCGCGAGGTACGCAGCAGGGCCACCCAGGTCACCACGCCGGCGGCCACGGCCATGGCGGGGCCGAGCAGCGGGCCCGCATCCGGATAGTCCACGACCTCACGGTCGAGCGCGAGGCTCAGGAGTCCCCAATAGGCCACGACGGCCGCCACGTAGACGACGGCCGCGAGTACGGGTAGAAGCGCCGGGTTAGACGGCGGTGGCAGCTGAGGCGGCAGCTCGCTCATGCTCGGCCCTCGTGGTGGCGAGTTCGCGCTCGTAGGCGGCGCGGCTCTCGAGGTTGCGGGCGCGCAGGCGCGTGCCGCGGCGGCTGATGATGCCGCCGGTCCACAGCGCGACCTCGCGGGCCACGAGGGCCGCAGCGATCACGAACGGGTTGCCGAGCGCGGCGCGGAACAGCACCGCCGCCTCCTCAGGCGTCGCGAGGACGATCTGCTGCGTGAGCAGGCCGAGCCCGATACTCCCGAAGTACACGACGACGCCCACGACGAGGCTGCCGATGATGAACGCCCACCACTTCGCGCGATTGACGATGATGACGACGATCACGAACGCGATGACGAAGAAGAGGGTCGGGATGTAGAACTCACCCCGCGCGAGGAAGGAGAACGACAGCGGACGGCCGTTGGCGAGGCCGATGACGGCGGTCACGAGCGCGAGGATCGCGGTGAACACGACAGCGGAGACGACGGCGATGAGCGACCCGACGCCGCGGTTGCCCAACGTCTTGGGGGCGGCCGGCACCTGCACGTACACGACGCGCGGGCCGGACTCGGTGGTGACGGCAGCGGGATCAGCGGTCGCGATGACCGGCTCGGTCTCCGAGACAACGGCCTCCTCGACCACGACGGGAGTCTCGGTCACGGGGACGGTCTCGTCAACCGGTGTTGTCTCGTCGACGACTACCGCGTCTTCGATGACCTCGTCGTTCTTGTGCTTGGCGGTGCCCGCTGCGTCGTCGCTCATGACTCTCCTCGTGTCCGCCGAAGTGGCGGGGACAGTCTACTGAGCGACGACGTGCGGGTGGAGGGGGTTGCGGTTAGTTGGCTCACTGCCCCTGTTTGAGCACGTAGATCTGGCCGTCGATGTGTGCCGTGACGACGCTGCTGTCGTCGGGGTTGGAGGTACTGATGAACCCGGTGACGAGAACGAGGCGCTTTCCGGTCTGGAGACCCTTCACGAACGTGAGTACTTGCTGGTAGCCGCCCTTGAGATCGACTCCCACCTTGATGCCGACGAAGTTGTCGGGCGTGATGAGCGGGCTCGTCGCCGCAATGTTGCCGACCGGAGCAACGGGCACGGGGGCGGCCGTCGCGGTCGGGGCCGGTGTCGCGCCGTCCGTCGGCGTGGGCACGACAGCGGCTGACGCCGGGACCGTGTAGGCAATGGACTCGCTGACCGTGATGCCGGTGACCTGCACGCCTGTGCTCGCCGCGAGACCGTCAAGCCCCTGGATGAACGCCGCAGTGTTGGGCGACGACGGGATCGAAGTGAGAAGGTCTTTGTATTCGGCCTGGACGGCGTCCAGGTCCTTGTTCTCTTCGGTGAGCCGACCGATCTCGGCCTGCTGCGCAGTGTTCTGCGCATCGATGCCAGCGCGCTCCTCGTCAGCAGCGGCGGCGGCTCCCAACAACGGCTGAGCCCCTAGGAACCATCCCGCGAGAAGCAGGATCGCCATGACCGTCACTGCCCCTATGGTCCAGAGCCTGTTGCTGCTGATCATTTCTGGTCCTCCCCCGGGAACCTGAGCGCGAAAGCGTCAGAGTTGATGTGCATGGTGATGTTGACCACGTACGTTCCGTCGGTCTGGACGTTCACCGAACCGGGCACCGCATCAGCGAATCCCTTGAGGGTGCCGAGACCGTCAAGCCAACTGGGGATCGACGGAAGCCCCGGGCTCGTTGCCGTGAACATCAGGGTCGCGACGCGGCTTCCTTCGAGCGGCACGGTCGATTGTGCGTAGTCGGCGAACGGTGACGCCGTGTCGACGGCGACGCTGGTGATCAACACGCCGGCCGGAAGGGTCGCCTGCAGGCTCTCGAGGTACGCCTTCAGGTCGATCTCCGTAGACGCGCCGACATACTGCCCGGCCTGGATCGTGGCGATACCTGACTTTGCAGCCTTGAGATCGGCGAACTGGGTCTCCTGTGCGAGAAGCGCGGCTTGGTTCGAGCGGGCGTTGGCAAGCTCAGTAGCGGCGTTCATCGAGAGGTAGTACGCCCCACCGACTCCTGCGAGCACGACGAGGAGAACAAACACGACGCCGATTCCCAACCTTCGGCGCGCGGCTCGCGCCTTCGCGACATCGTTGACCTCGGTCGGAAGCAGCGACACACGCGGCTCGCCACCGAGCGCACCGCCCGGCTTGGCGGAACCCGCGGCGCGAGGAGCGCGTCGGGCCTGGCCGCGCTCCGATGAGCGCGGCATGACGAGAGCGTGGCTGCTCATGATGCACTCCTCAGTGTCAGGCCGAGCGCAACGCCCATGGCGGGCAGCACGGTCGGGAGAGTGTGGATGTCGATGGCCTTCGCCACCGAGAAGCGGTCAGTGGGATCGCCGAGCTCGACCTGGAGGCGCGTTACCTCCTCGAGCGCCGCGGGGAATCCGCGCAGCCGGGAGCCGCCGCCGCTGATTACCACTCGCACGATCGGGTCGTTCGGTCGCGTGTTGTGGTAGAACGCCAGCGTGTTTCGGAGGCTGCCGAGGAGGTCATCCGTCACCCGGATGATCGTCTCGCAGACTGCCATGAGCTCCGGCGGGTAGGCCTCACGGACAAGTCCCATGGTCGCCTTGGCGCGTTCTGCATCCGGCGGCGTCATGCCGAGTCCGTTGATGAGGGCGCTCGAGAGCTCCTCGCCGCCGGACGGGATGATGCGCACGAACTGCGGGATGCCGTCGGTCGCGATCACGACACAACTCGTGGTGGCACCCACGTGGACGAGCGCGACCGTGCCCTGATGGCTGTTCCCCGCGAGCAGCGCCCGCGTGAGCGCGAAAGGAGTGAGGTCGACATCAATCGGATTGAGCCCGGCTGCCTGCACAGCGCGAACGTTTGCGAGCACGGAGTTCTTGGCCGCGGCGACGAGAAGACCCTGGATCATCGGACCCGACTCCCCCTGAACCTCACTCACGGGGTAGAAGTCAAGAACGGCGTCGGACACCGGGATGGGCAACAGGTCTTGCACCTGGAAGGGCAGCGCCTCTTTGATGCGATCGAGAGGAACCTTCGGGACGGCCAGGTCACGCGTGAGCACTCGCTGGTTGCCGACTCCGAGAACCACGTCGCGGGTCTTGAACTTTCCCGCTGTCCAGAGTTGCTTGAGTGCACGCACGAGAACGTCCTGCTCAACGATCTCACCCTCGCGGGTGGCATCCGCCGGGAAGGTGACCTCGTGGTATCTCATGAGTCGCGGCTTGGTGGTGTTTCCGCCGGCGACCTCAGCCGCACGCAGTACCCCATGCCCGATATCAAGCCCTATAACGCTCGTAGCCATCGTCGTCCCCCGTTGTTGGTCATGACAGCCCCACCGCTGCCAGGTAAGCGCCGGTGATCTGCTCACCAGCGAAGATTCCAAGCCATGCGCCCGCGAACATCCACGGTCCGAACGGAATTGAGCGCCCGCCCTTACCGCGGCGGGCGATGAGCACGGCCACGCCGAAGATGCCACCCAGCAGGAAAGCCCCCATGGCCCCCACGATCAGCGGTGCCCAGCCCAAGAAGCCGAGGTATAGCCCCAGCACTCCGGCGAGCTTCACGTCGCCCATGCCCATTCCACCCGGCTTGATGAGGGCGAGAATGAGATAGAAGGCTACAAGGAGTCCCGCGCCCGCGGCCGTGCGGGCGAGTGCGACGAGGTCGCCCCCCACCAGGGCCGAAGTGCCGAGCAGTACGGCACCGACAATGTAGGACGGCAGCACGATCGCGTTCGGCAGCCGGTGCACGTCGATGTCGATCGCCGAGAGTGCGACGGTGATCGCGGCCAAGTAGAGGAATGCGACGAGAGCCAGCACTCCCGACACGGCGGCGGGCACGGAGGCGACACCCAGCACGTGAGGGAGGAACCGCACCGCCACAGCGACGAACGCGATTCCGGTGATGGCCTCGACAACGATGTACCGCGGTGAGATCGGCTCGGCACAGTGGCGGCACTTGCCGCGGAGCACTATCCAGGAGAGCAGCGGAACATTGTCGCGCACGGAGATCTCGTTGCCGCATCCGGGGCATGCCGAGGCCGGGGTGACGACGGAGAGTCCGAGGGGAACGCGATACGCGACCACATTCAGGAACGATCCGATGGCGAGACCGAAAGCCGCAAGGAATATCGACGCCCCGACCGCGAACTCCATGCCGCTCACTGTGCCGCCCCTGTATAGGAGAACGCGGCGGGCACGCCGGAGAACTGCGATACGCCGTAGGCACTCGAAACGGGCGAGAGGAACTTGGGCGGTGCCATGTAGGCGAAGCGGGTGTCGTACTTGTAGGCCTTGACGTAGCCCGTCGAGCCTTGAAGGGCAACCGTTCCACGGAAGGTCTGCGCGATAGAGCCCTTGACCGTCAGGGTTCCACGGGTCTGCGCGCCCTGGTCATAGTTCTGCACTTGGAAGGTGTGGGCCACGGAGAGGATCGCGCCGTAGATGGTACGTCCCGTGTCGGTGAGCAGTGGTTTGACCGTGGTGGTCGTCTTTCCACCCGACGTCGTCGTGACGTTCTTCATGGGATTCCATACCCACACCGCGTTGTTGCCGACGAGGCCGATAATGTCCTTGGCCGAGTCGTTGTAGGTCAGGTCGCCTGTGACGTAGATGTAGTTCTCAGCCCCGATCGTCACAGCGCCGTTCAGCACACCCTGCACGAAGACGTCACCGTTCTTGCACCCGTACGCGGGCTTACTCGCGCTCGACCCGTCGGGGGTTATCTCGTTGACAGCAGGGAATTGAGTGGAGCCGAAGGTCCAGCCCGCGTTCGAGTTGACGCAGGCGAAGTTGGTGGGCACCGCACTTGAGTAGTTGGGGTCGGTTGCCAGCGTCGGCACGTTCTGCACATAGATGACGTTCGACGCAATGACGTCGATGGTCGCTCCCGTGGTCGAGCCCAGGGCGCCCGTGCCCGTGCCCGGCGTGCCGCACATCGCTGGTGCGGCGCTCGCGACGCCCGCCGTCTCCGAGTACTGGGTCTTCTTCGTCCAAGGCGACTTGACGTTCATCTTGCCGTCGGCAGTGAAGGTGATCACGGTCGGACCCGTGTAGAGGCATCCGGGCAGCGGCACTTCGCTTGCCGTGAGGTCGTTGCGCGTCTCCTTCTTGAGCTGCGCGTTCGTCGGGGGCATGGTGACCACCGGCTGGAAGTAGGGGGCGGTCTGGCTGTTCGGGTACGACCCCTTCGAGCAGCCGCTCGGCGTGGCGACATTGGGGGTGCTCGTGCTCGACGAGGTCACCTTGCCCTTGAAGGTCGTTCCGCACACCGAAAGCGTGTCGTTGGAATGCAGCGGCCCATCGATGACGTCGGTCGGGCCGAACTGGATAGTCGTGCAGCTCGAAGGGCGGCCCTCCCAGATGTGCACCGCACACTGGGTCTTACCCGTGAGGTCAGGATCCTGCACCTCGTAGTCGGTGAAATAGAGGTAGTCGATAAAGCCGGACTGTTTGAGGTCGGCGACGATTGTGCGGGTCGACTCGTTGACCCGCCCGGTGACACGGATGCGGATGCTCCCGTTCGCGCTGTAGCGCGAGTTGTCCACCTCATAGCGGTAACTCGCGACGGGCGTGCTACCAGGGACCGATGCCCACGTGCCCGACGTGCCGAGGCCGAATGCCGCGTTCGCCGCGGAGCCCGTGGGCAGCGTGAGTTTCGTGGACCCTGTCGCGACGCTAAAGGGGGCGTCCTTGTTGCCGTACGTGTAGTACGAGTTATCGGTGGCAAGGCGACTCTGGTATTCCTCGACACCCGCGTATGCAGCGTCAAGCGCACCGCTCTGGTCCTGCTCGGTGTCCGTTTTGCGGAGTGTGTTGGTCGCGATCGTCAGCGAGGTCGCCACGAGGATGAGCATGAGCACGCCGGTTCCGATGACGGCGGGCAAGACGATGCCCTGGTCATTGCGCGTGGCGCGGAGGAGGCGGGCTAGGGCGCGCATCAGTTGTCCGTTCCGGTCAGTAGGAGATTGGGCATCCCGATCGTGTTGCTCAGCACAACCGGCGAGTTACCCTTCGTGGCGTCAGGTGCGGTGCCGCCCGTCGTCGAGTTGTTGGCGACGGTGACGGTGACCTGAATAGAGGCGATCGTGTTGCGCTGCGCGAGGGTGAGTCCCGATGCTGCGGGCACTACTGCCTGGTTCGACGTGTCCAGGTAGGTGAAGAGCGCGGCGGGGACGATCGGGCCGCCCAGGTTGCGGGTGGTGGTCGCGCCGGTGAATACGAAGTAGCTACCGGAGACAGTGCCGACGATGCGGTCCTCGTAAACGATGCCGTTCGCATCGACTCGGAAAGTGACCTTGGTCGGGGCAGGCGAGGTAGCCACGGTATCGACGTACGAGTAGACGGTGAGGGACGAGGCCGTGCCGCTGACGATCGCGGGGTCGGAGTCGTCGCTGCCCGCGATGGCGTTGTTCGACGACGTGCGGATGACCTTGCTCATCTCGTTCATGATGTTCGCCGCGACGTTCGAGCGACTCGCTTTCGTGCTGGCGTTCGTGGTGACGATCGCGACGTTGACGAAGAACGTTCCGACGGCCGCGAGCATGATGCCCGTGATCATCATCACAACGATGAGCTCAATGATCGACATACCCTCGTCCTGCTGGAGACGCCGACGAAGGATTGTCGGGAGGCCGTTCATTTCGCGACCCTCGGGTCGAGGGTGACAGTCGTGCCGCCACCGAGAATCGAGAGCACTTTGCCGACGAGTCCAAGGTTCGCCGCAGGGACGGGGGTCTTGATCGTCCCGGCCGCCGTTGTCGAGGAGTACAAGATCCATGAGCCGTAGGGCAGCGCGATGTTGATCGTGCCGTTCTTGAGCACCTGGCCGAAAGCGTATGTCGGGGCCGCGGCGCACCCAGGGTCGCCGGACCCGCTCGGCGCCGTTGCCGACGCCGCGAACAGGTAGGCGGAGCTCGAGAACTTCACCGACATGAGTCCCATGGGGATCGGCATGTTGGCGGTGCCCTTGGGAAGCGCCGCGACATTGGGCGAGCGAACGCCCGCCGCCATGACGGTTCCGCTCACCGTCGACTCGGGCCAGGCGGCCGGGTCGACGTTGATGCAGCCCTGATTGCCGCTGACCGGAGCGATGTACTTGCCCGCGATGCCTGCGTAGCCGGAGGCGAAGGGGTGCAGCGAAACCTGGGTCTTGGGTCCCGACGAGTCGACGTAGGGTGCGTAGGTACTGAGGTAGGTCGTGTCGAGGTTGGTCGGTAGGAGCGCTGGGGTGCCCGAGGTGTTGTTGCTCGCGTACTGCAAGGCGAAGGTTGCCGCGTAGTCGTACTGGAACAGCGAGGCGACCGAGCCGCCGGCCGTGACCACGACGCTCTTCGAGGGCGACGTGACCTGGTTGGTGTCGATGGAGCCAGAGCGGTTGATCGTCACCGAGTACGTGCCGGGCGCGACCTTGAGCGCGAAGCTGCAGCCATCGGAGTCGGTCACGGCAGGCTGGTCCTGCAGAACGGCACCGCCAGACGTGGGGCTGATCGTCACGCCAACTCCGGCGGAGCCCGTTCCGGCGACGTTGAGCACCGAGATGCGGATAGTTCCGAGGCTCGGGTCGTTGATGCGCTCGTCAGGCGAGATGAGGGTGTCGGAGCGGACGGGATCGGTGGTGCTGAGCATCCCATCCCACGTGACGGTGACATTCAGACGCTTGGACTGCATGACACCGGAACCGGTGCCGCACCCCACGTCGGTGCCGTTGGCCTCGACCCAGGAGACCGCGCGGACGATCGTGTAGTTGAGGCCGCCTACGGCCACGGTCTTGGTGGCGTTCGTGACGAGGAACGGGTCTTGCAAGCCGCGCGCGTAGTCGATCTCGCTGGTCGCGAGGTTCGTGGCGACCTGACGGCTACCGGTGTCGTCGGTGATCCTGGCCACGACGATGGTCGAGTAGGCGACTCCCGCCGCGATGAGTGCGAAGACCATCATGGCGACCACAACCTCTACGAGAGACATACCCTCGTCGGCCCTGGCCTTGTCGAGCATCTTGCGAATCGAAGACATCGTGTTCACCCCCCTTGCTGGTCTTCATGGAACGAATGGGGTGCTGGAGAACCCAGCACCCCATTCGGTTGGTGCAGAACTACTTAGGAAGCGCAGCCGGCGGTCGGCTTGGTGCTGGTCGGCGCAACCGACTCAGTGATCCAGAACGCCGTTCCGCTGTCGCTGGTGGCCTTGAAGCAGAAGGCGGTGGCCGAAGCGGTCGCAGAGGAGACGTTGGTCACCGCGCTGCCCTTGTAGCCGTAGTTGGTGAGGTCCGTCGTGCCGAGCACCGGGAAGGAGTTCTTGTCCGAGTAGTAGGCAATAGCGGCGATCTTCGCGTTGGTCAGGTCCGACTTGGAAGCCGAGTCCTTCGCGTTGTTCTGAACACCGATGTACACGGGGATCGCGATCGCGGCGAGAACACCGATGATGATGACGACGACGAGGAGCTCGATGAGCGTGAAGCCCTTCTCGTCCTTGCCGAACGAAGCGCGCTTCGCGGTGAGTGCATTCATAAAGCGGGTCATGATGTGGTCCATTTCTTGATAGAAGGATGTGTTTTCGAGCCGTCCCCCCAAACCGGCGAAGACCCGACTGATCACAAGTTATTCGGGGTACAGAGGGGGGTGTAATCCCACGGATGGGGGGTTTTGACACCCCATTCCGTGGCGCACCCGAAAGGGGGCAGACCCTACTTGACGACGGTCGCGATGCTGAAGATCGGCAGGTACAGGGCGATGATCATGCCACCCACGACGACGCCCAGGAAGGCGATCAGAAGGGGCTCGATGAGGCTTGTGAGGGCCTCGGTGGTGGCCTGCACTTCGTCATCGTAGAAGTCGGAAACCTTGCTCAGCATGATCTCCAGAGAGCCTGAGTCTTCCCCCACCGAGATCATCTGCACCACCATGGGCGGGAAGACGGACTCCTCCGCCAATGGCGCTGCGATGCTGTGTCCTTGGCGCACCGAGTCCGCAACGCGCTTGGCCGCCTGCGCGATCACCCAGTTACCGGAGGTCTCCCCCACGATCGACAGGGCCTGCAGGATGGGCACACCCGCGCCGATCATGTTCGAGAGGTTTCGCGTGAAGCGAGCGACCGCGATCTTCTTCATGAGCGCTCCGAAAATGGGCAGCCTCAGCTTGATGGGATCGACGACGCGCAGTACGGCATCCGTGTTCTTGTTCTTGTTCCACCAGACCGAGAAGACGAGGAAGACTACGAAGCCGATCGGCAGCACGTAGACCATCGCGCCGGAGAGGGTTACGAGGGCCTGCGTGGGCAGGGGCAGCTCGCTGCCGAGACCCTCGAACATGTCCTTGAACACGGGCACGATGAACAGGAGCATGAGCACCACAGCGACGCCCGACAGCGCGAGCACCATCATGGGGTAGGCCATGGCCGACTTGATGGTCGCGCGGAGCTTGGCCTCCTTCTCGAAGTTGTGGGCGATTGAGTCGAGGGCGCCATCGAGGAAGCCGCCGACCTCGCCGGCTCGCACCATGTTGATCATGAGGGGCGGGAAGTCGATGGGATAGCGCGCCATCGCGTCGGAGAGTGAACTGCCGATCTCCACCTCGTGCGTCACCTTGCTCAGCACGGCGGCGAGCTTCTTGTTCTGGGTCTGCTCGGAAAGGATCGAGAGCGCCTTGAGCAGCGTGAGGCCGGCACTGATCATCGTCGAGAGCTGGCGCGTCATGACGGCCAGGTCTTTGAGATTGATCTGCTTGCCGCCGCCTCCGAACGAGATCTCCTTGTTGAGGCCCGTGCCTGCCGCCGCCTCCTTGATCGCCACGGGCGTGAGGCCCATGCCGTTCAGCTTGGCCGCCGCGGCGTTCTCGTTCATGGCCTCCAGCCGGCCCTTCACGAGCTTGCCGGAGGTGTTGCGGGTCTTGTACTCGTACGAGCGAAGCGCGGTGGTGGACATCAGTTTCCTGCCTTAGCTGGTGCTGCGAAACTTCCGAAGGAGCCGTCGGTCTGCTCGGCGACGTCGACGCGCGTGATCATGCGGCTCATCGCCGCGATGTCGCGCGCCTTGTCGATCGCCGATTGGCGCGAGATGTGGCCGGCGTTGACGAGCTCGGCCAGGTGCTGGTCGAGTGTGCTCATCCCCTGGGCGCGGCCGGCCTGCATGGCCGAGCCGATCTGGAACGTCTTGCCCTCGCGGATGAGGTTCCCGATGGCGGGCGTCATCATGAGCACCTCGGCGGCGACGACCCGGCCGGCTCCAGTCGCGCGCTTCACGAGCGTCTGACACACGATGCCCTGCAGGGTGGACGCGAGCTGCGAGCGGATCTGCATCTGCTGGTGCGGCGGGTAGACATCGATGATGCGGTCGATCGTCTGCGCGGCATCCTGCGTGTGCAGGGTCGCGAAGACGAGGTGGCCGGTCTCGGCGGCCGTGAGGGCGGTCGAGATGGTCTCGAGGTCACGCAGCTCGCCGATGAGGATCACATCCGGGTCTTGGCGCAGCACGTGCTTGAGCGCCGAGCTGAAGCTCTGGGTGTCGCGCCCGACCTCGCGCTGGTGCACGAGCGACTTCTTGTTCCTGTGCAGGAACTCGATGGGATCCTCGACGGTCATGATGTGGTCGGTGCGCGTCGAGTTGACGATGTCGATGAGCGCCGCGAGCGTCGTCGACTTGCCCGAGCCCGTGGGTCCCGTGACGAGCACGAGTCCGCGCGGCAGCGTCGCGAACTGCGACACGACCTCGGGGATGCCGAGCTGCGCAAGCTGCTTGACCTCGTTCGGGATGATGCGGAAGGCAGCGCTCATCGCGCCGCGGTCCATGTAGTAGTTGACGCGGAACCGCGCGTTGGCGGTGAGCGTGTATGCGAAGTCGAGCTCAAGGGCGGACTCGAAGCGCTCCCGCTCGTACGGGGAGAGCAGGCCGAGGAGCGTCTCGCGCACGGTCTCGCGGCTCCACGGGGTGCCGTCGGCGATCGGGCCGAGTGCGCCGTCGATGCGCAGCATGGGCGGAGCGCCCGAGCTGATGTGCAGGTCGGATGCGCCGCGGAAGAGCACCTCGCGAAGTGCGGACAGCAGATCGCCCGTCGCCTCTTTGACGACGACGGGGGCGTCGACGTCGAAGGCGAAGTCGGCGGCCGGCGGGTCGAACGCCGGCACGCGGTACGCGGCAGCGGGCGGCGGCGCCGATGAGAGGTCGGCGGGTAGCGGGAGCACGAGCGCAGACACGTCGTACACCGGTGCCGGGTGCGCCTCCCCGGACAGGTCGTAGACGGGCGGCGCGGGCTCGACGACGGGCGCGTCGTACACCGGTGCCGGGTACGAGGGTGCCGAGTCGAGGGAATCCCACGACGGCGGGGCGGCATCCGTAAGGGGCAGCTCGTAGACGGCCGCGGGCGGCGCCATGTCGTCGATGGGCATCGCGTAGGCGGGCGGCGGCGCAGACTGCAGCGCCGTCGCTGCCTGGTCGGCGAGCGGCGTCGTCATCGTGAACTCGGGGTTCGGCGCGAACACCGAGGTCTCCGAGCGGCGCGGCCGCTGAGGCAGACTGTCGCGGCGCGATCCCTGATCGGACGACGGCAACGGCGCACCGTGTGCATCGAACGCCGGAATGGCGTACATCGGCTCTTCCATGTATCCCCCTTGTGACCTGTCCATCAGGCCACGACTCGCAGAATCTCTTCGATAGACGTCAGACCAAGCCGCGCCTTTTCCCACCCGTCGACGCGCAGCGTCGACATCCCCTGGGACACGGCGGTGTGCTTGATCTCCAGGCTGGATGCCCGACTGACGGTAAGACGTTCGATCTCTTCACTGACGGGCATGATCTCGTGCAGTGCGACTCGACCGCGGTATCCGGTGTTCGAGCACGCCGAGCATCCGGCCGGGGCGAAGAGTGTGGGCGGCGCGTAGGAGCCGTCGTAGCCCATTCCCAGGTTCACGAGATCCTGGGGGTTCGGCTGGTACGCCGTCTTGCAGCGGTCGCACAGGCGGCGCGCGAGGCGCTGGGCCATGACGGAGTCGAGGGCGGAGCCGACCAGGAAGGGCTCGATATCCATCTCGATGAGTCGCGTGATGGCGCTCGGCGCGTCGTTGGTGTGGAGCGTGGAGAGCACGAGGTGGCCCGTGAGCGACGCCTCGATGGCGATCTGCGCCGTCTCGTGGTCGCGGATCTCTCCGAGGAGCACGACGTCGGGGTCTGAGCGCAGGATCGAGCGCAGGGCGCTCGCGAACGTGAGGCCGGCCTTCGGGTTCACCTGCACTTGGTTGATGCCGGGCATCCGGTACTCGACCGGGTCTTCGACGGTGATGACATTGATCTCGGGGCGCGCGACGGCCTTGAGCGTCGTGTAGAGCGTCGTCGACTTGCCGGATCCCGTGGGGCCTGTGACAAGGATCATGCCGTTGGGCTTCGTGTACGAGTTGCGGAACACGTCGGCGTTGCGGCCCAGCAGGTTGAGCTGCTCGATCGACATCGCCGTGTTGGTGTTGTCGAGGATTCGCATGACGACCTTCTCGCCCCACACGGTGGGGAGGGTCGCGACGCGCAGATCGATCTGGCGGTCGGCGTGACGCACCGACATGCGGCCGTCCTGCGGCTTGCGGCGCTCGGCGATGTCGATGTCCGACATGATCTTGAGTCGCGAGATGACGCCGTTCTGGATGTTCTTGGGGGCGCGCTGCATGACGTGCAGCACGCCGTCGATACGGTACCGCACCATGAGCTCGTGCTCGCCGGGCTCGATGTGGATGTCGGACGCGTGGTCCTGGATGCCCTGGCTGATGAGCAGGTTCACGAAGCGCACGACCGGGGCATCGTCATCCGACGCCTCGGACACCTGCATCGCCGTGCTGTCGGATGCGCCCGACTCGTCGACGATCGCCGTCGTGAGGTCGCTCAGCTCACCGTCGGAGCGCACGAACCGGGCGAGGGCGGCGCGGAGGTCTGCCTGCTCGGCCAGTACCGGGTGGACCATGAGGTGCACGCTCGCGCGTACGTCGTCGAGGGCGATGACGTCGCCGGGGTCGGCCATGGCGATGATGAGCCGGTTGCCCTCGATGGAGATCGGGAGCACCTCGTGGCGGCGCAGCAGGCTCGTGGGAACCATCTCGACGGCCATGCGATCGACGGGGTAATCAGCGAGTTCGACGAAGGGGATGCCGAGCTGGGCGGCGCGCGCGGAGGCGACTTGCGCCTCGGTGACCTTGCCCGCACCCGTGAGCTCGCTGATCAGGAACTCATCGCTCGACGGCGAGGCACCGACCTGGTCGAGGCTCTCGATGGGCATGAGGCCGCGCAGCACCAGAATTTCGGCAAGTGAAATCACGACGACCCTCCCCCCATTTGACATGCGAACCGCTGACGCAGTTCTCCCCTTGGGTATCGAACGTAACCCGAGGGTTAAGCCGGGGGACAGTCCCGCAAGAGGGTGCCCCACGTTGTGGGGCCAGTCGCGTCAGGCCTCGTCTGAGGGCGTTTTCGGGGCGGGCTTCTGGAACGCTCCGAGCATCCCGGCGAGGGTCTGGCCGTCGGCAGCGGGCGCGCGCGTCGCCTCGAGGTTCGCCTCGGTGACGGCCTGCATGACCTCGAGGCGGTGGATGACGACGCCGCGGGGCGCATCGATACCGACGCGCACCGAATCACCCTTCGTATCGAGGATGGTGATCACGATGTCGTCCCCGATGAGGATCTGTTCTCCGCGCTTGCGGGTCAGGACGAGCATGGCGCCAGCCTATCCGACAGAGTCGGACCACCCCTCCGGCAGGCCGAGGGTGCGCACGCTCTCGGGCGTCGACGTCCACGCCGTGCGCAGTACGGCGAGCGCCTGCACCGAGACGACAGTGCACACCGAGTTGACCCAGGCTGCCGTGTCCTCCGGCTTGCGCGAGGCGTCGACGGCGAGCCATAGCTGGTCTGGCCGGATGCTCGCGAGCGCGGCAGCGTGGGCGGCGAGCCGCGCATCCCCCGGTTCGATTGAGTACGCGACGATCGTGGCGCGCTGGTTCTCGACCCCGCGGGCTCGCGCGGAGAACGCCGTGCGCCGGTCGGTGACGCGGTTCATGCCGAGGGCGACCGGATGCGCGCCGCCCGCGACGATCTCGGCACCCCCGCGCTCCCCCGCGAGCGAGCGGGCCACGGTCATGGCGTCGTCGCCGATGCCTGCGATGACGACGAGGTCGCCCGGAGCCTTCAGGAGCACCACGGGCCGTGCCTTGCGGCGTGTGGCCGTGGCGACGGGGGCCGAGGGTGAGGCGTAGCGCTGGAGGTCTTCGAGCACGCCCGTGAAGGCGTCGGACTCGGTGGAGAGCGGCGGTACTGCCGTCGCATCCACGGGCAGGTCGAGGCGGTCGCCGCGGTCGGCGGCCCCGATGAGGGAGTCGAACGCGCCCGTGGTGCGGTGCGCCGTCCACTCCTGGGGCTGCGACGGGTCGGGCACGTCGACGACGACGTCGAGGAAGCGGCGCGCGAAGAACCCCCCGACACCACCCACGCGCACCTCCTCGGCGGAGACGATCGTGGCGGCTACGCCGTAGCGCTCCCTGACCGTCTCGGCGACGCGGTCGAGCGGGGCCGGATCAAGCCGGAATCGAATCGAAGGCACGCACCACCCCGATCGTCTCGATGCCGACCTGCGCCGACGTCACCTCCTGGTACGACAGCACGGCGAGGCCGCTGATCTGCGGGCCGACGAGCCGACGGATGGCGGGCCGAAGCGCGGGGGCGCACACGAGCACGGGCGTCATGCCCTTCTCGGAGGCTTGCTCCACGATTCCGCGCACACTGTTCAGCACGTGCTCGAGCCTGCCCTGATCGAGGAGGATCTGCGACCCCAACTCCGAGGGCCGCAGCGCCTCGAGCATCGACTGCTCGAGTACGGGGTCGATCATGATGATGCGCAGCACCCCCGCCTCGACCTTCTTCGAGACGATGAGCGGCGCGATGGCCAGCCGGGCGGCCTCGATGAGTCCCTCCGGGTCGGTGTTGACCTTGGCGCGCAGGGCGAGTGCCTCGTACACGCGCGGCAGGTCGTTGATGGGGACCTCCTCGGTGAGGAGTCCCTGCAGCACGCGCTGCACCTCGCCGAGGGAGAGCAGCGAGGGCACGAGCTCGTCGGCCGCGGCGGGGTTCACCTGCTTCACGCCGTCGGTGAGGAGGCGAACATCCTCGCGCGTGAGCAGGCGCGCGGCGTTGGCCGTGACGATCGCGGAGAGGTGCGTGACGATGACGGATACCCGGTCGATGACGGTCGCGCCGGCGAGCTCGGCCGAGTGCCGCATCTCGAGCGGCACCCACTTGCCCGCGAGGCCGAACACGGGATCGACCGTCACGCTGCCGGGCAGCGACTCGAGGTTGTCCCCGAGCGCGAGAACGCGACCGGGAGGGGCCATGCCACGGCCGGCCTCCACACCCGCGACGCGGATGACGTAGGTCGACTGCGGCAGTTCGAGGCTGTCACGCGTGCGCACGGGCGGCACGACGATGCCCATCTCGAGCGCGAGGCGGCGGCGCAGGCCGCGAACACGTGCGAGCAGATCGTCGCCCGAGCCGGAGGCCAGGTCGACGAGGTCGGGAGCGAGCTGCACCTCGAGTGCGTGCACGCGCATCTGCTCGATGAGCTCCTCGGGAGTCTCCTTCGGGGCGGTCGCCTCGACGGCCTCCGCCGTGGCCTCCGCGACCTCGCGGGCCTTCTCGCGGGCGGCGATGCGCTGTCCGAACACGATGAGGGTGATGCCGACGATCCAGAACGCGACGATCGGCATCTCGGGCACGAGGCCGAGGAGGATCGCGGCAACGCCCGCGATCGTGAGGGCCATCCGGCTCTGCGACAGCTGCTTGGAAGTCTGCGAGCCCATGTCGGACTCGACGTTGGAGCGCGTCACGATCATGCCCGTGGAGACGGCCATGAGGAGGGCGGGGATCTGCGAAGTGAGGCCGTCGCCGATGGTCAGGAGGCTGTAGGTGTTGACCGCGTCCATGATGTCCATGCCGCGCTGCAGCATGCCGATCCCGATGCCGCCGATGATGTTGATGATGATGATGATGATTCCGGCGATGGCATCACCCTTGACGAACTTGGACGCACCGTCCATCGCGCCGTAGAAGTCGGCCTCGGCGGCAATGTCTGCGCGGCGGGCCTTCGCCTGCTCCTCGGTGATCGCCCCCGTGTTGAGGTCGGCGTCGATGGCCATCTGCTTGCCGGGCATGGCGTCGAGGGTGAAGCGGGCGCCGACCTCGGCTACGCGCTCGGCACCCTTGGTGACCACCACGAACTGGATGACGACGAGGATGAGGAAGATCACGCCGCCGATGATGAGCGACCCGTTGATAGCCACCGTTCCGAGCGCGTGGATGACCTGGCCGGCGTAGCCCTCCCCCAGCACCAGTCGCGTGGACGCGACGTTGAGGCCCAGTCGGAACAGCGTCGCGACGAGCAGCAGCGACGGGAACACCGAGAAGTCGAGCGGGCGCTTGACGAACATCGTCGTGAGCAGGATCACGAGCGCGAAGAGGATGTTGACGATGATGAGCACGTCGAGCAGCCACGCGGGCACGGGCACGACGAGCAGCATGACGATGCCCACGACCCCCACCGGGACCGCGAATGTCGCGAGGTTTCTTCTCATGCCGTACCTCCGGTGATCATGCTGTCTGGGGGGCGAGCTTGTGGGTGCCCTTGGCGGCACCGCGGGACTTGAGGGCCATCACGAACGCGAGAACGCGCGCGACGGCCGTGTAGAGCTCTGCGGGAATCTCCTGGCCGACCTCGCACGCGGCGTGGATGGCGCGCGCCAGAGCGATGTCCTCCACCATGGGGATGTCGTTCTGCGTGGCCTTCTCGCGGATCTTGAGGGCGACGGCGTCCGCTCCCTTGGCCACGACACGGGGGGCCGACTTGCCGGCCTCGTACTTGAGGGCGACAGCGATGTGGGTGGGGTTCAACAGCACCACGTCCGCGCCGGTGACGGCGGCGAGCATCCGGTTGCGGCCCATCTGAAGTTGGCGGGATCTGCGCATGGCGCGGATCATGGGGTCGCCCTCCGAGCTCTTGTTCTCGTCGGCGACCTCCTTCTTCGACATGCGAGTGCTCTTGCGGTTGCGTCGCATGACCACGAAGAGGTCGACGGCGGCAAGACCCAGGCCCGCGATGATGGCCGCCTGCATGATCGAGGCGACGCTGCCCGTGGTCTCGGCGATGAGGTTCGAGATCGGCAGCCCGCCCGCCACGTGCAGCAGCGGCATGAGACCCTGCAGCACAGACACCAGCACGAGGCCCACGACGGCGGTCTTGAGCAGCGCCTTCGCGCCCTCCCACAGTGCCTGCATGCCGAACACGCGCTTGATGCCGGCGATGGGATCGAACTGGTCGAACTTGGGCGCCGGGCGCTTGAGGTGGATGCCGCCCTGCACGGCCGTGGCCGCGACGACGGCGATCACCACGACGATGAACATGGGGGTGAGCGCGGGGATGATCGTCCCCATCTGGTCGCGCAGGATCTTGACCGCGGTCTCGGGATCCGGATGCGCGATCACATCCCGGAGGCCGATGAGGGCCGCGGCACTCGAGTCTTTGACCGAGTTCACGACGCCGGGGATCATGACCGCGGCAGCGCCGACCGCCACCCACTGCACGAGGTCGCGCGAGTGCGAGAGCTGGCCCTTGGCGCGCACCTCCTTCATGCGCTTCGGGGTGGCGTCCTCTGTCTTCTCCTGTGCGTCGCTCACGAGAAGACCCCCACCATCGCCTTGACGACGTCCTGGGTTATTGCGGAGACCACGCGCGGCAGCGCGAGGAACACGACGCCCGCGAACATCACCGTGATCAGGATCTTGAGCGGGAAGCCGAGGGCGAACGCGTTGATGGCGGGCGCGACGCGCGTGAGCAGGCCGAGGCCGACGTCGGCGAGGAACAGCACGACAACCATGGGGCCGGCGATCTGCAGCGCCGAGAGGAACAACTGCGAAAATCCGGCGACGATGAGGGCCGGATCGGGGGCTGCCGAGAGCGTCATGGTCACGGGGATGGCATCGAAACTGCGCATGAGCCCACCCAGGATGAGCTGATACCCGTCCGTCGAGAACAGCAAGGCGAGCGCCGCCATGTGGAAGAGGCGAGTGAACTGCGCGCCGTTGATCATCGACTGCGGGTCGAAGGCCTGCGCGAGCTGGAATCCGCCGAACAGGTCGATGAGGTTACCCGCCGACTGCACAGCCGAGAACGCCATCATGACGAGGAAGCCGAGGAAGAGCCCGACGAGCAGCTGCATGACGATCGCCACGAGGAACGGGCCCGTGTCGAGGGTGGCGTATCCGCTCGTCACGCGCGGGGCGATCGCGATGGCGAGGCCCACGCCGAGCATGGCCTTGATGCGCGCGGGAATTCCCGCGTACGAGAACGGCGGCGCAATGACGAGAAAGGCCGTGACCCGTACTCCGGCGAGCATCACGGCTTCGATCCACGCAGCGTCGAATCCGAACACGTCACCCGCCGACCAGCTGCGGGATGCGGTCGAACAGCGTCTGGGTGAAGGTGACCATCTCGGCGATCATCCACTGGCCGCTGATCACGAGGGCGAGGGCGACGGCGACGGCCTTGGGGACGAAGGAGAGCGTGACCTCCTGAATCTGGGTGATCGACTGGAACACCGAGATCGCGAAGCCCACGACGAGCGCCGTCACGAGCATGGGCGCACCGAGCTTGGCGGCGACCACGAGCGCCTGCACGCCGATGTCGATGACGACTGCCGGGTTCATGTTCCCAACCCGTAACTGCCCACGAGGGCCGTGATGATGAGCCCCCACCCGTCGACGAGGATGAACAGCAGGATCTTGAACGGCAGCGAGATCATGACGGGCGGCAGCATCATCATGCCCATGGCCATGAGGCCGGCGGAGACGACGAGGTCGATCACGAGGAACGGCACGAAGATGACGAAGCCGATGATGAAGCCCGCGCGCAGCTCCGAGATCATGAACGCCGGGATGAGTGTCTGCAGCGGCACGACATCGGGCGAGTCGGGGTTGGCGAGGTTCGCGGCCCGCGTCATGAGCCCGAGGTCTTCCTCGCGCGTGTGAGCGAGCATGAACGTGCGCAGCGGACCGGCTGCGGCATCCACGGCGCCCTGGAAATCGATTGACCCGTCGAGATAGGGCTGCACGGCCGACGTGTTCACGGCGGCGAGGGTGGGCCACATGATGAAGATGGAGAGGAACAGCGCAAGGCCCGCGAGCACCTGTGTGGGCGGGATCGACGTGAGGCCGAGCGCGTTGCGGGTCATCGCGAGCACGATGAAGATCTTCGTGAAGGAGCTCATCATGAGCAGGATCGCGGGGGCGATCGACAGCACTGTGATGCCGAGCAGCACGAGGATCGACGACGCCGGTGCGCCATCCGGGCCGTTGATCGTGACGCCCACCACGCCGTCGACGACACTGCCGATCGTGCCGGTGGGCTCGGGGTTCGGAACCGTGTCATCGGTGGGAACCCCCACGAAGCCCGTGAGAAGCACCGTCATGACGCCTGCGACGACTACCGCCCCGGCAGTACGCAGGGCCGTGGCCCGCCTCAAGGCTTGAGGCTGGCGAACGCGCGACGCCAGGTGTCGGCCGAGAGGATCGACCCGGCGAGCGGCGTACTGCTACTCACTGGTCTCACCGCCTCTACCGCCACATCGCCGCCCTCTTCCGTGAGGACTCGTGAAAACGCCTCGGCGGGTGCCTCGGGCGTGTCCGATGTATGCAGGATGTTCACCGAGTGCTCGGTGACTCCCAGGAGAAATCTCTTGCCATCCACGTCAATGACGGCGACGGAGGCCTTCGCGCCCACGCCCTGCCTGCCGACGACGGTGATGGTCTTGCCCTGCCTCGCGCGCGTGCCCTTGCTGATCTTGCGCTGCGCGTACCAGATGACCCCGAGCACTGCCGCAAGAGACAGGACGACGCGCAGGGTGAGGAAGACTGTGTCCACTAGAGCGTGGCCTCGGGGTTGTCGAGGATGCGGGTGATGCGCACGGCGTAGTCCTGGTCGACGACGACGACATCGCCGTGCGCGATGAGCTTGCCGTTGAGCAGGATGTCGGCGGGGGTGCCCGCGGAGCGGTCGAGTTCGACCACGGCACCGGGCTCGAGGGCGAGCAGATCTCGCACGGCCATCCGGGTGCGGCCGATCTCGACGGTCAGCGACATCTCGACGTTGCTGATGCGCGACAGATTGCCGGATGTCGGCGCCGAGGGTGCGGGCGCTGCCGAAGTGATCGCCGTAGCGTGCAGGCGGATCGCGAACCAGCCGATGGAGCCTGCCGCCGTGGTGAGTTCGAAGACTGCGGTGCCGGAGGCGGCGACGATGGCTGAGGCATCCGCCTCGGTGATGTCGCCGAGGACCCCGACGCCGAGGGTCGCGCTGGCGGCCTCGATGGCGGGGCGGACGAGCTCTGCGGGCTCGGCGAGCGCCTCGTCGACACCCGCGGCCTCGGCCAGAACTGTGCGGTCGTTGAGCACGAGGGCGATGTCGGCGGAACGGACCCCAACGAACTCCGCGGCGAGCGCCACGGAGAACGGGCCGGAGAGCTGCTCAGGCGAGGGGTGGTTGACGACCGTCGGGCGCTCGGAGCCGGGGAGCGAGTCTGCCAGCGCCTCGACCGCCGCGACCTGCATCGCGTAGTCGCGCGTGGCGCTCGCCGTGGTCGGTGCGGTGGTGCTGCTCATGGGGTCTCCTGGGTATCGACGATCACGCAGGCGAGCTGCGATCCGCTCGCTCCCACCGCTGCCTTGGCCATGACATGGCCTTCGACGGCGAAGTTGAGCGGGCGATTCTTCGAATGGGTCATGCGGATGAGGTCACCCTCGGCGAGTCCGAGCACGACCTCTGGCCTCACGCGCGTCGGCTGGAACTGCAGCGACACCCGCACGGGAACGTTCGCCATATGGGCGAGCATGAGATCGAGGGGCTCGTCCTCACTGGCGTTCGGCGACTCGTCCTGGCCGCTCGAGAGCGCGTCGGCCGGGAGGGCGAACGTGATGAGGGAGGTCGTGTCGCCGACAGTCAGTTCGAGCGATGTGACGATAGTGGCATCCAGCGGCCCCGCAGCCTTCGCGGCTTGCGGCGTGTACTCGATTCGATCGACTTTCATGTTCTGCGGGAACACCGCTCCGAGGCTGTAGGCCATCGTTGCGAGAGCCCCCGTGACGACCTTCGTGAGCAGGGCCTGCTCGATCGGCGAGAAGGGGCGTTCGGGGATGTCCGTGCGACCGGCTCCCCCGAGCATGCGCTCGGCCCAGCCAAGGGAGTGCTGCAGCGGAAACTGCATGACGCCGCGGGCGAGCACGGTGTCCATGGAGAGCAGGATCATCGCTGCCGATTCGGGGAGCGTGCCGATGTAGTCCTCGTAAGGGACGAGCGACACGCCCGTGACCGTGGCCTGGCAGTCGGTGCGCAGCTTCGCGGAGAGCTCGGTGACCCACGAGCGGGCGAAGGAGTCCATGCCGCGCATGAGATCGGCGGACTGCTCGCGCGGAAGGCGCGTGGGCCTGGAAAAGTCGTACGGCTCGGGTTCGACAGTGCGAGCGGGTACGCCGGACACCATCTGAATCGTCACGTGTCGAACTATCGGACGCTTGCGCGCCCGCGTTAGTAGATCTCCCGCCCGATTTTCGGGCACTCGTCAGTGCTGGCTGGCTACGGCCTCCGGGATGAGCGCGGCGGTGTCCGCCGGAAGGTCGGTCATGACGACGATGTCGACGCGGCGGTTGAGCGCCGATTCCGAATTGACCTCGGGATGCACGCCGCCATAGCTCGTCGAGGAGATGCGCTCGGGCGAGATCGTATCGGTCTCCACAAGTCGGCGAAGCACGGCAGTGCTGCGGGCGCCGGCGAGCTCCCAATCGTTGAGCGCGGGCGAGCCCTGGCCGTACGGGTCGATGTGGCCCTCGACGGAGATGTGGTTGGTCATGCCCGCGAGGGCTGCGCCCACCGCGTCGACCGCGGTGACGGCATCCGGTTGCAGCAGGGCACTGTCACCCGCGAAGTAGGTCTGGCCGCCAAGCAGTTTCACCGTGAGCCCGCGGGCGTCGATGGAATAGCTCACCTGGTCTTGCAGGCCCTGGGCCGCGAGGTTCGAGCTGATCTGGGCGATGAGAGCCTGGAACTTCTCGACCTCCTTCTTCGCCTCCTCCTGCTTCTTGCCCTTCGTCTCCGTCTCGGCAGCGGTGAACCCGATGCCTTCGGCGTTGACGTACTGGGGTTCGACGATCACGCCGACGGAGGAATCGACCTCGGTGCTCGGCGTCGTGCCGAACCCGGTCGCAAGCGAGTCTTTGAGCTGGGCGTACTTGTCCGCGTCGATGCTCGACATCGCGAAGAGGACGAGGAACAGGCACATCAGCACGGTGATCATGTCCGCGTAGGAGACGAGCCAGCGCTCGTCGGCGTGGCCTTCTTCGTGGCCACCTCCCTTGTGGCCACGTCCGCGCCTGCTCATGCTGCCTTCGCCAGTTTCTCCGGCTTCGCGAGGGCGTGCGCGGGAACGAGGGCCCGCAGGCGCTCCCCGACGACGCGCGGCTGGTTGCCGGCCTGGAGGGCGAGGATGCCCTCGACGATGATGGTCATGCGCTGCACGTCGAGCTCCACGAGGCGAATGAGGCGAGTGCCGATGGGCAGCCACAGGAAGTTCGCGGAGAGCACTCCCCACAGCGTCGCGACGAAGGCCGCCGCGATGGAGTGGCCGAGGGATCCGGGGTCGGACAGGTTCTCGAGCACGTGCGTGAGCGAGACGACGGTACCGATGATGCCGATCGTGGGGGCGTAACCGCCCATGCTCGTGAAGAACTTGGCGGCCTGGCGGGCGGCGCGCTCGCGCGTGGCGACCTGGTCTTCGAGCATGATCGCGAGATCCTCGGCGTCCATGCCGTCGGCAACACCCTGCAGAGCCGACTTGAGGAACTCGTCGTCGATCTTGTCGGCCTCCTGCTCGAGGGCGAGCAGGCCCTGGCGGCGCGCGACCTCGGCGAGCTCGACGAGCTGGTCGATGGTTGCCTGGGGCTTGAACTTGACGCCCTTGAAGGCGCGCGGCAGCGACTTGACGGCCTGGATGGCGTCGGGCACGGTGGTCGACGCGATGCCCACGGCGATCGTCGCGCCGAACACGAGGATCATGGGCGCGGGCAGCAGGATGGCGTTGAGGGATGCACCCTCCATCGTCATCATCGCCATGAGCGCCCCGAAGGCGATGACGATGCCGATTATGGTTGCGGGATCCATCAGCGGCTCCCGGAGGGAGCGGTGCGCTCCGCGCGGTCGAACGGCACGACTCCGAGCGACGTGCCCGGTCCGTCGAAGGTCGGCATGGCACGGGCCCGCGCGATGACACCGGCGCGGAACGCCGCGATCATCTCGATGACCTCGTCCATGGTCTCGGTGACGATGTAGCTGGTGCCCCCCACGAGCGTCAGCGTCGTATCCGGGCTGGACTGGATGCGCTCGATGAGGTCAGGGTTGACCGCGAAGCGCGTGTTGTTGAGTCGCGTTACCACGATCATCGTTGAATCCCCCATTTGCCGACAGAGAGAGTCGGCGTCACTCACCACTCTCGGCGGGGGGCGTAAGCACGTTAGGGCGGGCGCGTACCCCGTTCGGGGCCGCGCCTGTACCCCATTATGAGGTCAGGATGACTAGCGCTTCAGGTTGGTGAGCTCCTGCAGTACCTCGTCTGACGTCGTGATGATGCGAGCGTTGGCCTGGAAACCGCGCTGGGCGACGATCAGGTTGGTGAACTCCTGCGAGAGGTCGACGTTCGACATCTCGAGCGCGCCGCCCATGAGCGAGCCGATTCCGCCGCTGCCGGCGGTGCCGAGCGTCGCGGTTCCCGAGTTGATCGAGGTGCGGTAGGTCGAGCCGCCCGCCTTCTCGAGGCCGCCGGGGTTGACGAAGGTCGCGAGCGAGATGCGGGCGATGGCCTCAGTCGCGCCGTTGCTGAACGAACCGACGAGCGTGCCGTCCTTCGCGAGCGAGAACGACTGGAGGGTTCCGGGCTCGCGGCCGTCCTGCTTGCTGGCCGCGATGGTCTGGAGGCCGTCGAATCCGGTCGTGCCCGCGAAGTCGACGCTGATGCCGCCGACAGCGAGAGTGCCACCCGAGGTCAGCACGCCGTTGGTGTAGGCGATGGAGCCCGAGGTGGTCGTCGCGCCGTCCACCGCGTCGACATCCCATCCGGTCGCCGTGCGCTCGAAGGTCATCGAGAGCGTGCGGGGCACACCGGTCGAGTCGTAGACGTCGACGTCGCGCGTGAGGGTCTGTCCGACGGCGAGGCCGGCGGGCAGGTTGCCGGTCATCGTCACCGACGTGGTCTGGACGGCGGGCGCCACGGCGTTCTGCGGAAGGGTGATGTTGCCGACCGCGCCGCCCGTCGTGGGTACGACCCCGTTGACTGCAGTCCAACCCTGCACGAGTGCGCCGTCCGGGGTCACGAGGCGGCCGCCCGAGTCGAACGAGAACGAGCCGGCGCGGGTGTAGAGCGTCTCGCCACCCGACTGGACCACGAAGAACCCGTCACCGGAGATCATCATGTCGGTCGAGCGTCCGGTCGCCTGCGCTGAGCCCTGCGAGAAGTTCGTCGAGATCGCGGCGACCTGCACACCGAGACCGATCTGGGCGGGGTTGCTTCCACCGGCCGCGGCCTGCGGGCCGCTCGCGCCACGGGTGAGCTGCGAGAGCGTGTCCTGGAACTGCGTGGCCGAGGCCTTGAAGGCGGTGGTGTTGACGTTGGCGATGTTGTTACCCGTCACGTCGAGCATCGTCTGGTGGGAGCGGAGTCCCGAGATCGCTGAGTAGAGAGCGCGAAGCATGATGTGCCTTTCGTTGGGGTGATGCTAGGAAGCTGCAGCGGCGGATGCCGTGGTGATGCCGGAGATGGCGTCGAGGCGGATGGACTTGTCACCGATGGTGACCATGGGCACGGAGTTGGCGAACGACACCGAGGTGGCGATGCCCTTCTGCTCCTTGCCGTCGGCGTCGACGTAGCCGACCTCCTTGCCGATGAGGGAGGAGGCCGCGACCCGCATCTGGAGAGAGAACGACTCCTGCGTGAGGTTCGACATGGTGGTGAGCTGCTCCATGCTCGCGAGCTGCGCGGTCTGCGTCATCATCGCGTTGGTGTCCATGGGCGAGCTAGGGTCCTGTGCTCGAAGCTGCGCCACGAGCAGCTGGAGGAACATCTGGCCGTCCATCTTCTGCTTGGACGCGTTGGTGACCGAGCTCACGGCGGCGGGAACCTGCACGTTGCTGTTGTTGACGATCGTGTCGATGGCGTCAGTCATGGTCGTCCTTTCTGTTCGTTGGAGGTCAGGCCAGCACGTCGAGTGCGGCGTCGGTACGGGAGAGGTTCCGGATGCCCGTGGCGGGCGTCGAGGCGGCGAGATCGTTGCCCCGGCTCGAGGGTGCGCTGTCGCGCGGAGCGCTCTCGCGCCCCGACGACTGGTTGCCCGACGACAGGTCGAGCGTCGCCTGGCCGCCCGACCCGGACAGGTCACGGCGCAGGTCGGGCAGGATCGTCTTGATCGCCTCGCGCGCCTGCTCGGTGGGGGCGACGAGCTCGATGCGCATGCTGTCGCCGCTCACGTGGGCGCGCACGGCGACCGGACCGAGGTTCTCGGGTGTGACGCGGATGGTGATGATGTGCGTCCCGTCGCCGAACGAGCGGAGCCCGTGCAGCGGGCGGGCGAGTTGTCCGACGAGATCGGGCGCCTGAGCGCGGGCCGGCGCCGCGGGTGCCGCGACCTCGTCGGGGGCCTGGAGTGCCGGCGTCGCGGGTGCGACTACCGGGGGTGTCGGTGCCGCCGGTGTCGCGGCGTCGACAGGAGCTGACGCGGTCGGCGCGGGAGCGGACTCTGTGGTCGCCGAGCGTGAGACCGAGGCGACGGCGGTCGCCGACTCCGACGACGAGGAACGCTCGGACGTGGCCTGGACGACGGGCTGCGTTGGCGCGGGAACCGCGGCCCCGAGCAGGTCGAGCACGGCCTCGGGCTCGGCGGGGGCATCCGTGCCGGCTGTCTCGTCGTCGCCGCTGTCGTCGGTCACGGCGGGCGCTGCGTCCGACATGACGGAAAGGGGGGTGCCCGCAGGAGCGGCAACCCCGGCATCAGGGGTAGAGACCCCCGCGAGCTCCGTTACTTCGGACGTCGGGATCGGCACGACCGGGGTTTCGGGAAGGGGGGCGGCGAGCGACCCGCTCGGAACGGCGGGCACGGCCACCACTTCCGACAGGACGGAGGCGGCCCCCTCAGCGGATGCCAGTTCCGGCACCGGGAGGGTGGCGGACGCCGTCGTTTCGGAAGCGGAAGAGGAAGCGGACGCGGACGCGGAAGCGGAAGCGGCCGTCGTGGCTGCCGGCACCGTAGCGGCCGGGGATGCCACGGCAGCGGTGAGGGAGGTCAGGGCGCTCTCGAACTCGGCGGCGAACGCCGACGGGTCGGTGCTCTCCCCCTTTCCCTGGGACGCCGAGGCGTCGGGTGCGACGGGCGCGGGGGCGCTCGGGGCTACGGTCGTCATGAAATGCTCCTGCTGAGAATGGCGGCCTGCGCGTTGATGAGGGCCTGAAGGGCCTCGGAGAACGACGTGGAGGTCGAGGTGGAGAGGGATGCGGCGGGTGTGGCGGCCGCATCCGGGGCCACCCGCCTGATCGTCGCGATGTCCGAGTCGTCGAACCAGATCTTCTGCTCGGTGACGGTGCGGCCCTCGTAGGGCGCGTGGATCACGTTGCCGTTGCCCGCGTAGATGACGATGTGCGCACCGCCGTCGAGCACGATGAGATCGCCGGGCTTGGCGTCGGCGAGCTTGCCGACCTCCGTGCCCGCGGTCATCTGGTCGTCCATGCTGCGACCCACGGTGATGCCGGCGTCGCCGAGCGCTTTCTGCACGAGGCCCGTGCAGTCGAGGCCCGTGTCGCTCGTGCCGCCGAAGACATAGGGCACGCCCTCGTAGGCCTCGGCAGCGGAGACGATGCCGTCGCCCGTGGCGGTGCTCGTCGTTGTCGTCTTCTTCGCGGCGTCGTCCTGCACCTGCAGCGCGGTCATGAGCTTGGCGAAGAGCGCCTGCGAGTCCGTGGTGCCCGTGGAAGTCGGGGTGAGCAGCGCGAACGTGCCCTGGATCTGGGCGAGGGAGGTCATCGACTCGACGTTCATCGTTTGCCCTCCTCGTTCGCCGCGTGCCAGGCGCGCGAGGAGAGGTCGTCGAGCAGCAGCTGCTCCTGGCGCAGCTCCTCCGCGACCTTCTTTTCCTCGAAGCGCGCCTCGAGCTTCTCGAGCCCGAGCGTCTTGCGGTGCGCATCGGCGTGCGCCGTGGCGGCGAGCGCCACCTCCGCGGCGTTTTGCCGGTCGATCTCGCCGAGCTCCGAGAGCATCGTCGCCGAGCTCGCGCGGGTCGCCGCGATGGAGGCGAGCGACGCGTGCGCCGTCGGGTCTTCGTGGCCTTCCGCGAGGCTGCGGCGGATGCGGCGCGTGCGTGCGGCACCCACGGCCTCGCGGTCGCGCGCCGAGTTGAGCTCGACGGCGCGCTGGTCCTCCTGCATCTTGCGCAGGCGCAGGAGCCCGGCAAGCGAGAACTGGGCGCTCATGCTGCTGCCCCGTTCGAGAACGCGCGCGTGATGGTCGACAGGCGCGACCACGACTCGTCCTGCGGGGTGAGGTCGTGCATGTCCTGCTGGAGGAAGCGTGCGATCTCCGCCTCGTTGCCGACCGCGGCGTCGACGAGCGGGTTGGAGCCCGGCTGGTAGGCGCCGACGTCGAGCAGGTCCTGCGCGCTCATCCGTGCCGCAAGCACCTTCTTGAGGGATGCGGCGACCGCACGGTTCTCGCTCGACGACACCCGCGATGCCACCCGTGAGACGGAGGCGAGCACGTCGATGGCCGGGTAATGGCCCGCGAGTGCGAGTTTGCGGTCGAGCACGACGTGCCCGTCGAGGATGGAGCGCACGGCGTCCGCGATGGGCTCGTTGTGGTCGTCGCCCTCGACCAGCACCGTGTACATGCCGGTGATCGACCCGTGCTCCGCGGTGCCGGCGCGCTCGAGAAGGCGACCGAGCAGCCCGAACACCGACGGCGGGTAGCCGCGCGTTGCAGGGGGCTCCCCCACCGAGAGGCCGATCTCACGCTGGGCGAAGGCCACGCGGGTGAGCGAGTCCATCATGAGCATGACGTGCGAGCCCTGGTCACGGAACGACTCGGCGATCCGGGTGGCCGTGAACGCCGCGCGCACGCGCAGCAGCGCGGGAGCGTCGGCTGTCGAGACGACGACGACGGAGCGGGCCAGGCCCTCGTCGCCCAGGTCGTCTTCGAGGAACTCGCGCACCTCGCGGCCGCGCTCGCCCACCAGGGCGATGACCGAGAGCTCGGCCTCGGAGCCGCGGGCGATCATCGACATGAGCGACGACTTGCCCACGCCCGAGCCCGCGAAGAGGCCCATGCGCTGGCCGCGGCCCATGGTCGCGAGCGTGTCGAGCGCGCGCACACCGAGCGAGAGCGGGGTGTCGATTCGGGCGCGGTCGAGCGCGGGCGGCACGTCGTTGTCCACGGGGACCCAGGCGTCGGCGAGGAGCGGTCCCTTGCCGTCGATGGGGCGGCCCATTCCGTCGAGCACGCGGCCCAGCAGTCCGTGGCCGGTCGGGACGAGCATCCGGGTACGGCGCGTGCGCACGGGGGTGCCGGATGCGAGGTTTTCCACCGGGTCGAGGAGCATGGCGGTGAGCACGCCGGTGGCGACGGCGACGACCTCGGCGCGGGCCGTCTCGCCGATGACGACGACGTCGCCGATGCTCGCCTCTAGGCCGCGGATGTCGATGCGCAGGCCCGCGACTGACGTGACGGCGCCGATGCGCTCGGGGCGCGCGGCCTCGAGCATGGCGTCGAGGCGCTGCGGGCGGAAGATCGTGGCGGTCATGCCTGGCCCTCCACGAGGACCGCCCTGGCGCGGGCGAGGGAGGCCCCGACGCGGGCATCGAGCGAGCCGTGAGTGAGTTCGACGACGGCGTCGCCGGGGGCGAGCGAGTAGTCGGGAACCAGGTCGAGGCCGGGCTGCGAGGAGCCGATCACCTGGATGTCCTGCGGGTTCAACCGCACGACGCTGCCGGCGGGCACGGTGTCGACAGTCGCGCGGTCGAGGGCTGCGCGGGCCGAGCCGTCTGCCGTCGACAGCTCGTGGCCCACGATCGCCTCGGCGAGCTCGATGGCGGCGGCGGCGATCGATGCGTCGACGGATTGCAGCGCGGGGGCCTCGCGCGAGCGGTAGTCCTCGGCGGCGCGGGCGAGTGCCTCGAGGGCGGAACCGACGCGCTCGCGCATGAGTTCGGCGACCTGGTCGGTCTCCGCACGGATCGACTCGCGCAACGACGCGATCTCGGCCTCCGCCTGTTTGCGGCCCGCGGCATAGCCCGCGGCGTGACCGCGGATCGAGTCGCGCTCGTCGCCGCCCTGGCCGGGAAGCGCGGGAAAGCTCAGCGGCGCGAACGCGGGCTCAGTCGACATCGTCGCCACCCTCGCCCTCCTCCTTGACCGCGATGGTCCCCGAGGATTCGAGCTCGCGCATGGCCTTGACGATCTCGGCACGGGCCTCGATAACCTGCGTCTTGCGCACCTTGGTGAGCAGGGAAATCTCGTCGTCGAGCAACTCGCGGTTGCGCTCGGACATGTTGGCGCGAATCAGTTCCGCGAGCGCCGGCTCGGCCTCGTGCAGGGCGATGGCGAGAGCGGACGCGTCGAGTCCGCGGATGATCTGCTGCACATCCCGGTCTTCGAACTTCACGAGGTCGCCGAAGTTGAGCATGCGCGAGCGCATGTCCTCGGCGAGCGCAGGGTCGCGCCTCTCGAGCTCTTCGAGCAGCTCGTACTCGGCAGCAACATCCGAGCGCTTGACGATGTCGACGAGGGGCTGCACGCCGCCCGTCACCTCCGTCGAGTCCGCGGGTGCGACTGCCGACCGGATGCGCTGCCGCAGTGTCTCGGCAACGATCTCGACGATCTCGGCATTGGGGGTGCCCATGGTGGCGAGGGCCTGGGCGATGTCGGCCCGGATGCTCGTGCTGAAGGTTCCGAGCACGTGCGAGGCCACCTCGGGGCGCAGGTGCGCAAGAACGAGGGCGACGGTGCCGGGGGCTTCGCCATCGAGGACACGGGCAACGTGCGAGGGGTCGACGGTGTCCATGAACTCGAACGAGCCCCCGGCAGCGGAGGCGGCGCGGTCCATGAGGCCCGCTGCGCGCTCCTCCCCGAACGCGCTCTCGAGGAGGAGTGCCGCGGCGTCGCGGCCTCCCTTGGTATCCGCACGCCCGCTTCGGGTACGAGCGTGGAATTCCGTTATCGCGGCCTCGGCGTGGCCGTCTTCGACTTTGCGCAGGCGGATGATCTCCGCGGCGATCTCCTCGGCCTCGGCCTCTGAGAACTGGCGCATCACCTGAGCTGCGTGCCCCTGCGACATCTGCATGATGACGAGGGCGGCAGTCTCGATGCCGGTCATCGTGCTCACGCACGACTCCTGTCATCCATGAGGCTGCGCAGGTGCTCGGCCATGCGCTCGGGGCTCTGGGCCGCGAGACTGTCGATCTCCTGGCGCATGCGCTCGACACCGGGCTCGTCGAGATCGGGGCCGAACTCGGCGAATGCCGAGGGGCCGGCGACGAGAGGCTGGGTGGGCGGCAGCAGTCCCGCCGCGGCAGCGGCGTCGAGCGCCTGGGCCTGGCTTGCTTCGAGGCCGTCGCGCACCTGGGTCATCTCGCCGAGGTCCTTCGCGTCCTGCTTCTCCTTGCGCTTGCGGTATCCGCGGATGCCGCTCATGAGGATGATTAGCACGATGATCGCGCCCGCCACAGGGACGGCGGTCGTGATGATCTTGGTGATGCTGCTCTGCAGCTCCGACGCGCGGGCCTCCTCGAGGGCACTGGCGGCGGTGCCGCTGTCCACCTTCGCGAAGCTCACGAGCTCGACCTTGACGGCGTCGCCGCGGTCTTCGTTGATGCCCGCCGCGGCGGCGACCAGTCCCTCGAGTGTTGCCGCGTTCATCCCGGCCGCTGCATCTTTGTCGACGGCGACCGAGACGGTCTGGCGCTCGACCTGGCCCGCGGGGATCTGCGTGGTCTCGGTCACCTTGTTGATGGCGTTGGTGCGGTTCGACGTCTCGTTCGTGTACGTGCCGTCGCCGCCCGTGGTGGTATCGGTGGGAACCGCGATGCTGTCGGCGCCGAGAACACCCGTGCCCGTGCCGGAGCCCGTTCCCGCGTAGTCCTGTTTGGTTGTCGACTCCTGCAGGGCGGGCTCGCCCTCGGGGGTCGTGAAGGTCTCCTCGACCCGCTGACCGGACTGCAGGCTCATGCTCGCGGCCACGACGACCGTGGCGTTGCCGACGCCGACGACGCGGTCGAGCATCGCCTGCACCGCCGAGCGCACGCGATCCTCGTAGGTGGAGGCCTGCTGGTCGGAGTTGCCCGTCGTGCCGGTCCCGACCGCGGAGAGCACGGTGCCGTCGGCGGAGACCACGGAGACGTTCTCGGGGGTGAGGCCGTCGACGGATGCCGCGGTGAGGTGGGTGATGGCCTGCACCTGGTCGGTGCTGAGCGTGACGCCCGACTCGGTGTCGACGAACACGGAGGCCGTCGGGTCCTGCTTCTCCGAGACGAACACCGACTGCTCGGGGATGGCGAGCTTCACCGACGCGGTGCGAACACCCTTGATCGACTCGATGGTGGAGGCGAGCTCGCCCTCGATCGCGCGCTTGTACGTGACATCCTGCTGGAACTCGGACGCCGTGACGCCCATGGCGTCGAGAAGCGCGTAGCCGCCGTTGTCGAGGCTCGGAAGGCCTGCGGCCGCGGCCTTGAGGCGGGCCGAATTGACCTCGGAGTCGGGCACGAGGATGGTCTGGCCGCCGTCGGTGAGCTGGTACGCGACACCGTCGGCGTCGAGCTGGTCGACGATCGCGCTCGCGTCGGAGCCGCTGAGGCCCGAGAACAACGGGGAGTAGGTCGAACGGGTAAACCAGGCGCCCAGCGCCACGGCGCCGACCACGAGCACGGCGACGCCGATGATCGCGATGGTGCGCTGGCCGACAGTGAACTCCCGCAGTGCGTGGGTGATCCGGCCGAACGCGGCGGAGACTTCCTTGGGCATCAGGCCTGCATTCTCATGATCTCGTTGAACGCCTCGACGCCCTTGTTGCGGACGGCGGCGACGACCTCCATGGTCACCTGCGCGCGCGTGGCGGCGATGGTGGCCTGATGGATGTCGTTGAGGTCACCCGTGACGGCCTTGACCGCGAGGGTGTCCGAGGTCGACTGGAGCTGCTGCAGGTTGTCGACGGCGCCCGCGAACACCGAACCGAAGTCGGTGGTGGTGCCGGAAGTCTGCTGCGCACCGGTGAGGTACTGGCTGGGGGCGACGCCGGAGACGGCGGTGACGGGGAGGACCACTAGCGGCTGCCGATCTGGATCGCTGCCTCGTAGGCGGTCTTCGCGCGGTCGACGACGGCGGCGTTGGCCTCGTAGCCGCGCTGGGCCATGATGAGGTCGCCCATCTGCTGGCCGAGGTCGATGTCGGGGTAGCGCACGTAGCCCTTCTCGTCGGCGAGGGGATGGTCGGGCTCGTAGACCATGCGGCCCTCCGAGTTGGAGTACGCACCGCCTTCGACGTAGACGCCCGTGGTTCCCTCGCCGGCGCGCGCGATGACGTAGTGGGCCTTGAAGGCCTCCTCGTTCGTCGAACGGACGGTGTTGACGTTGGCGATGTTGTCCGAGATGGCGTCGAGCCATTTACGGTGCACCGTGAGTGCGGTGCCGGCGATCGCGATCGCGTCAGTAGCCATCAGTTGCCTCCCAGGGCTGCGCGGACGTAGTTGAACTGGGCGCTCGTCGCGTTCGACGCGAACTGGAAGCGCAGGACCGTGTCGATGTTCGAGAGGGTCTCGGTGTCGAGGTTGACGTTGTTGCCGTCGAGGCGCGTGGGGTCGAGGGAGCTCTTCGTGGTCGGGGCGACGTCGCCGCTTCCCTCTTTCACGGACTTCGCGAGGGCCTCTTCGAACGAGACACGCTGCGCGTGGTATCCGGGGGTGTTCACGTTCGCGATGTTGTTCGCGATCGCACGCTGGCGCGCGGAAAGACCATCCAGTGCACTGGTGAGTGCATTCATGGTTACCGAATCGAACACGGATTGCGTTCCCTACGTACGTGTGAAGGAAAGGCCAATCCGTGGCCGGTGATATCGAGCTATCCGTGCTCTGTTGTACCTATCGGCGGTTTCGTCAGCGCCGTTAGAAGTTTGAGAAAAAAGACCTCAGCTTCAGCTTCAGCCTTCGACGTCGAGGTACGCGGGCTGGTGGCCGCGCGCGGGCTCCGCGGCCTTCACGGCGGAGAGGTGCTCGCCCGTTCGGCGACGCTCCTCCTCGAGGGCCTCGAGGGCGAGGCGCTGGCGCTCGATGAGGTCGCGCACGGTGTGGGCGTACTCGTCCGGCAGCGGCCCGACGATGGTGGGCGGCGACCAGTCTGCGGAGGCGATACGGCCCCCGTCGCCCGAGCTGAGGCGGGCGAGATCCGTTTCCAGCTCGCCCAGGATCATGCGCCAAGAGGCGTTGATCTCCTCGCGATCAGGCAAAGCCGAGCTCGCCCGTGCTGCTGCCCGTGTACTGCGCGCTCGACTGCGCCGCGACGATGGCCGCGGCTTCGTGCCAGGTCTGGCGCAGCGGCTCCATGATCGTGATGACCTCGCGCGTGCGCTCGATCGAGTGCTCGACGTTGGCGCTCACGAGCTTCGTCGACGAGAACAGGTAGATGGCGAGCAGGTTCTGGCCGCCATCCCAACGCTCCACGTCGAGCGTGCCGGCGAGCTCCGCGACGATGTCCTGAGCGTGGATGAGGTAGCCGGATGCCCGGTTCCAGTCCTGCTCGGACTGCGCGGCCTCCGCGCGCTGCAGGTCGAGCATGAGCCTGTCGAACAGCATCGTGAGCAACCGGTTGGGCGATGCCGAGAGGATCGCATCCTGGTTGTACTGCGCCCGCGCGAGGCGCGGGTCCTGTGTCATGGTCATGAGCTGGTCCCCGATGAGAGTGCAGCGAGCTGTGAGGTCAGCCAGCTGGATTGTGCCTGAAGGTTGCTGAGCGAGACTTCGAGCGCCGAGTAGACGCGCTCGAGGCCCGTGCGCTGGGAGGCAAGCCGCACATCCCAGTCGCTGATCTGGTCGCCGAGCGATTTGAGCGACGACTGCTGGCCCGTGATGACCTGCGTGATCGAGCCCGTGTACTGGTTCGACGCCGAGTCCGCGGCCGTGGCCACGCGGTCGGAGATGGTCTGGAGCATCGCCTGCGTCTTGGCAGGGTCCGCGGCGAGGGCGGCGGCGAACTTGGTCGCGTCGTACTCGATGGTGCCGTCCTTGGTGATCGAGATGCCGATCTCGGAGGGCGAGCGTCCGTCGACGGGGGCCGAGGCCGCCGTCATGATGCGCGCCTTCACGTCACGCGCCGTGCTGTTGCCGGTGAACACCCCCGCGGAGGTGCCGGCCTGGCCCGTCGACGAGGTCGTGGGCGTGACCGTCGACTTGCTGTCGATGAAGTTGAAGACCACGCCGAGGTTTGCCACGAGGTTGGACGCGAGGGCGCTGATGCCCGCGGTATCCTTCGCGACGCTGATCGTCACGGGCGAGGTCTCAACCTTGGAGACGTTGATCGTGACGCCGGGCAGGATGTCGGTGAACGCGTTCGTCGAGGACGTGATGACCTGCTCGGCGGCAGTGCCGGCCCACAGTGTGACCGACGCGTCGCTCGCGGTCGCGACAGTGGCGGCCCCCGTCTCGGTGAGCAGGTTGGGAGCGGTGCCCGCGGTGACGTCGGCGGCCGAGCCGCGGAAGACCTGGAACGCACTGGCCGCTCCCGTCGTGCTCGACGTGAGCTGGAGGCGGTAGAGCGGGTCGGTGCCGTTCGTGCCCGCGGCGACGCGTGCGGCTTTGACGCCCGCGGATGAGGAGTTGATGGCATCCGCGATGTCCGACATCGACGTGGATGCGGCGGTGATCTCGACTTTGGTGCCGTCGGCCTTGACGATCGTGAAGGTCGCGGGGCTGTCTGCCCACTGCGACATGGCAGCGGAGACGGAGACTTGCGATTTGGCGACGGAGGTCACGCTCAGGTCGATCTGGCCGACCGAGGCACCGGATGCCGCGGTGGCGAGCACGCTCGAGGCGCTCGAGGTCGCGGTGAAGAGGTCGACCGAGGCGGGCAGTGCTGTCTTCTTGGCAAAGGAGGCAAGGGAGGCGACAGAGGTGTTGAGGCTCTGGAACGCGGAGACGAGGCTCTGGGTTGTCGAGGCTTTCGCTTTGAGGAGCGTCTGGGGCGCCGCCTCGATCGACATGAGGTTGTTGATGAGGTCCGTGGTCTGGAGGCCGCTGACGAGCCCGTCGATAGCTAGCGATCCCATGGTGTCCTCTCCTGGTGGGGTAGCCACCCACCGGGGTGACGGCGAAGGGTTCTTGGGCCCTTCACCGCCACCACCGGAGGATGTGCGTTAGATCAGTTCAGTTAGTGCGACTGGGACTAGCGCAGGAGCTGCAGGATGCCAGAGGTGCTCTGGTTGGCCTGCGCCAGCATCGCGGTGCCAGCCTGCTGCAGGATGTTGGCACGCGTGTACTTGACCATTTCCTCAGCCATGTCCGTGTCGCGGATGCGCGAGCCGGCCGCCGACAGGTTCTCCTTCGAGACTGCCAGGTTGCGGATGACGCTCTCGAAACGGTTCTGCTGTGCACCGAGGTCGGCGCGAGCGGTCGACACCGAGGCGATACGAGCGTCGATCGCCGTGATGGCGGCGGCGGACGTGGTCGCGTTGGTGAAGTTGAGCACGCCACCGGCAACAGCCGAGGAGGTGCCCGTACCGGTACCGGACGAGGCGTCCGTACCCGCGGTCGAGCCACCGACGACAGCACCGCCCGAGAGCGCGCTCACGACGAGCTGGTTGTTCTGGTTGACCGTCGCGTTGAGCTTGCCCTTGAAGCCGGTGTCGGCGTTGAGGGCGCTGGCCACATCCTGGACCGTCTTGTACGTGCCGGCAGCGCCGAGCGTAACGCTGATGGTCGTGTCGGTGGTGCCGTCCGTGACGGTGAACGCCTGGGCGCCCGTGACGTCGGTCGGGGTGAGCACGTCGAACTTCGCGCCAGCGCCGCCGGTGGTGAGGCCCGCGGCCAGACCGGCGATGTTGGTGAGGTTGACCGAGATGCGGCTGGCCGCATCGCCGTTCGCGCCGACCTGGAAGCTCAGTGCCGAAGCCGAGCCGTCGAGCAGCTTGGTGCCGTTGAAGTCCGTGGCGGAAGCGATACGACCGAGCTCGGTCGTGAGCGCGGACACCTCGGTGGTGATCGCGGCGCGCGACGTTGCGTTGTTCGAGTCGTTACCGGCCTGGACGGCCAGGTCACGAACGCGCTGCAGGATGGTGTGGACCTCGGAGAGCGAGCCTTCAGCGGTCTGGATGACCGAGATGCCGTCCTGGGCGTTGCGGGAGGCGACCGTGAGGCCACCGACCTGCGACTTGAGGCCCTCAGAGATCGCGAGGCCTGCTGCGTCATCCGCTGCGCGGTTGATGCGAAGACCGCTGGAGAGCTTCTCCAGCGACTTGGACAGGTCGTTCTGCGTGTTCGTGAGGTTGCGGTACGAGTTGTTCGCCGCGATGTTGGTGTTGATTGACATACCCATGGTGATTTCCTCCGTGATGTGGGCTTAGTGCGCCGGTCCATCCGTGGTCCGGCACTGTTGACATTCGGTTGCTCGGTGTTACTGGTTAGCTTTCGACCCGAAAGGGGGGTCAGGAGACAGCTGACTCCGCCCAACCCGTGTCTACGAGACCGTCAACCATTCCGGCTTTGGCGTACTCGGCGACACGGGCAAGATATGCGGCGCGACGCACGGGGGCGATGCGCGATTCGGCGGCGACAGCGGCGGCGCGCTCGTCTTCCGCGTAGTGGGTGGTGAGGCCGTCGCGGATGAGGCGCACAGCCTCCGACCGCTTCTGCGAGACCGCGGAGTGGGTGAATCCCAGCTCCTCGGCGATCTCCTTGACCGTGCGCTCCTCGAAGTAGATCTGCTCGATGATGTAGCGCATGTCGTCGGGAAGGGCAGCGACGGTGGAACGGACGAAGATCGTGCGCTCTTGGGTGATCACCGTCTCCTCGGGCGTCGAGTTGTCGGCGATCAGCAGGTCGGTGTTGATCTCGTCGAGGGTGCTGATGGTGCGCGAGGCGTCGGTGAGGGCATCCGTCGCGGATTGCCTGTCGACGCCGAGGGTCGAGGCGATCTCGTCGACGCTCGGCACGCGGCCGAGCGAGGCGGTGAGCGTCTCCTGAACGGCGAGGGTCTCCCGGATGCGGCGCCGAGCGCTGCGCGTCGCCCAGTCATCCGTGCGCATGGTGTCGGCGAACGAGCCGATGATGCGTCGGCGGGCGAAGGCGCCGAAGGGCACACCGAGGGACGGGTCGTAGGCGTCAGCCGATGTCACGAGGGCCAGGGCGCCGGCAGCGGCTAGGTCGTCGCGAGAAAGATGTGTCGCGCGCGCGCAGAGGTCGCGGACGAGATACCCGACCAAAGGCAGGTTCTCCACGACAAGCGCGTTGCGTTGGTCTCGATTCACCGAGGGCTCCCCAGAAGTCACCGATATGCATTGCGCGGTCCCCTCAGGGAACGCTTGGTAATTTCGTCGGGTTCGCAAGCGAGGAGTGGGTGCTGGGTAAGCCCTCGCCGGTGACAGTTCACAATTATGTGGGGTATATCCGACCCCCCGCACCCCCCACAACGGGTGCGCGTGTCGTCTCTGACACGCACCTATGTGAGGTGATATATCAATTCCCACTAACGGGACGCGAAAAGCTGCCGACAGTTCTCTGTATGCCCAATCGGACGCTCTATGCGAAGATCGAAACGGAGAGGGTCAGCCCCGAGCAACCGGAAGGAGACCACTCACGCATGGGAGCCCATGAACTGTCTGCGCTCCTGTGGCGCGAGCGCGAGATGCTCGAACTCCTCATGTTCAAGCTCGAAGAGGAGCAGCTGCTTCTGAGCGCGGGTCGAACCCGGTGGCTCCCTTTCGCCACGCGCGAGGTCGAGCAGGTTCTCGGCCGCCTCCGCCAGTCAGCCCTTGAGCGCTCGCTCGAGGTCGCGGGGGTCGCCACCGAGTGGGGCACGAGCGAGGATGCGACGCTCAAGGAGATCATCACCCACGCGCCGTCGGCCGCGTGGAAGGAGACGTTCACGTCTCACCTGCACGCCCTCAACGAACTCGCGGCCGGAATCGCCGCGCTCCGCGACAGCAACCTGCAGTTCCTGCGGGCCGCCTCCCGCTCGACGCAGGAGACCCTCGCCCACATCGTCACCGACAGTGGAACGTACGACGCGACAGGGGCCGCAGACATCCCCAGCCCCCGCGCACGACTTCTGGACAACGAGGCATGAGCACTTTCGGAGGGCTCAGCACCGCGTACACGGGTCTCGCCGCCGCTCGCGCCGGCATCGACACCATCGGCCAGAACATCGCCAACGTCAACACCGAGGGCTACACGCGCCAACGGGTGGGCCAGTCGGCGAACGGCTCCCTCGCGGGCATCGGCCCGCTCGACACCCTCTTCCGCGGTGGCACGGGCGTCACCGTCGACATGATCCAGCGCCTCGGCAACGCGCTGCTCGAGAGCCGCGTTCGCACGTCGTCGGCCTCCAGCGGCTACGCCCAGATGACCTCGACCGTGCAGAACGCCATCGAGACCTCGCTGCACGAGCCGGGCGACAACGGCCTCGCCGCAAAGCTGCACGACTTCTGGGCCGCGTGGGGCAACGTCTCCAACCACGCTGGCGAGTCGTCGGCATCCGGAGTGCTCATCGAGGCCGCGAGCGGCGTCGCGAGTGCGCTCGCCCAGGGCTATCAGGACGCCGTCGACACCTTCACCACCACGCGCAGCCAGGCGCAGGGCATGGTGACCCAGGTCAACGCCATCGCCACGCAGGTCGCGGCCCTCAACGATCAGATCCGCCAGGCCACGGCCGCGGGCCAGTCGCCCAACGAGATGCTCGACCAGCGCGCGCAGCTCACGACGACCCTCGCGAACCTCACGGGCGCGACCGTCGTCGACCGGGCGGATGGCTCAGCCGACGTCCTCGTCGGCGGAAACCCGCTCGTGACCGGCAACAAGACCCACACGCTCGTGCTCACCGGCGCCCAGCTCCTGGGCGACGCGAACACGAGCCCCGTGCAGCTCGAGTGGGCGAACCGCCCCGGCAGTTCCGCTGCGCTCTCGGGCGGCGCGCTCGCAGCAGCGGTGGCGGCCCTCGGCCCCGGCAGCGCGAGCGGTGGCGGCAGCATCGTCTCGGCGGCGGAGACGTACAACGCCCTCGCGACGCAGCTCGCCACCCAGGTGAACGCGATCCACTCGACCGGTGCGACGACCGCGGGAGTCACCAACCTGAACTTCTTCGCCATCGACGCGAGCAAGCCCGCGGCCCTGGGCCTCTCGATCATCCCGACCGACGCCTCGGGCATCGCCACGGGCACGGTCGGCGCGGGCGCCCTCGACGGCAGCCTGGCCGACCGCATCTCGGCCCTCGGTTCTTCGGCAACGGGTCCGGATGCCTCGTGGTCGTCGTTCGTCGTACGGGTCGGCATCGACACCCGCAAGTCCACGGACCAGGCTGCGACAGCCACCCAGGCCGCCTCCTCGGCGAGCGCGAAGCTGCTCTCGGAGACGAGCGTGGACATGGACGAGGAGACGACACAGCTCATCACCTACCAGCACGCGTACCAGGGTGCTGCGAGAGTGATGACAGCGATCGACGAGATGCTCGACACACTCATCAATCGCACCGGAGTGGTGGGGAGATAGCCGATGGTTGAGAGAATCACCAGTTCGATGCTGCTGCAGTCGTCGCAGCGCAACCTGCAGACCTCCATGGCCACGCTCGCCAAGCTCCAGAACCAGGCAGGAACGCAGAAGTCCATCTCGAAGCCGTCCGACGATCCGGCTGGCGCCGGCGAGTCCCTGCGCATCCGGGCCGACCAGCGCGCGCTCACGCAGTTCTCCACGAACATCAAAGACGGACTGTCGTGGCTCGGCACTGCCGACACGGCGCTCTCGAACGCGACGGACACGATGCAGGCCGTGCGCGACCTCGTCGTGCAGGGCGCGAGCACCGGATCGCTCTCCCCCGCGTCACGCGAGGCCATCGCCATCCAGCTCGACTCCCTCAAGGAGCAGCTGCTCGCCACGGCGAACACGAAGTACGCGGGCCGCTCGGTGTTCGCCGGCAACTCCGACGCCGCCGAGGCCTTCACCTCCACCTACACGAGCAACGCCGTCACGAGTGGCGTCGAGCGCCGCATCAGCCCCACCTCGACCGTGCGCGTCGATGTCGACGGCACCACCGTGTTCGGTACCGGTGCCACCTCGACCTTCGCCCTCATCGACCAGATCGCGAGCGACCTGCGCGCGGGCACGGATATCAGCACTCATCTCACCGCCGTGGACGGGGCCCTCTCGTCCATACTGGGAGAGCAATCGCGTGTGGGGTCGAAGTACGCGCAACTGGAGACCAGTAAGGAGCTGAACATGGCACAGTCCGGCTCACTGGAGAGCCAGCGAGCCGATGTGGAGGATATCGACTTGAGCAAGGTGATCCTGGAACTGAAGTCACAGGAGGTCGCCTACCAGACTGCCCTCGCCGTCACCGCGCGTGCGCTGCAGCCGACACTCATGTCGTTCCTCTCATGACCGGCCTCGTCACCTTCATCAGCTCGCCCCCCGGCCTCTCGCCGCTCGTCGACTTCGACCTGGCACCCGTCGCGGACGCCGACGGGCTCTACACGCTGCAGTCACTGGATGCTCCGGACATCCGCCTGTTCGTCATCGACGCGCCCGTCTACCTGCCCGACTACAACCCCGAGGTCAGCGAGCAGCAGCTCGAATCCATCGGCGCCACCGAGACCTCGCAGGTGCGCGTCCTGGTCGTCACGACCATCAACGACGCGGGGCCCTCGGCCAACCTCATGGCGCCGATCCTCATGCACGCCACGAGCGGCGAAGCCACCCAGGTCATCCTGGATGGCGCCTGGCCGCTCAGGATGCCGCTAGGCGCCTGAGGTCCAGGTCGTCATCGACTTGGGTGGCAACCCACGTCTCGAGACGCTCGGTGAGGCACTGGTCGAGCACGTCGTTGATGTCGGGCGCGTAGCGCATGAGCGTGTCGCGCACGGCGGCATGGGCGACATCCGGCGCGGAGGTGCAGTCCCATTGGAACTCCTCGCAATAGGAGTCGTGGACGTCGCGGACGGCGCTGCGCAGCGACTGCACGAGCACGTGGATCACATCGTGCGGCCAGGCCTGGATGTCGATGGTGCAGGCGAGCGCGGACTCGACGCACTCCTGGCAGATGCCGGGCGCGCTCTGCCCCGGCGGCACCCACGCGGAGACGAACGTGTACCACGCGTAGAGCTTGGTGCTGACGTGGTCGTCAATTGCGAGTGCTTGCATCGGGGCTCCTGGATCACGGAAGTCACGTCGGGGTGATCGAATCCTGACAGCGGTGTACCGCTCGTCCTAGTCGTCACTTTCCCTGACACCCGTACGGGGGGCAGGACGCCCGGTTTTGCCAAGGGATGCTCACCCATGCCATTCTCGGAACAACTCGCAGCGCAGTGGACGGAGGCAGTGTCATGATCCGTCTTGCGCATGTCGATGACCACGAGACCGTGCGCCTGGGCTTCGCGTCGCTCGTGGCGACGGATCCCGAGCTCGAGATCGTGGCGGCCGGCCCGACTGTCACCGACATACTGCCTTGGCTCGACAGCGTCGACCTCGTCATCCTCGACGTGCGGCTCTCCGACGGTACGACGATCGCCCACAACCTCAGCGTTCTGCTCGAGAGGAACGCGCGCGTGCTCGCGTTCACCGCGGCCGACAGCGCCGACGAGGTGCGTGATGCCTCCAAGGCTGGCGTGCTCGGTATCGTGCGAAAGTCGGAGACGCGCCAGACCATCCTCGACGCCGTGCGCGCGGCCGCCCGCGGCGAGACCATCGTGACCACGGAGTGGGCCGCCGCCCTCGATTCCGACCCCGACCTCGCGTCCGCGAAACTCAGCCCGAAGGAGCAGGAGGTGCTCGCCCTGTACGCCTCGGGCGACAAGTCCATCACCGTGGCCACGCGCGCCGGACTCTCCCCGAGCACCGTGAGCGAGTACATCCGACGCATCCGCACTAAATACGCCCTCGTGGGCCGCCCCGCGCAGACCAAGATCGACCTGTACAAGCGCGCGGTCGAGGACCGCATCCTCCCGAGGCCCGAACAGTGACCGACCCGTTCCTCGCCGAGACGCGCGTCGTGCGCACGATCGTCATCGTGCTCGGGGTGGCCGTCGCCGCCTACGCGGTGCTGAGCGCGGCCACGGTCGTCGCTCAGGCCGGGTACGTGCATCCGGTCTGGCTCGGGTTCGCCGTGGCGATCGTGTTCGGCTACCCGCTCGTGCTCGCGACCATCTCGGGCACGCTCTCCCTGCGCAGCCTGCGGATCGCCCTCGGCGGTTACGCGATAGGGTTCCTGGTCGTCGTGGGCACCTGGATCCCCGCTATGCACGGCGAGTCGATGCCCCTCGCCACGGCACCGTGGGTGCTGGGGATCACGGGCATCGGCACCGTGCCTGCCGCGCTCGCCTGGCGGCCGTCCATCGCGTGGGCCGCCGTCATCGCGAACTCCGCTGCCCTCGCCGCCGTGAGGTTCGAAGCGACCGGGATGCTCGACCTCGACGTGGCCCTGCAGGACGGCCTGTTCTGCCTCGTGTTCTGTGCGATCTTCACCGTCGTGGCCATCGTCGCCATCCGCAACGCCCGCGCGCTGGACGCCGCGGCTCTCACCGCCCGCGCGAGCGCAGCACGCGCCGCCTCCACGGCCGCACGCGTGCACGAACAGGCGCGACTCGACGCGCTCGTGCACGACGAGCTCATCACCGCCCTGTACTACGCCACGACCGACCAGGGCGAGCTTACGGGCTCGGTGCAGGTGCAGGCCCGCAAGGCCCTCGACGAGCTGGCACGATTGGATGCGGGGCGCGCCGACCCCTCCCCCGTCGAGCCTGCCGTGTTCGCGAGCCGCCTGCGCGCCGTGCTCCTCGACCTCTCGAGCGACCTGCCGCTCACGGTGCGCGGGCAGCGCACGACGCCCGTGCCCGCCGATGTCGCCGACGCCTTCGCGGAGGGCGCCACCGAGGCGCTGCGCAACAGCCTGCGGCACGCGGGTGGCCCCCACGTGGTGCGGCGGGCAACACTCTCCCTCTCGGATGACGGCGTGCGAGTCGAGATCCGCGACGGCGGCTCCGGCTTCGATACGCAGTCGGTGAACCCATACCGCCTCGGCATCATGGTGAGCATCCGAGGGCGCATGGAGGCCGTCGACAACGGCACGGCGACCGTCGTGTCGTCACCGGGCCGTGGAACGGTGGTGACCCTCGCATGGCACGACAGGTGACTCCGGAGTCGTCGACGCAGCTCGTAAGCCTCACGGGGGTCGGGGCGATCCTCTTCGTGTGGGCGTACTTCGTGGCGACGCTCGTGCTCGCCCTGTGGACGGTCTCGGACTGGACGGTGCCCGCCCTGCCGATCGTCGCGATCGTCCTGTACGCGGCAGTGTGCCTTGCCGTGACCCTCGATCGGCACGAGCGACTCTCGCTGCCCGTCACGCTCGCCGCGATCGCAGTCGGGCCGGTGTCCGTCGTGCTCGTCGCGTGGCAGCTCGTCGACGGCGGCTACACGGCCTGGTACGTGGGCGCGGCGACGGCGATGCTGTTCCTCGTGAACCTGCGTGGGCGGATCCTGTTCGCGTGGATCGGGTGCGCCTTCTTCGCCGCCGCCCTCATCGCCTCGGGCTTCACCACGTGGGCCGGCGTGGAGGAGACGGTCCTGACCGCCGCGCGGCAGTCTGCCATCCTCGGGTTCGGCACGCTCACCGCCATCGGGCTGCGACGCACCGGCAGGAGCATCCGGCACCTCACCGCCGAGGCCGACGCGCGCAGTGCAGCGGAGGCCGCGAACCTCGCGGCGTCGGACGAGCGGGCCGGGCGCCTCGCCGACCTGCGCCGCACGGTGGTCCCGCTGCTCGAGCGCATCGCCGCCGACGAGCGCCCGAGCGACGCAGATCGCTTGGAGTTCGCGGCGGCCGAGGCCGAGCTGCGCGACGGGCTTCGCGCACGCGGGCTACGGCAGCACCGGCTCGTGGACGCGGCCAAGGCAGCCCGCACGCGCGGCGTCGACGTGGTGCTTCTCGACGACAGCGACCCCGAGCTGCTCGACCCGGACGACCTCGACAGGTTCGCCGATATCGCCGTCTCCGCGCTCGGCGATGCTACTGACGGCCGCGTCATCGCACGACTGCTGCCGCCGGGCCGCGACAGCATAGGCACGGTCGTCGCCGACGGATCGAACTACTCGCGGCACGAGGTTCCACGCTCGCACTGAGCCGGGTGTGCAGGCTCAGCCGCGCACGAACCACACGACAACGACGACGATCCCGACTACCGAGACGACGCACGCCGCGGCGAACAGCACGAGCGCACGGATGCCCGCCCGGCGTGACACGCGAGCGACCGAGGGCAGCGCCCTCGAGTTCCCCGGCCCGCGCTCGCGCAGCACGGTGTCGGCGACGACGCCCTTGGGCGCGGGACCGACAGTGCGCGCCGGATAGCTCGCCACCGCGCGGGGGCCCACCGCTGCGCGCGCGCGCGACTCCCGCGGCGGCAGCAGACGCATGACCTCGTCGTCGGTCTTGCGTTTCGGTGTCGTTCTCGGCAGCGCGATCGTGTGGTCGTCGTCATCCGCGTCGTCGGGTTCGGATTCGGATACGGGTTCCGGCTCCACGGGTGCCTGCCGCGTGCGCGGTATGGCGATCGTGCGGTCCTCGTCGCGCTCGGGAACCACGGTGGGCTCCCTGTCGATCACGACCGTGTCGTCGACATCGTCGTCGTTCTCGTCGATCACGACTGCCTCGGCACGGGGACCGTCGTGGTGTCGCGCACGCCCGTCGACTCGCCGGCCGCCGCGGGCGACCCGCCCGCGATGACGTCGATGACGATCACGGAGATGTTGTCGCGGCCGCCCGCATCCCGTGCGCGCTGCACGAGGGTGCTCGCCGCGGACTCCGGCTTGCCGCTCATCGTCAGGGTCGCGCGGATTCCCTCGTCGGGCACCTCCGAGTACAGCCCGTCCGAGCAGATCAGCAGCCGGTCGCCCGTGACCACGGGCACGAGCCAGCTGTCGGCAGTGCTGTCGGCGGCGCCGATGGCTCGCGTGATGATGTTGCGGTTGGCGAAGTCGGCCATCTGGTCGTGTCTGAGCTCGCCGCGGTCGACGAGCTCCTGCCCGAGCGAGTGGTCGATGGTGAGCTGCTCGAGCTCGTTGCCCACGTGGCGATAGACGCGCGAGTCGCCCACGTTGAAGACGAGCCAGTGCGCGATTCCGCCGTGATCGACGAGGGCAGCCCCCGTGACGGTGCTGCCCGCTCCGCGCAGTGTGCCGTCAGCGACTGCCGCCACGCCCTCCGACGCCGCGACGAGGGCCGCCCGGATGCCCGCCACGTCGGCCCACGCATCCCCCACCATGCCGCGGAACGCGTCGACGACCGCAGCACTCGCGAGGTCGCCAGCCTCGTACCCGCCCATGCCGTCGGCGACGACGAACACCGGCGACTCGGCGAGCAGCGAATCCTCGTTGACGGGCCGCTTGAGTCCCGGATCCGTTCTGGCGGCCACCGCGAGCACGACCTCGGTCATCGCGTCTCCTCGAGGTCGTCGCTGCTGACCTGCATGCCCACCCTGCCGAGCAGGAACCTGCCGGGCACGGGTGCGCTGCCGCCCGGCGGCAGGAGCGTCTCGCTGCCGTCGGGTTCGATGATGATGACGCCGTTGGTGGAGTCGAGGTCGAGGATGCTCCACGCCCCCTCGGCGGAGAGCTCCAGCCGCGCGTGGTTCTTCGAGAGCGTCTTGGTGCTGTCCGGCACGGCCACGACCGCCACGTCGTCCGTACTGGACGAGGGCTTGCGACCGAGCAGCACCCGACGGGCCCGGAGCGGGATGACGTGCCCCTCGTCGGTCACGAGGCGCCACGCGACGAAGGGCTGGCGCTCGACGACGATCGTGCGGTCGAGGTCATCGGCCTCGACCGGGGCGACGAGCGGCGCGGGCGCCGGCGTGATGATCGTCTCCTCGGCCTCGTCGTGGGAGGCCCACGGGAAGACGATCTTCTCTGGTGATACGGGAGCAGGAGCAGGAGTGGGTGCCGCAGCTGCGGGGGCCGGGACGACCGGCTCCGGCTCCAGCAGTCGCGCGGGCTCGGGGGTGGAGGGCGCGAGCGACGGGAACGACAGCGGCACGGGGGCGGCGGGGGGGGCCGGAGGCTCCGAGGCGTAGACCGTGGGGGTGAGCAGCTCGGCGCGAGGGCTGCCCTCCTGCAGCCGCATGAGCTGGTCGACTTTGCTGTCGTAGGCGCCGGGGGCGGGCATCCGGGAGCTCGCCAGCAGGGTCGCCCAGACGGGCGGCAGGAACAGCCCGAGCACGGTGACACCCGCGCCCTTGCCGAACGACTCCGTGATGCGGTGCAGGGCCGTGACCTTGAGGTAGATGCCGTAGAGCTGCACGACCGGGAGCACGTAGAACACGATCGACCAACCGGGAACTCCCCCGCGCTCCAGCAGCACGACCTCGTTGAGGATCGGCACCCAGCCCTTCCAACCTTCAGCGCCGAGCTTGGGGAACAGCTTCGTGAGCGCGTAGGCGTACCAGACATAGAAGCCCACGATCAGCAGACCGCTCACGACTGACGAGATGATGAGCGCGGTCGTGACGCCCTGGTAGTCGGTCATGCGTTCTCCTTGCGGCGTGGTGCTGATGCGAGCTGGCGGAGGAAGGATGCCGGACTCAGCGCGGCGCGCACCCTCTCCATTCTCGTGCTCACGCGGGCGAGTGCGAGCCGTTCCCCGTCGACGAGCTGCCACGCGCGGTCGCGCGCGACGATACCGGACTGCGTCTCGGCGAACACCGCGCGATCGACGGTCGCGGCGAGTTCCACCACCGCGGGCCTGCCGAGTTCGCGCGCCACGGCGGCTCGCGTGCTGCCGGGCGCGATCTCGACGCCGTGGTCGAGGTAGCTGTCGACGAGCTCGTCCCATGCGCCGACGATCGACACCTCGGGCACCTCGGCATCGCGCCGGGTTCGGCGGCGGAAGGCCTTCGCGATGAGCAGCACCGCGGCCGGCAGGATGAGCAGCAGTAGCCCGAGGGCGCCCATGGCAACCCTCGCGAGGATGGGCAGCAGAAGCTCGAGCCAGCCGGGCGCGGGGGCGACCGGGGCGTCGGCGCCCGCGGAATCGTCGCGCTGCACTGCGGGCGGCTCGACGACCTGCGGAGACTGCTGGTCGGGCACCGTCGGGTTCTCCGGCAGCTGCTCGCCCACGGCGATAGTCGTCGGTGCGACCGCGAACTGCGGGCTCGCGTCGAGCGGCGCCCACGTGCCACCGGGCGCGCGGGCCTCGGTCCACGCGGTCACGTTCGCCCCCGTGCACACGCCGTCGGCGCACGGCGCGATGGGCGAGTCGGCGGCAGCCGTGAGGCGCACGCCGAGCACGACCCGCGACTCGAAGCCGAGGTAGCGCGCGAGCAGTGCGGTCGCCGTGGCGAACTGCTCGTCATCACCCACTGCCGTCACGAGGAGGTCGTCGCGCGCACCCTCGCCCGCGCGCACCTGCTGGTCGACGAGGTCGGTGAACAGCTCCTCCACGCGCGCTGCCGAGTGCCCCGCGTAGCTGCTCTGGAAGGCGTACGGTGCGCGCGCCACGAGGTCGGCAACCCAGGCCGTCGAGGCCGCGTCGTCCGTGAGGGAGTGGCTGAGGTATCCGCGCTGCGTGAGCAGGGACGTGAGCCGGATGAGCCCCTCCCCCGTGCGCGGAACCTCCTGCAGCGCCACCCAGCGCACGAGGGCCGGGTACTCGTCGGCCGGGATGAGGGAGTCGCCACCTCGCGCGCCCGCGAGTGCGGCATCCGGGGCCGCGGCAGCACCTGAGACGCGGTACGAGTCACCCGCCCGCAACCCGTAGCCCCCGTCGCCCGAGACGGCGGTGTCCAGCGCCGTGCCGCCCTGCTCCCCAACGTAGAAGCCGTCGGCGAGGAGGTCGGCGCGCGGCCCTTCGAAGGCCGGTGCTGCCGTGAGACCCGTGGGCACGGGCACCCAGGGGCCGGCGAATCCGTCGCCGATCGTCACCGTGAGCTCGCTGCTGCCGTCCGCGGGTGTCGTGCTGGGAACGCGACTGAACGGCGCGCTCGCAGCGACCTCGAAGACCTGGCCGTCGTAGGTGTCGAGGGTCGCGATGCGCAGCCTGTCGAACGCTGCGGTGTCACCCGTGACGGTGAAGAGCTCGCTGCCGTACTTGCCGCCGAGGAACCACGAGCGGTAGGCGGCGAGCGGACTCGGCTGGTCGCGCAGCACGACGAGCGGGTCGACGCCGTCGCGCAGCGCCTGCCGCGGAGCGAGGCCAGACGCGAGAGGCGCGATCGCGAGACCACCCACGAGGGCCACTACGAGGAGGATGGCGGCGAGGATGCGGCGGCGCGCGGCGCGCCAGAACGACGACGGTCCCTGCCGAACACCTGCCGTGCTCGCCTGCGCGATGCGCAGAGCCTCGACTCGGGCGAACCGGGCGCGGCCCACGAGCCACGCGAGCGACGCGACGACGAGGGCGACGATGAGCCCGATCTCGCGCGGGGCCGGGATGCCCACTCCCGCCACGATGAGCGGAGCCCCCGTCTCCGTCGACCCGAACGCGATGCCGAACAGCGCCATCGCGAACACGACGACGATCGCCGCGGGGGCGAACCGCCCGCGCACGAGCCACAGCGCGAGAACCGTGCCCCCCAGGAGCACGACGAGCAGCGGCACGAGCACGGCCTGGTACTCGCCGAGGGGCAGGCTCAGGGTGAGCAGCTGCTTCCAGCCGAGAACGATGCCGAACAGTCCGTCGCGCAGGGCTCGCAGCACGCGATCGAGTGAGCCGAGGCCCGACGGTATCGCGAGCGGAACCACGAGGGCGAGGTACGCGACGAGGGCGAGGACTGCGGCGAGCCATCCGCGCCGCGCCAGCAGCACGATCGCGAGGGCGACGACGACGCTGGCGATGCCGATGAGCACCACGCGCGGGCTCTCGTAGATGGGCCACGCCAGAGCCGTAGCGACGGCCGCGCCCACAATGACGTAGGCGAGATCCCACAGGCGCCTCACGAGAGTGCTCCGCGCGCGATCATGTGCGAGAGGTCGTGCAGCGCGCCGACAGTCATCACCGTGAGGTCGTCGGTGGAGCGCAGCGTCGGCTCGGCACCCGGCTCGATGCGCACCGCCACGGTGACGACATCCACCGGGAAGGCGAGGGCGGCCGTCCGCAGGCGCGTGAGGCTCGGCCCGCTGCCCGTGACGACGAAGGCTATCGAGAGGTCGGCGTGCGATGCCACGGCGAGCGCCGTCACCGTCTCGAGGCGCAGGGCGCGCTCGCTGCCCTGCACGCCCGCCATGGCGTCGAGGAGCGTGCGGGGGGTCAGGGTGGGCAGCTCGCGGATCGACAGCACAGTCGTCCGGGTGATCTCGGGAATCTCGTCGCTCACGGCGACGAGCACCTCGCGGCCGTCGCGCACGCCCTGCACGGCGAGGGAGGCCGCGGCACTCACCGCCATCTCGAACTCGTCGTCGCTGCCGTACTCGGCGAGATCGAGGTCGAGCACCACGGCCACCCGCGCGCGGCGGGTCTCCTCGTACTGCCGCACCATGAGGGTGCCGGTCTTCGCCGTCGACTTCCAGTGCACGTGACGGCGAGAATCGCCCGGCATGTACTGCCGGATCGCGTGGAACGACAGGTCGGCGTTGACGATGTCCTTCGTGGGCGCCCCGTCGAGGTCCTTGATGTTTCCCGCACTCGTCGACGGGATGGCGACGGTGACCGGATGCACGAACACCTGTTCCACCTGAGGCCACGACACCTCCCGGCGAAGGATCCCCAGCGGATCCCCGCGGCCGATGGTCATGGGCCCCACGGTGATCACACCGCGACGGTGCGCGCCGATCGTGAGCTGCTCGCGGTGCTCGGCACCCGCGCCGAGCAGGGGCACGTGCGCCTCAACGAGTCCCTCGCCCACGGGGATATCGACGACGCCCGGCAGCGAGAACCGGTGCGACTGGTTGCGGATCTCGAGGTAGCCGCTCACGTCGGTGCCCGCCACCACGCGGTCGTTCTCGAGCACGAGGTGCGCACGGTAGTCGTGGCCGCCGAACAGGAACGGCAGGCACAGGATGAGAAGCACTGCGGCAATGCTCGCGACGACGAGGGCCTCCACCCAGCCGAGGGCGAGCCCCGCGACGAGGCCCGCCACGAGGACGGCGACCAGGAGCCATCCGGCCGCCGTGATGGTCCCCGAGAGGAACTCCCACACCGCGAGCGCCCACGAGCGCGCGCCGCGCAACGCCCGGCGACCCCAGAACACGCCGGAGCCGACGACCGCCGCCCGCGTGCTCGTGAACCGCGTGACGGTCTCCGCGCGCGTGCGGGTGCTCGCCGAGGTGCGGCTCAGTCCCGCCTCGGTGTGGTTCTCTCGTGGAGCTGGGGTCACGCGGCCCCGTTCTCCGCGGGGGCGGGCACGTCGAGCAGGATCTGCCCGATGACGCCCACGGCGGTGACGCCGTCGAACTCGGCCTCCGGCAGCAGGATGAGGCGATGGGCGAGCGCCGGCACCGCCAGCTCGCGCACGTCGTCAGGGGTCACGAAGGTGCGGCCGTGCGCGACGGCCCACGTCATGACGAGCTTCGAGAGCGCGAGGGCGCCGCGAACGCTCACCCCGAGCTTGACCTCGGAGGCCCGGCGGGTGGCGTCCACGATGCGCATGATGTAGTCGAACAGCAGCGGGTTCACGTAGGCACCGCGCGCGATGTCGGTCATCGAGACGAGCGTCTCCGGCGAGACGATTCCTGCCACCTCGGGCTTGGGGCTCATGACCCCCTGCAAGATTCGCATGGTCGCCGCGTCATCCGGGTACCCGATAGAGGTCTTGATCATGAACCTGTCGAGTTGCGCCTCCGGGAGGCGGTACGTGCCCGCCTGCTCGACGGGGTTCTGCGTCGCGATGACGAGGAACGGCACTCCGACCGGGCGCGTGATGCCGTCGACGGTGACCTGCCCCTCCTCCATGACCTCGAGGAGCGCCGACTGCGTCTTCGGGCTCGCGCGGTTGATCTCATCCGCGAGCACGACGTTCGCGAAGATGGGGCCCGCGTGGAACTGGAACTCGCCGACCTTCTGGTCGTAGACCGTGATGCCCGTCACGTCGCCCGGCAGCAGGTCGGGGGTGAACTGGATGCGCGAGCTCACGCCCGTGACCGTCTGGGCTATCGTGCGCGCGAGCGCGGTCTTGCCCGTGCCGGGCACATCCTCCAGCAGCACGTGGCCCTCGCTGATGGCCGTCGCGAGCACGAGCTCGACGACCTTGCGCTTGCCGAGGATCGACTGCTCGACGTTGTCGGCCAGGAGCGCGAACGTCTCGGCGAACCAGGTGGCCTGCTCGGGGGGAATCGTCATTCGGTGTCCTCTCGGATGTTCGTCAGCACTTGATGACCTCGTAGGTCTGCACGGGGTTGAGGGGCGAGAAGGAGCCCGTGAAGGTCACGGTGTACTCCATGAAGAGGTTCAGCAGTCCACCCTCGACCGCCGTGAAGCCCCAGTCGCTGCCCACGCCCGCGCTCACGACCGGGGCCTCCGGGGAGGCCTCGGTGGAGCATCCGGCCGGGAAGTCGACGGTGACGGGGATCGGAATGAGCCCAGAACCCACGGTGAGGGGAGCTGCGGGCCCGCACGCACCGCTCACGATCGTCGAGCAGTAGGCGACGGTCCAGGATGCCACAGCGCCCGAGTCGAGCTGGAACGAGGCTGATGCACCGTTGCGGCGGAACTCGATGGCGAAGTCGGCGGGGGCGGCGTCGACGCTCGGGCTCGTGACCGAGCTCCACTCGTAGTGCGAGCCGCCCTGCCCTGTCGTGGGGTCGACGCCGTAGGTGAGGGTGCCCGTGGGAGCGCCCGGCAGCACGACCGTGTCGGTCTGGATCTCGGCTGAGTGCGCGGCGCCGTACTCGTTACTGCCGCACGCGCTCAGCCAGTACAGCTTGTTGGCGGCGAGGCCCGAGAGCGTCGATGTCGCCGAGGTGATGACCGCGGAGCCACCGGCAAACGAGAGCGAGGCGCCGTTGCCCGTGCACGTGACGCCCGGCGACTGCGACGCGATGAAGAGCTCGGTCTTGGCGCCTGCGCTCGAGTTCAGGTCGAGCGCGGGAACCGTGAGGGTGCGCACGCCGTCGCTCGTGCGGGCGACGCTACCGCCCGCGGGGTAGAACGCCGTGCCCACGACGGTGATGGGCTTCGTGCTCGTCGAGCCCTCGTTGCTGCCGCTCGTGGGCGGCGAGAACCTGCTGATCGGCACGATCTGCAGCAGCTGCCCGCCGACCCCGAGGGTGATGTCCTTCGCCTGGCCGGCCTGCACGATCTCGCCCGTGTTGAGCACGCGGCCCGAGCGCAGGTCGGTGCCGCCCGTGATCGTGACGGTCGTGACGCCCGCGGTCGTGCTCGTGGTGCCGGGCACGTACTTCGGTGCCGTGGCGATGGTCGCGATCTGCGGTGCCTGGTACGCGTTGGTCGTGACCGCGGAGGTGTCGTCAGACTCCCCGACGCTGTTGAGGGCGCGCGCCGTGATGTCGTGCCGCTCGCCGTTCACGAGGCCCGAGACCGTGCACGTGTAGCCGCTCGGCGGCGAGGCCGAGCAGCTCGACTGCGGCACCGCCGCGCCGTTCTCGTACAGCGCGACACCCGTCACCGTGGGATGCGCCTGGGTCGCCGGCCCGAGGTCGACGAACAGGGTCACACTCGAGCCCGAGTAGCCCGAGGTGGTGACGGACGACGGCGTCTGCGGGTACCCGAGCACGTCGATCGTGAGCTCGCCCGTGCCAGTGCGGCCCTGGGCATCCGCGACGGTGAACGGCACGACGCACGAACCGCCGACCGGATGCGCCCCCGCGGGCCAGCGCGCGACGACCTGCGTCGACCCCTGCACCGAGACGGTGGCGATGGGGCACACGACCGCGCCACCCGTGCCCACCGAGACGAGCTTCAGGCCGGAGCCGACGGCGCCCGCGAACGGGTCGTACTCGCCGTTCACGCCCGTGACGGTGATCGCGCACGACGGACCGCGGCTCACGTCGCACTGACTGCTGAAAGTCGCACCGCGTGGGGCGTCGGGTGGGGCGACCCCGACGATGAGGGTTATCGCGGCGGTGAGTCCGCCGTACGCGCTCGTGGTGACCTGAAGGGTCGAGCGCGTGCCGGACGGCACGTCCGCCCGAGCGTCGACGGAGACGCGCGTGCCCACCTGCGTGACGATGAACGCGGAGCCACCCCCCGAGACCGTGTAGACGAGCCTGCTCTTGTCGCCGACGCGACCGCCCTCCCACGTCGTCATGGCGTCGTAGATGTCGAGCGACTCCGTGGCGCCCGGCGAGATGGTGCGCGTCACCGAGTTGAGGATGGCCTGCGGGTCCTTCGGGATGACCGCGATCGGCACCGAGACCATGGTCCAGCTCGACTGGCCGCCGAGGCGCACGGGGATGGTGCACGAGTCGACCCACGGCGCCTCACGGCCCGCCGTGTATGTGGCAGTCGTCGCGCCGCTCGGCGTGCACGACGAGTTGGCGCGCTGCACGGTGAATGAGTCATCCCGGCGCACCTGGATCGTGTCGGATCTATCGATGTCCAGCAGGTCGCGCAGCGCGAACTCCACCGACTTCTCCTCGTCGACGACCACGGGCCCCGTGCTCGTGCGCAGCTGCACGCGCATGTCGTCGAACGCAGGGATGCGCAGGAACCCGTAGCTCACGACAGCGGCGCCCGCGGCATCCGTACCGGTCAGCGAGAAGGGCACGAGCGCGCCGTCCGCCGGCAGGGAGCCCCGGATGCTCGACCCGGAGACCTCGAACCCCGCGGGTGCCCCCGGCCACAGCTGCAGCTGCAGGCTCGCCACGTCGCCCGACGGCCACAGGACCTTGCCAGAGACGACGTCGATGCCCGTGGTGGCGAGTTCGAGCCGCGACCGCGCCGTGACCACCGTGTCGGTGACGACGGGCACGTCAGGGGCGGCGCTCTCGGCCACCGTGACGACGATGAGACCCTCCGCCGTGCTCGTCGAGATGGACGACTGAACCGTGTACACGTAGGAGTGCGTGCCGAGAGTCGAGCCCGCCCTGACCACGACGGAGCCGTCGGCCTTCGCGGGCTCCACGAGGGCCGCGAGGGCCGCGTACTCCTCGGTGCCCGCGGGGGCGTTGGGCACGACCGAGATGATCGACAACGTGCCCTGCGAGGGGTCGCGGTCGTTGATGAGCGGCGTGACCGTGATGGGGTTCGGGGCACCGGCCGTCGTGCGCACGTAGTCGCTGTAGGTGACGGGCGTGGTGTCGGAGAGCGCATCACTGAGCACGCCGACGCGCACGAGCGCCGAGCCTACGGCCCCTGACGAGTCGCGCACGGAGTACGCGAAGCTCACCTGGCTGCCGGGCACGCCCGCCGCCGGAGCCGTGTAGACGATGGCATCGCCCTCCGCCGAGATGGCCGCGGTGCCCTTGCCGGAACCGGGTTGGTCGACGGAGGCGAGCACGACGGTGTCACCGTCCGGGTCGACGCCGTATCCACTCACGGGAATCCGCACAGTCTGCCCGCTGAGGGCGCGCGCGGTCAGGATCGAGGGCTGCGGCGCGCGGTTGGCCCCCGCGGGCAGCACGGTCACGGTGATGAGCGCCGTGTCGAGGCGGTCGGGCCGCGACTCGAGGTAGAGCGAGTAGCGCAGGGTGTAGACGCCCGGCGCGGTCGGGGCGAGGTAGCGCACCGCGCTGCCCGCGACGAAGGCGAGCTCGCCATCCGTGCCCGAGCCTTCGATGGTCGGATGCAGCACGAGACGTTCCCCGCGCGGACTCAGGTCGTTCGCCAGAACCGGGATGTCCACCTGCAGTCCCGCGCGCACGGTGACACTGTCGGGTACCGCGATGGGGAACGCGTCGGTGCTCGCCGGCACCTGGAACACCGTGAGCTGGCCGACGACCGTGGAGCCCGCGCCATCCGTGATCGTCACGCTCGCCGTGCCCACGCGGCCGGGCTCGCCCGTGGCCGTCGATCCGCTCACGCGCACCTGCGACTGGCCCACGACGCTCACGCTCAGTCCCGCGTCGACCGTGGTCGCCTGGGACACGATGAGCACGCGGCCCGTGCTGTTCTGCACGGCGCCGATGAGGTCGATGGTCGTGTCCTCGTTCGAGCGCACGAACGCCGTGACGGGGGCTATCGCGAGCGGCACGCCCGCCTCGGGCACCGTGAGCCGGATGATCGCCGACTGCTGCGCGAGGGTCGAGGCATCCTGCACGGTGTACGTCACGAGGTACTCGCCCGCGTTCGACGCCGTGAGCTCGACGGTTCCCGCGGCGGCATTGGGGACCACGAGGAGCCCGGACGAGGCGGTGGAGGCCACGGCGTCGAGCACGCGGTACGCGCCCGATCCGCCCGTTACGTGCTCGCCGATCCGGATGCTCGCCTTCTCGCCCACGCCCGCGACGAGCACGATCGGGGCGACGTCGAGTGCGGGGCTCGAGCTCACGAGCAGGGTGAGTACCTTCTCCGCGCTCGCGCCGAACGAGTCGGTCACGGTCACCACGATCGCGATGGTGCTGCTCGCCGCGTTGGGGTCGCTGTGCCGGATCGCCACGCGGCCGTCGGCGGTCGCCACTACCGACACGGGGTCTGCGCTGTTCTCCGGGCGTGCATCCGAGAGCACGAAAGGGTCGCCCTCGGGATCCACCCAGCCGGTGAGCACGGGGACCGTCACGGTGCCTCCCGGCGACACCTGCGGCGAGGGCCACTGCTGCTGGCAGTTCTCCACCCCACACCACACGGGAGCTGAGTTCTGCCCGTCCGGCACGACGGTGAGCGTGACGGCGGCCGGCTCGGAGGTGGCGGCACCATCGGTGACCGCGTACGAGAAGGTCGCAGACCCGGCATCGGCGCCCACGGTCACGACGGCCTGCTGGTTGTTCGACGCGAGGCCGAGCGAGCCGAACGCGGGGTCGGAGAGCCCACCGCCCACCGAATCGGCCGAGACGGAGAGCACGTCTTTCTTGTTGGGGTCGTGGTCGTTGAGCAGCAGGGGCAGCGCCACCTGCGCTCCGCTGCGCACACCGAACGAGTCCGCGACCGCCACGGGCGGCTTCTCCTCGGCGACGTCGTCCACGACAACCGTGCCCGTGTCCTGCTGCGTGTCGTCGCCGACCGTCCACTGGTCGACCGGGATGAGCGTGCCGTCAGGCACCGTCCACACCATGCCCGACGAGGTCTCGTTGAGCACGGCACGCTGTCCGTTGCTGCGGAACACCGGCGCGATCGCCTGCACCTCGCCCAGCACGTCGGCCTGCGTCGCGAGCGGTGTCGACTCGCCCGTTGCCGAGGACCACAGGGTGCCGGCATCCGCCGACAGCCACGCCGCGTAGACGGTATCGTCGAGCGCGAGCGGGGTGGCCGGGATGCCCGCCGCAGAGACCACGGACCCGACAGCTCCGCTGCCGAGGTCGACGCTGACAAGCCCCGTCGCGTCGGCCAGGTACGCCACCGCACCGCTCGCGGAGCTGGACTGCAGTCTCGCCTCGCCGCCCGCACCGGTCTCGAGGGGAGCGGCGAGCCCCTGCACCCACGCGAGCCCCTCGGTGGCCGCGCTGAGGATCCAGTGCGTGCCGACGACAGCGAGCTCGACCGCCGAATCGGCTTTCGGGGGCGACGGTACGGCAGTGGCGCCACCGATGAACTGCAGGGTGTTGGCGTCGAACCTGCGCACCGACGACTCCGCGGTCGAGTAGAGCGCCACCTGGCCCGAGGCGGAGACAGCCACGGCCGAGGCGCTGTAGGTGGGCTGCGGACGCCCCTCGGGGGCAGTCGCCTCGGCGAACGGAGTGACGGGGATGACCGCATCCGGTGCCACGGAGCCGTCGCCGAGCTCGCCGAGGAACACCGAGCCGGTGTCAGTCAGGTAGAGCACCCAGGGCCCCGCCGAAACGACCGTGCGCGTGCCCGGCGGAGTGCTGCTACTCGAGACAGGGGCGCCGGAGCCGTCGGGGGCGTTGGCGCCCTCCGAGAGGTTCACGGGCCGGGAGGCGTCGACAGGCCACACCTGGCTGTAACCCTGGCTGAAGACGATGCTGTTGTCGCCCGACTGCACGACACCCGTCGGGTCCTGCACGGACCGCACGGTGTCGAGCTCGGCGAGCTCGGTGTTGACGCGCGCGTACTGGCCGTCGTCGCGCGTGACCCACACCGAGGTCTCGAGGCGTGGCACCTCCTGGGCGTCGTAGCCCTGAGCCACAACGGCGAGGGTCACGACGGTGGCGACGGCAGCCACGACCGCGCCCACCTTCAGGAGGGGTCGAGTCACGTCAGAGCACTCCGAGCAGGCGGAGGGTGACGGCGACGATGCCCAGCACGATGACGGCACCGACACCGACGAGCACGGGGACCTTCCAGCCCCGCTGCCGCTTCGATCCGGCCGTGACGCCCTCGCGGTCGCCGTCCAGGCGCGAGAGCACAGTCTGCGCGCGCGCTGCCCTGCGCGAGTCCTTGTTGACTGTCGTGATGATCGGCCCGCGCGCCGCCGAATCCGCGAAGCTCACGGTGGAGGCCGCCGCCCACTCGGGACTCGCCACCTCGAGCGCTGTCGGCGGCAGACCCAGCTCGTACTGCGCCCACCGCAGGTCTTCCGCCATTGCGTGCATCGACGCGTACCGCTGCGACGGCTCCTTGGCCATGCTGCGGGCGAGGATGCCCTCGAGCTTCTGGCTCACATCCGTGCGGGCCAGCGGGGTGTAGTGCGCTTTCGCGACGCGTGCCGAGAGCTGGTCGCGCGTGTTCTTCACCCGGTCGGCGAGCTCGAACGGACTGCGGCCCGCGAGCAACGTGTAGAGCGTCGCGCCAAGGCTCCACACCTCGCTCGGCACCGAACCGTTCACCTTCTCCGAGAGCACCTCGGGCGAACTCCATGGCACCGAGAGCGCGAGCAGGTCGGGGCCCGCGTTCTCGATGCCGAAGCCCGCGGCGATACCGAAGTCGGCGAGCACGGGGATGCCGAGGGAGGTGATGAGGATGTTCGACGGCTTGATGTCGCGGTGTAAGGCCCCCGAGCGGTGCACGGTCTCGAGGGCCGCGGCGATCCGCACCCCCGCGTCGAGCACCTCGGCGACCCCCAGCGGCGCCTTGCGGTACCGGGCGCTCATCGTGTCTGGGCAGTACTCCATGGCGAGGAACGGCCTGCCGTCGGCCGAGATGCTCGCCTGGTAGATGGTGACGATCGACGGATGCGCGCTCAGCCGCGCCATGATGTCGGCCTCGGCGTTGAACGCCCTCAGCACCTCGGGGTTGATGGCGTCGTTGAGGAGCACCTTCACGGCCACCACGCGCCGCGGCATGTCCTGCTCGTACAGGAACACGTCGGCGAAGCCGCCCGTGCCGAGCGGGCGCACGTACGTGAAGCCCGGCAGGACGGGTGGGGTCAGCGTGGCGCGTGCCATGGCGGTGCCCCTCCCGTCGTGAAGCGGGGGCCCTAGCTAGCGGTTGCTCACCACGATCTGCAGGCTCTCCCCGAGATCGAGGATATCGCCTGCCTGCAGCGGGGTCGTCTCACCGTTGTGGAGAAGTCGCGGTGGCTGCTCCTGGGTGATGACGATGGTGCCGTTCGTGGAGTCGAGATCACGCGCCACCAGCTCGTCGCCGACGAGGGCGAGCTCGAGGTGATCGCCCGAGATCTGCTTCTTCGGCGAGGGCACCGAGACGTGACGGATGAGGTCGCCGTCGTCGGGCGCCGCCCACTCGTCGCGGCCGATGATGATGGTTCTACTCGCCTCGACCTCGGATCCGTCGGGCAGGTGCAGCACCCAGCGGCCGGTCGGGGCCTCGGGCGCCGCCTGCTGCTCGGGTTCGGGTGCAACGTCGGGCTGAGTCTCGGGCTGCTCAGCCTGAGGCTCGGGCTCGGGCTCGGCGTCGACCGCGAACTCGGCAGCGTCGACGCTCGGCGCCGACGGCCCGCCGGTGACGAGGGCGGTCGCACGGGCGATGCCGCGGTGCAGGGGCAGCAGGTCGCCCTCAGGGCGACCGCCCTCGAGTGAGAACCACGAGGCGCGCACGCCCGTGGCCGAGGTCGTCAACACTGAGCCGGATGCGCGGGCAGTGGTAACGCCGTCGATGCCGACGCTCACCTCTCCCAGCGCGGAAACCCGCAGCTCGGTGGCAGAGGCGTCGAGCAGTTCGACGATCGCGAAGCGGTCGACCTTGTCGATGTGGGACAGGGTGCCGAGGGCATCCTGGAGCTGGGCATCCGGGCCATCAAGCAGCCAGAAGATCGATCGGGCGATCTCGGCCGTGGCATCGGAGCCCAGTAGGCAGGCAAAACGGGGGGTTACGACGGCATAGCCGGACGCTTCGCCCCTTTCGGGTAGGTAGGCGAACACACGGTCACATTAGCGGAACTGCAGCATTTAGCCCACAGTTCGGGCCTCTTCGTACCCCGGTCCGGGCCGCGCGCGCCCGCATCCGGTACCCCTCGCAACCCGACTTGCGCCAAATCGGGCAGAATCACCTCGCGCGTGCCCGAATTGGCGCAACTCGAGCGCCTCGAAGCGGGGATCACCCGTCGAGCCCCGAACACGGCGAAAGCCCCCACCCCGGAGGGTGAGGGCTTTCGGCAGGGCTACTGCTTAGTTGTAGGTACCGGGCGTGTAGTCGTCGGAGTTGAAGCTGTCGAAGTCGACGAAGCTCAGGTCGGACTCGCTGAACACCGACTCATCCGTGAAGATGCGGTTCGGGTAGCGCTCGGCCTTCGCCTCCTCTGTGGCCTCGACAGACACATCGCGGTAGCGCGGGAGACCCGTGCCGGCCGGGATGAGCTTTCCGATGATGACGTTCTCCTTGAGGCCCATCAGCGGGTCGGACTTGCCCTCCATGGCGGCCTGCGTGAGAACACGCGTGGTCTCCTGGAACGACGCGGCCGACAGCCACGACTCGGTAGCCAGCGACGCCTTGGTGATACCCATGACCTCCTGACGAGCCGACGCCGTCTGCTTGCCCTCGGTGAGCGCGGCGCGGTTCAGCTCGTTGTACTTGAGCCGGTCGACGAGCTCGCCGGGGAGCAGGTCGGTGTCACCGTGGTCGACGACAGTCACCTTGCGGAGCATCTGGCGAACGATGACCTCGATGTGCTTGTCGTGGATGGGAACACCCTGCGAGCGGTAGACGCCCTGAACACCGTCGACGAGGTGCAGCTGCACTGCACGGACACCCTTGACGCGAAGAACTTCCTTCGGGTCGAGGTTTCCGACGTGGAACTGCTGGCCGAGCTCGACGTGCTGGCCGTCCTCGATGAGGAGGGTTGCACGGCGCAGCACCGGGTACGCGACGGGCTCGTCACCATTGTCCGGGGTCAGGATGATGCGGCGAGCGCGATCCGTGTCCTCGATGGTGACGCGGCCGGCGGCCTCGGCGATGGGCGAAGCACCCTTGGGCGTACGAGCCTCGAAGAGCTCCGTCACGCGGGGAAGACCCTGCGTGATGTCGTCTGCCGAAGCCACACCACCGGTGTGGAAGGTACGCATGGTCAGCTGCGTTCCGGGCTCACCGATCGACTGGGCCGCGATGATGCCGACGGCCTCGCCGATGTCGACGAGCAGACCGGTCGCGAGCGAACGGCCGTAGCAGACAGCACACACACCGACGGCCGACTCGCACGTGAGCACGGAGCGGACCTTGATGTTGTGCACACCCGCGGCGAGCAGCGTGTCGAGCAGCACGTCACCGACGTCGGCTCCGGCCGGGGCGATGACCTTGCCCTTCTCGTCCACTGCATCAGCGGCGAGGCTGCGCGCGTACACCGAGTTCTCGACGTTGGAGTCGAGCACCCAGTTGCCGGAGGCGTCCTGCGCGGCGATCGGCATGTCGAGGCCCTTGGTCGTGCCGCAGTCGTCTTCGCGGATGATGACATCCTGCGAGACGTCCACGAGACGACGCGTGAGGTAACCCGAGTCTGCGGTGCGCAGTGCGGTGTCGGCGAGGCCCTTGCGAGCACCGTGGGTCGAGATGAAGTACTCGGCCACGGTCAGGCCCTCCTTGTAGGAGTGCACGATCGGGCGAGGGATGATCTCACCCTTCGGGTTCGACACGAGACCACGCATACCGGCGATCTGGCGCACCTGCATCCAGTTACCACGAGCACCGGACGACACCATGCGGTTGATGTTGTTGTCGGACTTGAAGTTGTCCTGCATCGCAGTGGCGACCTCGGCGGTGGCCTTGTTCCAGATCTCGATGAGCTCCTGGCGACGCTCGGCGTCGGTCGTGAGGCCCTTGTCGAACTGGTCCTGGACCTTCGCTGCCTGCTTCTCGTAGCCGGCGATGATCTCCGGCTTCGAGGGCGGGGTGACGATGTCGGAGAGCGCGACGGTCACACCGGAGCGCGTGGCCCAGTGGAAACCGGCGTCCTTGATGCGGTCCAGCGCAGCTGCGACCTCCACCTTGACGTAGCGCTCGGCGAGGTCGTTGACGATGGCCGAGATCTGGCTCTTGTCGGCGACTGCCTCGATGTAGGGGTAGTCGGCCGGAAGTGCCTCGTTGAACAGCGCGCGACCGAGGGTCGTGTTCTGCAGAACCACGTCACCCTGGGTGAAGCCCTCAGGGGCCTCCCCCTCGGCGAAGTGCAGGTTCTCCAGGCGGATGCGCACCTTGGCGTTCAGGTCGAGCGACTTCTGGTCGAACGCGAGGATCGCCTCGGCGACCGACGAGAACGCACGGCCCTCGCCGACGACACCCTCCTTGAGAGTCGTCAGGTGGTGTAGGCCGATGATCATGTCCTGCGTGGGCAGGGTCACCGGACGACCGTCAGACGGCTTAAGGATGTTGTTCGACGCGAGCATGAGCACGCGGGCCTCGGCCTGCGCCTCGACGGACAGCGGCAGGTGGACTGCCATCTGGTCACCGTCGAAGTCGGCGTTGAACGCCGCACACACGAGGGGGTGCAGCTGGATGGCCTTGCCCTCCACGAGCTGGGGCTCGAACGCCTGGATGCCCAAACGGTGCAGCGTAGGTGCGCGGTTGAGCAGCACGGGGCGCTCGCGGATGATCTCCTCGAGCACATCCCACACCTGCGGGCGCGAACGCTCGACCATGCGCTTGGCGCTCTTGATGTTCTGAGCGTGTGACAGGTCGATGAGGCGCTTGATCACGAACGGCTTGAACAGCTCGAGTGCCATCTGCTTGGGCAGGCCGCACTGGTGGAGCTTGAGCTGCGGGCCGACGATGATGACCGAACGACCGGAGTAGTCGACGCGCTTTCCGAGCAGGTTCTGGCGGAAACGACCCTGCTTGCCCTTGAGCATGTCGCTCAGGGACTTGAGGGCGCGGTTGCCGGTACCGGTGACGGGGCGTCCACGACGACCGTTGTCGAACAGCGCGTCAACGGCCTCCTGCAGCATGCGCTTCTCGTTGTTCACGATGATCTCGGGAGCACCGAGGTCGAGCAGGCGACGCAGGCGGTTGTTGCGGTTGATCACACGACGGTAGAGGTCGTTGAGGTCGGAGGTAGCGAAGCGGCCACCGTCGAGCTGCACCATGGGGCGGAGCTCCGGCGGGATGACCGGGACGACCTCGAGCACCATGGCGGCCGGCGAGTTGCCGGTCTGCAGGAAGGAGTTGACCACACGGAGGCGCTTGATGGCGCGGATCTTCTTCTGGCCCTTGCCGTTGGCGATCTGGTCGTGCAGGTCGACGCTCTCGGTCTCGAGGTCGAACGCCTGCAGGCGCTTCTGGATGGCCTCGGCGCCCATGTAGGCCTCGAAGTACATGCCGAAGCGGTCCTGCAGCTCCTGGAACACCGAGTCCTCGGGCTTCAGGTCGCCGACCTTGAGGTTGCGGAAGTCATCCCACACGCGCTCGAGCTGGGCGATCTGCTCGTCGAACGACTTGCGGGCCTGACCCATCTCCTTCTCGGCGCCGTCCTTGACGCGACGCTTCTGGTCGCTCTTGGCACCCTCGGCCTCGAGGGCCGCGAGGTCCTCCTCGAGCTTGGCGAGGCGGTCGGCGATGCGGGCATCGCGCTGGCCCTCGAGCGTCTTGATCTCGAGACGGATCTCGTTCTCGAGTCCGGGGAGGTCGGAGTGACGACCATCCACGTCGACCGAGATGATCATGTACGCGGCGAAGTAGATGACCTTCTCGAGGTCCTTCGGAGCCATGTCGAGCAGGTAGCCGAGGCGGCTGGGCACACCCTTGAAGTACCAGATGTGCGTGACCGGTGCGGCGAGCTCGATGTGGCCCATGCGCTCACGACGGACGGAGGACTTGGTGACCTCCACGCCGCAGCGCTCGCACACGATGCCCTTGAAGCGGACTCGCTTGTACTTGCCGCACGAGCACTCCCAGTCACGGCTCGGGCCGAAGATCTGCTCTCCGAAGAGGCCGTCCTTCTCGGGCTTGAGCGTGCGGTAGTTGATCGTCTCGGGCTTCTTTACTTCACCGTGCGACCACTTGCGGATGTCATCCGCTGTCGCAAGGCCGATCTTGATTTCGTCAAACGCGTGAACGTCGAGCAATGTGTTCTTCTCTCTTAGAAAGCTTCAGAAATGAGTGAGAGGCGGCTTAGATCTCGTCGATCGACGACGACTCGAAGCGCGTGGAGATGTTGATGCCCAGCTCCTCCGCTGCACGGAAGACCTCGTCATCCGTGTCGCGCAGGTTGACCGTGGAGCCGTCAGCAGACAGCACCTCCACGTTCAGGCACAGCGACTGCATCTCCTTGATCAGGACCTTGAAGCTCTCGGGGATACCAGGCTCCTGGATGTTCTCGCCCTTGACGATGGCCTCGTACACCTTGACGCGTCCGAGGATGTCGTCCGACTTGATCGTGAGGAGCTCCTGGAGCGCGTACGCGGCACCGTATGCCTCGAGCGCCCAGACCTCCATCTCACCGAATCGCTGGCCACCGAACTGCGCCTTACCACCCAGCGGCTGCTGAGTGATCATGGAGTAGGGGCCGGTCGACCGGGCGTGGATCTTGTCGTCCACCAGGTGGTGGAGCTTCAGGATGTACATGTATCCGACCGAGACGGGCTCGGGGAACGGCTCGCCGGAACGGCCGTCGAACAGACGGGCCTTTCCGCTCGCGCCGATCATCCGCTCGCCATCGCGGGTCGGGATCGTGGACTCCAGGAGTCCCTCGATCTCGCTCTCGAGGGCACCGTCGAACACGGGGGTCGCGACCTTCGTGCCGGGAGCGGCGCTACGGGCGTGGTCGGGCAGCGTGTTTGCCCACTTCGGGGAACCGTCGACCTCCCAGCCCTGCTTCGCAACCCAGCCGAGGTGGGTCTCGAGGACCTGGCCGAAGTTCATGCGGCCGGGGATACCGAGCGGGTTCAGGATGACGTCGACGGGGGTGCCGTCTGCCATGAACGGCATGTCTTCCACCGGAAGGATCTTCGAGATGACGCCCTTGTTGCCGTGACGACCGGCGAGCTTGTCGCCCGCGGTGATCTTGCGCTTCTGGGCGATGTAGACCACAACGCGCTGGTTGACGCCCGAGCCGAGCTCGTCGTCGTTCTCCGCATTGAACTCCTTGACCGCGATGATCGTTCCCTCTTCACCGTGAGGAACCTTGAGCGAGGTGTCGCGAACCTCGCGGCTCTTCTCGTTGAAGATGGCGCGCAGCAGGCGCTCCTCGGCGCTCAGCTCGGTCTCACCCTTGGGCGTGACCTTGCCGACGAGGATGTCGCCGGGGCGAACCTCCGCGCCGATGCGGATGATGCCGCGCTCGTCGAGGTCGGCGAGCAGCTCGGGGCTGACGTTGGGGAGGTCACGGGTGATCTCCTCCTTGCCGAGCTTCGTGTCGCGGGCATCCACCTCGTACTCCTCGATGTGGATCGAGGAGAGGGTGTCGTCCTTCACGAGGTTCTGGCTCAGGATGATCGCGTCTTCGAAGTTGTGACCCTCCCACGGCATGAACGCCACGAGGAGGTTCTTGCCGAGCGCGAGCTCGCCGTTCTCCGTAGCGGGACCGTCGGCGAGCACCTGGCTGGCCTCGACGCGGTCGCCCGCGCTGACGATGACCCGGTTGTTGTAGCTCGTGCCCTGGTTCGAGCGGTCGAACTTGCGCAGGTAGTAGTCCTGCGTGCCGCCCTCGTCGAGCTGGATGGTGATCGAGTCTGCCGAGACCTCGGAGACGACACCGGCCTTGTCGGCGGTGATGACGTCGCCGGCGTCGATGGCCGCGAAGCCCTCCATGCCGGTACCGACGAGCGGGCTCTCCGAACGCAGCAGCGGAACTGCCTGGCGCTGCATGTTCGCACCCATGAGGGCGCGGTTTGCGTCGTCGTGCTCGAGGAACGGGATGAGGGACGTTGCCACCGACACCATCTGGCGCGGCGAGACATCCATGTAGCCGATCTGCTCGGTCGGGATCAGGTCGACCTCGCCGCCCTTCTTACGGGCGAGCACGCGGGGCTCGGCGAAGTGCGCGTCCGCGGTGAGCGGGGCGTTCGCCTGGGCGACGATGAAGTCGTCCTCTTCCGATGCGGTGAGGTAGTCGATCTTGTCGGTGACCTTGCCGTTCACGACGCGGCGGTACGGGGTCTCGATGAACCCGAACGCGTTGATGCGCGCGAACGATGCGAGCGAACCGATGAGGCCGATGTTGGGGCCTTCCGGGGTCTCGATGGGGCACATGCGGCCGTAGTGCGACGGGTGGACGTCACGAACCTCGACGCCGGCACGCTCACGCGACAGACCGCCGGGGCCGAGGGCCGAGAGTCGACGCTTGTGGGTCAGGCCCGCGAGCGGGTTGTTCTGGTCCATGAACTGCGACAGCTGGCTCGTGCCGAAGAACTCCTTGATCGCGGCGACGACGGGGCGCACGTTGATCAGGGTCTGCGGGGTGATCGCCTCGATGTCCTGCGTGGTCATGCGCTCGCGAACGACGCGCTCCATGCGGGAGAGACCGGTGCGGACCTGGTTCTGGATGAGCTCGCCGACGGCGCGGATGCGACGGTTGCCGAAGTGGTCGATGTCGTCCACGTCGAGACGCACATCCACCTTCTTGCCATCGCGGAGGCCCTTGATGGTCTGGAAGCCGTTCTCCTGCGTGGAGACGTAGCTCGACGACGGGTCGTGCAGGGCGACCAGGTACTTGATCGTCGCAATGATGTCCTCGATGGTGAGAACCGACTGCTTGATGTCGGTGTCGAGGCCCAGCTTGCGGTTGATCTTGTAACGGCCGACCTTCGCGAGGTCGTAGCGCTTCGAGTTGAAGTAGAAGTTGTCGAGCAGCGCGCGCGCGGCCTCGGCGGCAACCTGCTCGCCCGGACGCAGCTTGCGGTAGATGTCCTTGAGGGCCTCTTCCTTGGTGAGGATGGAGTCCTTCTCGAGGGTGAGCTCGATCGACGGGAAGCCCTTGAACTCCTCGAGGATCTGCTCGCTCGTGAGGCCGAGGGCCTTGAGGAACACGGTGACGCTCTGCTTGCGCTTGCGGTCGATACGCACACCGACCTGGTCGCGCTTGTCGATCTCGAACTCGAGCCATGCGCCACGGCTCGGGATGACGCGAGCGGAGTAGATGTCTTTGTCAGACAGCTTCTCGGGGGTGCGGTCGAAGTAGACACCGGGCGAACGCACGAGCTGGGACACGACGACACGCTCGGTGCCGTTGATGATGAACGTGCCCTTCTCGGTCATGAGCGGGAAGTCGCCCATGAAGACCGTCTGGGTCTTGATCTCACCGGTGAGGTGGTTCATGAACTCGGCGTTGACGTACAGCGGGGCGGCGAAGGTCTTGCCGCGCTCCTTGCACTCGTCGATCGTGTACTTCGGCTCTTCGAGCTCCGGGCCCGTGAACGAGAGCTGCATGGTCTCGCCGAGGTCCTCGATGGGAGAGATCTCCTCGAAGATCTCATCGAGGCCGCTGCGGGACGGCAGGTCGGTGCGGCCCTGGGCCACACCCTCCGTGACGCGCTGCTTCCAGATGTCGTTGCCGACCAACCAGTCGAAGCTCTCGGTCTGCAGTGCGAGCAGATCGGGAACCGTCAGGGTGTCGGTGATCTTGGCGAAAGAAAGCCGCGAAGCGTTGCGGCCGTTCTTGGGGGACTTTTTGGTGGACGCAGTGCGCGCAGCAGCCAAGGAAATAACCTCCGTGGGCCCGTGGAGTGGACCATAACTGTCGGTAATGAAATGCTCACCAGAACCCAAGAGAGATTTGCCCCGCCGCTATACTCGGGGCGCGCCAGCTGTCCACAATATGACGGCATGAGTTGTCTGGGAGCGCAAGGATCAACTATAGGACGTAACGACGCGCCTATGCAACTTATTTCTTGACCTGATTCTGAGAATGGGCTATAAGCGGCGATGGACTGGCTGAAACTCACCCCCGACGAGCGCGCAGACCTCACCGCGAGGGTCGTGATCGTGGGCTCCGAATCGACGGGCAAGACCACGCTCGCTCGCGAACTCGTCGGCCGCTACCGTGCCATCGGCGGCATCTGGGCCGACACGAAGTGGGTTGCCGAGTACGGACGTGAGTACACCGAGGTACTGCTCGAGCGACAGGGATCCGTCGCCGCAGACGGCGAGGCCGCGAGCGCAGAGTGGGGGCCACACGACTTCGCGGTGATCGCACTCGAACAGCAGCGCCTCGAGGATGAGGCCGCCGCATCCGGATCGCCCGTGCTGTTCTGCGACACCGACGCGTTCGCCACCCAGCTGTGGGAACGGCGCTACCTCGGCGACGCGTCGACCGCGGCCCTGGAGGCGGTGCCGGTCTCCCCGCCGCGCGCCCTCTATCTGCTCGCCGACGTGGTCGGGGTGCCCTTCGAACAGGACGGCATCCGTGATGGCGAGAGCTTCCGCGACGACATGCAGCGCTGGTTCGTCGAGGAGCTCGAGCGCCGCGGTGAGCCGTGGCGGCTCATCACGGGCCCGCGCGAGCAGCGCCTGGCCGCGAGTATCGCCGCGGTGGACGGCGTACTGTCCAGCGCTTTCCCTACCCTCGCGTGAGCTGATCCGGCCTTAATCTGGGGAGCATGAGACTCGCAGCGCTTGCCGTAGTGACCGTCGCCCTGCTCGCCGGATGCACCCCCGCCGGCCCCGCCGCTACGAGCGACCCGACCGGTGCGACGACGGGCGCCCCGACGGGGTCGGCCGGCGCCAGCATCGCGAGCATCTACTACCCCGTGGGCGAGGGCAACACGTGGGTCTACTCGATCGACTACGGCACCGGGTCGACGGTGACCGACACCGAGGTCATGACCTCGGTCGTACCCGAGGGCGACGGCGCGCGCGTGACCATCGAGCGCACATTCGTGTGGGACGACGGATCGCAGCCGCAGCTCGTCGACACCATCGACTACGTGTTCGCGGCGGACGGGTCGCTGAGCGTGCCCTTCCAGTCGATTCCGACCGCGGGCGGCAGCACCGTCACCGTCAAGAGCGGCACGATGACGTGGCCGAGCGACGCCGAGTTCGAGGCGGGCACACCCCAGACGGGAACCATCGAGGCCACGGTCGTGACGAGCGCGTCCACGGTCAACGAGGTCGTCGACTTCTCGATCGCAGGAGCCGGCCTCGAGGATGTGACCGTCCCCGCGGGCAGCTACTCGGCGCGCAAGCTCGCGCAGACGCTCACGATCTCGCTGCCGGAGCTCGGCGTGGAGGGCCTCGTCATCAACGCGACGACATGGCTCGCCGACGGCGTGGGCCCGGTGCGCACCGAGGTTCCCGACACCCTGAGCGGCGGCGCGACAATCGTGCAGGTGCTCAAGAGTTTCACGCAGGGCGGCTAGGAGAACCTCATCGAGCCAACTCGAGGAGGAGCACCGTCGGCTCACGGGAGGAATCCAGTGATCCAACCACTGAGAGCGCATGCACGATCCCGGCTTGGCCGGTCATCAGAGATGCGCTCCACAAGTCGGGAGCATCCACTCCGACGACGCGCCTACGCGACACTGTCGCTGTCAAACTCTCGGTGATCTCCTGAATCGACGCGGAGAGTGGTTCGGGAATCGTCAGCCCGAGGGCCCTCGCACGGTCATGCATGCGCTGGAGCAAGACGAGCTGACCGGCCGCACCATGGCACAGGCCCGACAACTTCGGCAGCGGCACCGCATGAGAGTCCGTGGCGAACTGCGCCAAACCCTGGGCATCGAGCGGTTCATCGTCGAGCACCGACAACAGAACCCCCTGCGACCCGTGGCACCAGGATGTCTGATTCTCGTCGGGCACGCGCGCGGTCGGCTTCTTTTCCCGCCAGTGGAACTGCCCATCACGGAGCCCGTCCTGGACGCCGATGGCAGCGCTGGCAATACGTTCGGCTTCGGAGTCCCCCGAGACGCGAGCCCAACGCCGCAGCGCCCAGCCAATGCCTACACCCCCGTGGCTGAGCCCGCTCACCCAATCACCGTCCCAGAGAACGTTGGGCCAGACCAGTCCGTCCGGATGTTCCATCGCATTCAGTTTCAGGTGGTTGATCGCGGGTTCGACGACCTCGGCGCCGTTCTCGACCGACAAGACACCGCAGCGCACGAGTTCCGCGAATACGGCGACCGCGCCTGCCGCTCCAGCGATAAGGTCAAAGCAGGCGTCCTCCCGCACGCTCTCCTCGATCGTGCGGCTCAGACTGGCCAAGCCCGCCACCCCGTCCTCGAGAGTCACATCCTCCGCGAGAACGGCTCTCCCGAGGGCGTAGGCGACACCGCCGTATCCCGCGAAGGCTCCTGGATTCGCAAGGTCCTTCGGTGGCTCAACAGACAGGTTCAGAATCTCGTGCGCCAGGCCAGTGACGAACTCGGGAGGGACTCTTCCCGCTTCCGCCTGATTCGCCATGCTCAGCGACACGTATACTCCGGGCATTCCGGAGTAGAAGTTGGGCATGGATCTCTCTCGGGCCCATAAGCCCGACATCGTGGGGTTCACGTTGCTCCACGTGCGCGGATTCGTCGGCCACGAGCTACCCACAACACGCATCGCGGCCACGCTCGCCGCGATTGCTGCCGACGCCGGCGGGAGACTCTCCTCAGCCTCGCGCGTTTCCGCGGCTGCGGGCAGCTCGCCCAAGAAGCTGAACGCGACCACGTGTGCCTCGATGTCCTGCTCGAACAGCGTGAGCATGTGGTCCCCGCCGTTGACCAAAGCGTCCATCCGACGCCGGATCACGGTCGCAGGCGAGTCCAGGGCGACACCCCGAACGGACGACTGGTCGAACTTGGCATGGAAACGCGGGATCTCACCCCGCGAGAGTAAGGCGAGCTCGGCCGGTATCAGACCCTCGAGGTGGGCGACGGGCAGATTGCCTTCGAGCGCGGCTCGAAATCGACGGCGACTGAGCAATTCGACCGGATGTGTGGCCTTCGCTATCGACTCGTAATAGGTCTGCGTCGCGCGCAGGACCACCCGCGATCTCATGCCACCCTGCGACCCGATCAGAGCAGACAAGGCTGTGGCGTTCGCCCGCGCCGAGCGCATCGCCTCGATGAAGCCTTCGCGGAAGAGCGGATACGCGGCAATCGATCGCCGGACCTCCGCGAGATCCACCTGGCTGCGCTCCTCCGCATCGACGAGCACTTGCCGCAGCCTGATGTGCGGTGTCTCGTCGTTGTCGAGCATGAAGCGGGGGAATCCCGCAGCCGACCGATGATCACCGCCCCAAGCGCCCCAGTTCGGACCCGGCACGTTGTCGACACCGCCCATGCGGAAAGGCAGAATCAGGGTTCTCGCTAGATCATCGCGACTATCCACAGGTGCATCGTCGATTCTCAGCTGCGCAGAGGCGACCGTTTCGAGATCGACGGCGAGGATACCGGCACGACCCACGATGAAGTTCTCGTAGTGAAGATCCGTTGTTCCGGTCAAATGGGCGATCGCGAGCCAGCGACCGAACGTCTGTGCGGCTACCGCGGAATCCTCGTCAACGAGGTCGTCGCCGCTCTCCCATCTCTGCCAGTGGTGCGAGCCTCTGGCCACGGTCTTAGGGACCTGCAGGATGTTCCGGCCTGACAGCGCGATAGCACCGAACCGTGTCAGAAAGCCTTGTGGCCGAGCGCTGGACGGCTTGAAGGCAACGGCCTCACCGGAAGAAAGGTGCACTTTGCCCGAGCGAATTCCGTGCTCATGGGTGTCGCCGAGAGGTTCGAGGTCGATGATCTCGGCGCCATCCTCGACCAATCCAGGCGAGAGGGCCGCGCGATCGTCACGCCACAGGCCTTCAACCACATCGCAGTAGCGGACCGCCGACGCGACCCGATGGTCGACAAGAGCAGCAAGGGCCGGATACTTCCGGGACAAGTAATCGATGAGGGCATCCAGCGATCGATCACCGAAGAACGAACGATATTGCTCGTGGAGAGTGCCGGGTAAGACACCGACGCGGTTCGCCAGAGCGAGCTCCAGGACGAGCGAACGCATCATCATGCCCGTGAGTTCCGCGCTCAGGGCAGCCCTGACGTGGTCATAGGGAAGGTCGGCACCTGGCCCGAGCCCCCGCATGGCGCGTTCAATCCATCGCGCGGTAATCGTGTGCGCCGCCATTGCTTCGAGCGACTCCGAATGCTTCTCCGCGGCGACGAAGATGGGGGGCGGCACCAACCGCGCACGCTCGCGGTCGGAGGCACTGAGCGACCCACTCGGAGGAGTCACGCGCCCTCACCTCCCCGACGCAGGCTCACATGACACTCGCGGGTCTGGCCGGGGAGCGGCAAGTGGCTCAGCAGCCGCAGACTCCCTTGGTCCCTATACAGGAGCCCAGTCTGGTCGTGCAGTAGGTGGACATGCACACGGCGGATGCCGTAGCACAGTCCACCAGCGTGAAGTTGCTCATGCCGGGCATCTGAGGCGCCTGAAGGTTCAGGTACGAGCCCGACGGCTCGATGGGCGACGGCCACACATCGGTGCCGATACCCCAGTCCTCGCCCAAAATCCATGCTTCAGCGATCGTTTGCATGTTCCCCTACCTCATTCCTCGTCGAAATTCGGATCCTCTCCATACTCCCCACAATGTTGAGATTTAAGCAACTACTACGAAGAAGTTGTATCGAACTTGCGCGCTCGTCGGCCACCGAGGCTCCGCCACGCGGTCGGCTAGCCTCGGAGCATGAGCGAGAATCCGAGCCGGGTACTGAGCGGCAGTGGTCACCTCGCCACCATCACTGCCGACCGCTGGGTTCCCGGCGCCTTCACCCTCACCGTGAACGGCACGCCGCAGTCGCACGTGAACCTCGACGATCCCGCCGACCTGTTCTTCGAGTACATCCAGCGCATGGGGCATGTGATCGACCAGATCGGGATGCCCGGCGAGCCCATCACCGCCGTGCACCTCGGCGCGGGCGCCCTCACGCTCCCCCGCTACATCGAGGCCACCCGCCCCGGATCACGGCAGCAGGTTGTCGAGATCGAGCCCGACATCGTCGACCTCGTGCGCACAGAACTGCCGTGGTCGAAGAAAGCCCAGATCCGCATCCGCCACGGGGACGCTCGCGAAGTGCTCGGCAAGCTGCCACAGGGTCTGCACGGCACCGTCGACCTCGTCGTCGTCGACGTGTTCAGCGGCGCCCGAACCCCCGCCCACGTCACGAGCATCGAGTTCTACAGGCTCGCCGTCGCGCTGCTGTCGCCCCGCGGGATCATCCTCGCCAATGTCGCCGACGGGCCCGGCCTCGCGTTTGCGCGCTCGCAGGCCGCGACCATCTCGTCCGTTCTCCCCACGGTCGCCGTGCTCGCCGAGACCCAGATCTTGAAGGGCAAGCGGTTCGGCAACCTCGTCATGGTGGGCTCGTCGGAGGAGCTGCCGTACTCGTGGATGGCGCGCCTGCTGGCCGCGGGTCCGCACCCGTCGAAGATCGTGCACGACTCCGAACTGCGGGAGTTCATCGCGGGGGCGTCCGTCGTGACGGATGCCACGGCCATCCAGTCCCCGCCGCCCGCGAAGAACATCTTCCTGGCCAAGCCCGGAGCCGAGTAGTGGGTGTCAACAACTCAGGCAGAACCGGCACCAGTCGGGCTCAGCGCCCCCGACGCCCCGATCGTGCCTGAGTTGTTCACGCGGCAAGGGGGTGCGCTTCGCGCCAGAACCCGGTGGGATGGAGACATGAGGATCGCCGCCGTAGCCCTGTCAGTCCTGCTGCTCGCCGGATGCGCGGCCGCCCCGGCGCCGTCCCCTGTTCCGGCGGAGACCACCGAGGTGGTCACCGGCCTCGCCGCTCCGTGGTCGATGGTGAGGCTCGCGAGCGGGTCGACTCTCGTGAGCGAGCGCGACAGCGCGAGCATCCGGGAACTCACTGCCGACGGGCAGTTGCGCGAGGTCGCGACCCTCGCCGAGGCCGTGCCAGGCGGCGAGGGCGGGCTGCTCGGCATCGAGCTCGACGACGGCACCCTCTTCGCGTACTACACGGCCGCCGACGATAACCGGGTCGAGAGCTTCCCGCTCGAGGGCGGGCCCGGTGGCTACTCGCTGGGCTCTGGCACGGTCATCCTCGAGGGGCTCGCGAAGGCGGGCAACCACAACGGCGGGCGTATCAAGATCGGTCCGGATGGCGACCTCTACGTGACGGTCGGCGACGCGGGCGATCCCCAGCGGGCGCAGGACAGGAACAGCCCGAACGGCAAGATCCTCCGCATCCAGCCCGACGGTGGGATCCCGGCGGACAACCCGTTCCCCGGCTCCCCCGTCTACTCGATGGGCCACCGCAATCCGCAGGGCATCGCGTGGGATGCCGCCGGCCAGCTGTGGGCTGCCGAGTTCGGGCAGGACACGTGGGACGAGTTCAACCGTATCGAGGCCGGTGGCAACTACGGCTGGCCCGTGGTGGAGGGCATCGCGGGCAACCCCGATTACCTCGACCCAGTAGTGCAGTGGAACACGGATGAGGCGAGCCCCAGCGGTCTCGCCTACGCCGACGGGCTGTTCTACCTCGCGTCGCTGCGCGGACAGCGGCTGTGGGTTATCGATCCGGCGGGCACGTCGACGCCAGCACTCGTCGGAACGTACGGGCGCCTGCGCGATGTGGTCGCCGGTCCCGACGGCACGGTGTGGATACTCACCAACAACACGGACGGCAGGGGTTCGCCGCGCGAGGGAGACGACCGCATCGTGCAGGTGCCGACCGATGTCCTGGCGAGGGGTTAACCTCGACGGGTGGCTGAGTTGAGCAGGGTGACGACGTGGGCGAACGCCCTGATCGACCTGCACCTCGACCGCAGCTGGACGTTCCGCTTCGACAACGCCAAGACCCGCGCGGGGCTGTGCAACTACACCGACAAGCGCATCTCGGTGTCGAAGTATCTGGCTGCGCGGTACGAGGACGACGAGATCCACCAGGTGCTCCTGCACGAGGTCGCGCACGCTATCGCGGGCACGCGCGCGGGCCACGGCCCGAAGTGGAAGGCCGTGGCGAAAGACCTCGGCTACGAAGGCAAGCGGCTGCACGACGGCGAGATCGCCAACGAGTTCGCGCCGTGGGTGGGCACGTGTCCAGCTGGCCACCTGCACTACCGCTACCGCAAGCCCGCGCGGGCCCTGTCGTGCGGCAAGTGCTCCACGAAGTTCAGTGCGGCGAACGCGATCCGCTGGGAGCAGCGGACCGTCAGGAGAAGTGCTTCTCGATAACCGCTGCCACGCTCTTCCAGTGGCCGAGCATCATGCGGCGCTCGTCGCGGTCGGCGAGGTGCTCCTGGTGGAAGGCGACACTGGTACCCGTTGCCGACTCCTTGAGGGTCAGTTGCAGCGTGGTGTCGTGCGGCCAGTCATCCGGCTGCCAGCCGAGCCGAACCCGATAGCCGTCGGTGAAGCTCCGGATGCTCCCGCGCACGCCATCGGCCGTCGAGTAGTTCGCGCCCTTCTCGGTGGGCAACGACCGGATCTCGCCCAGCCACAGCGGCAGACCCTCCCCGAGCAGGAAATCCCACACCGCCCGCACGGGCGCTGCTACCGTCGTGCGAACGCCCACTTCCCACCCGGCGTCTTTGGTCAGTCCCGTAGAATCGCTCATGTAACCCACTATAGTGGTTACGTGCGACACCCGACTGACGCCCGCCCCACGGGCCAATGGTTCCTCTCCGGCGACGGCCACCGCTGGTGGTTCGACTCGGGGGCGCTCAGCCTCGACTTCGCCTACACCGGGGCGATGGGCGAGAACCCCGCGTGGGAGAGCCTGCGCGCGGCATCCGATCTCACCGCCTGGCTCGACGAGCGCTTCGACGACGTCGACACGACCGCGGGCGAGCGCGAGCTCACGGATGCCCTCGCCCTGCGTGCAGCGATCGCCCGATCGGCCACGGCCTTCAGCAGGGGGCACGACCCGTCTGGCGACGACGTCGACATCATCAACCTCTTCGCCGCGACGCCGGACATCCCGCCCGTGCTCGCCGGCGGACGCCGCCAGGCCGGCCGCTCACGAGCCCGAGTGGGCCAGGCCCTCTCCGTCATGGCGCGCGAAGCCGTCGAGCTGTTCTCGTCTGAGGAGCGGGAACGCATCCGCGAGTGCGCGGCCGCCGACTGCGCCCTCGTGTTCTACGACGAGTCCCGCTCCAACAACCGCCGCTGGTGCTCGATGCAGCGCTGCGGCAACCGCGCGAAGGTGCGCAAGCACCGCACGAAGGCCTAGACGGCTAGTCGGTGACCTTCACTTCTTTCCAGAAGGCGACGTAGTTGGAGAAGTCCTTGCCGACGCGGTCGAACGCGGTCGGGTACGGGGTGGGGTAGCTCCATGCGCGGTCCTGCAGCACGGCGTCTCCGTCTTTCACGGAAAAGTACTGGCACTCGCCCTTCCACGGGCAGGTGTACGGGGTCGAGCTCTCGACGAGGTACTCGCTCTTCACGCTCGACGGCGGGAAGTACCAGTTGCCCTCGATCGAGATGAGGTCTTCCTTGGGTGCTTCAGCGATGACCGTGTCGCCCAGTACTGCCTTCATGGTGCTCCTCCGTAGGTTGTCCTGCTGGAGCCAACGCTACGCCGGGAGCCTGAATTCCTTCAGGACCGTGAACTCGGGGGCATCGTTGTGCGAGCGCGCGGCATCGATCGGCCCGCGGCCGTCAGCCGCGATGATCTCCTGGCCGGTCACGCTCGCCGAGAGTACGTGGCCCGTGGCATAGAGCAGACCTGTGTAGGCGCCGACCGCCGCGGCGGCCTCCGGCGAGATGTAGTCGATGCCGACCTCGGCGAGCGCGTCGATCACAGCCCCCGCGGCGAGCAGGTCTTCGACAGCGAAACGGCCGTCGGGGCCGCCCGCCGCCACCACGGCGACCGTCGCACGGTCGCCGAGCTCGACCTGGCGCTCCAGCACCCAGGCGGCGATGGCCTTCCGCGACCCGACGCTGCCCGTGATGATCGCATTGTCGTGGGTGATGGACAGCGGGTCGGCGGGGCCGTGGGCGAGAGCATCCGCCCAGACGACGATGTGGGCACCGGGCGCGATCGCGTTGGCACCGTCGACCCCCCAGTCGAAACGGATCTGGTACTGGGGCTGGTTGCGCGGCGAAGTCACCGTACGAGGCTACCGGCCTGCATCTCGCGTGCGATCACGTCGAAGTCATGCTGGGAAATCTCGAGCTGCCCGCGCCGCATGACGAAGCCCCAGTTGCTGTTCCCGCGCGTGAGCTCGAGCACATCGAGCAGGGGCGCGATGGGGGTCGCGACAGCGGCCTTCTCGAAGTGCACCTTGCGGCGCCACGGATGGAACTCGCCCTCGTCCTCCTGCCAGGGCTCGCCGTCGGTCACCACCCCGATGCCCGTGAACTGCTTGAGCGGGTCGCCCTCCGGATAGGCGGTCTTGGGCGAGTAGAACACGAGCCCGTCTCCGGGCGACATCCGCTGGATGCCCGACCGCACCCCGTGGTTGGTCTGCACTATTCCGAGAGTTATCCCGCGCAGCACATGCTCACGCTGAACCACACACAACCAATTCTTCATGGCTCATTCCTAGCCCCGACCACCGATGATGGACATATGCACGTCATGCTCAAGCAAGAACTCGACTGCACGCCGGATGTCGCCTGGCGCGCCCTGCGCAGTCCCGAGGTGTTCCGCGCCGTCGCCGGGCCGCTGATGTCGTTCAGGTCGCTCGAGCCCGAGGGCTTTCCCGCGAGCTGGACCCAGGCGGAGCATCCGGTAGCCGCATCGCTGCTGGGGGTGATCCCGGTCGGCACGCAGGTCGTCGACCTGACCTTCACCGAGCGTGGCGACGTGCGGTTCGTGCACGACACCGGGCAGGGCGCATCCGGGGCACTGTCGGTGATCAGCTACTGGCACCACACCATGGCGGTGTCGCCCACGAAAGACGGTCGCACGCTGTTCCGCGACAGGCTGCTCTTCGACGCGGAGCCCGTGAGCCTCGCCGTGTGGCCGGGCATCTGGGCGTTCTGGCAGTGGCGCGCCGTGCAGATCAAGCGCCTCGCGAAGGGCTGGCGATGACCGCCCTCGAGGTCGCCGACTGGCGCCGCCGCGTCTTCTCCGTCTACGAGCGCGTGCGGGAGGCGACTGACCTCTACGCCGCGCACGACCTGTGGCGCCGCGAGCGCGACGACCTGTTCGCGAACCATCCGTCAACCCCTCTCCTTCCGGATGACCGCGCCCAGTTCACCGGACTCCCCGTGCGTCCCTACGACCCGGCGTGGCGGTTCGAGGTCGCTCTCACGCCCGCCGAGCCGCGCCGCATCGAGGTCGAGACGGGGACCGACGGCGTCGTGCCGTTCGAGCTCATCGGCATCGCCGACGTTCCGGGCGTGGGCCCGCTCGACGTGTGGCGACTCGCCTCCTACGGCGGCGGCATCTTCCTCCCCGTCAAAGACGCCCTGGCGGGAAAGCCCGGCGGCACCTACGGCGGCGGGCGCTACCTGCTCGACACCGTGAAGGGCGCCGACCTCGGCCCCGGTCATGCTCCGGATTCGCTCGTGCTCGACTTCAACTTCGCGTACAACCCCTCGTGCGCCTACGACCCCGCCTGGGCGTGTCCTCTCGCGCAGCCGGGCAATCGCGTCGCTGTGGAGATCCCCGTCGGGGAGCGGTACTCGGGGGCGCACTAGCGGAGCACCCCACAGGGCCGTCTGCTAGGGTTGAGCCATCTTGCGAGACCATGACGGTCTCCCTGCGTCGTAGAACGCTTCCCTTGGCTTAGGTCAATAACTTCTCCGGCGAACGGATGTGGCCATCGCCACCTTCGCCATTCAGCTGGAATCCCGTGAATATGCATGGGTTCCCGCATGCTCCAGAAATCACTCATGACTGACAACATCTTCAGCACGCTCGGCGTGCCCGCCCCCATCGTTGCCGCCCTCGGCGCCAACGGCATCACCGAGCCGTTCCCGATCCAGGTCGACACGCTCCCCGACACCCTCGCCGGCAAGGACGTGCTCGGCCGCGGAAAGACCGGCTCGGGCAAGACCCTCGCCTTCTCCATCCCCATGGTCGCCCGCCTCGGCGGCGCACTCGCCGGTGGCAAGCGCCGCGCCGGTCGTCCCCTCGGCCTCGTCCTCGCCCCCACCCGTGAGCTCGCCACGCAGATCACCGCCGCCATGGAGCCGCTCGCCACCGCGTACGGTCTCACCATCACCACGATCTTCGGAGGCGTCTCGCAGAACCGCCAGGTCGCAGCGCTCAAGGCCGGCGTCGACATCGTCGTCGCCTGCCCCGGCCGCCTCGAAGACCTCATGAAGCAGGGATTCGCCCACCTCGACGCCATCGAGATCACCGTGCTCGACGAGGCCGACCACATGGCCGACCTCGGCTTCCTGCCGGTCGTCACGCGCATCATGGACAAGACCCCGCAGAACGGCCAGCGCCTGCTCTTCAGCGCCACGCTCGACAACGGTGTGGACAAGCTCGTCAAGCGCTACCTCCACAACGAGGTGCTGCACTCCGTCGATGAGGCCAACAGCCACGTCGCCGCGATGACGCACCACGTGTTCGAGGTCGCCGGCGTCGACGAGAAGAACGAGCTGGTGCGGATGCTCGCCTCGGGCACCGGCCGCCGCATCCTGTTCATGCGCACGAAGCACCACGCCAAGAAGCTCGCCAAGCAGCTCACCGACGCGGGTATCCCGTCGGTGGACCTGCACGGCAACCTCTCGCAGGTCGCCCGCGACCGCAACCTCGCCTCGTTCGCCTCGGGTGAGACCCGCGTTCTCGTCGCCACCGATGTCGCCGCCCGCGGTGTTCACGTGGATGACATCGAGCTCGTGATCCACGTCGACCCGCCTGCCGAGCACAAGGCGTACCTGCACCGCTCGGGCCGCACCGCCCGCGCCGGCAAGGAGGGCGAGGTCGTCACGATCGTGCTGCCCGCCCAGCGCAAAGACACCGCAGCGCTGCTGCGCAAGGCCGAGATCACGGTCACGCCGCAGCACGTCACCGCGACATCCGCCGCCGTTACCGCGCTTGTCGGGGATGTCGCCGCCTACGTGAAGCCCGCGCCCCGCGCCGCCGAGCCCGCTCGCGGCCAGTCGCAGGGCGGACGCTCGCAGGGCGCCAATGCTCAGCGCAAGCGCGCCAACCGCGACGGTGCTCCGGCCCGTGACGGCGCACCCCGCCGCGACCGCTCGGGTCGCCCCGCGCAGGGTCGTCCGGCAGCAGCGACCGGCACCGGCCGCGCGGCAGTGACCGGCGAGCGCCGCTCCCCCGACCGCACCGAGCGCGCAGCACAGCCCGCACGCGCCGAGCAGGGGCCCTCGCGTCCGCGCGGCGGCAAGGGCCGCGCGCAGTCCTCCGGTGGCCCCATCCGCGTCGGCCAGGTCGTGCGCGCGAACAACCGCGGCCGCTAGGCACCACGCTCCACTCACCGAACGGCGTCCCTGAGGGGGCGCCGTTCGTGCGTTCCGCGCGAGTGCGACTGCACCCCGCGAGAGTGCAGCAGGGCACAGTCGCGAGGCCGGACACTGTGCGCAACTGCACTCTCGCGGCACAGCGGGGGCGCGGGCGGGCGCGAGCGGGCTACTGCGGCGAGCGCATCCGCTCAACACGCCGTATTGGACGCCGTGCGATTGGGGCCGCACACCGTACGGTTGCGGCATGGGACGAGGTCGCGGAACCCGAGCGGGACTGATCCGAGAAGATGTGGCGCGCGCAGCCCACGATCTGCTCGTGCTCGAAGGATTCAGCGCCGTGACGATGCGCAGGGTCGCCGAGGTGCTCGGTGTCGCCCCGAACTCGCTGTACAGCCACGTCGAGGACCGCGGCGACCTCGCCGACGCCGTGCTCGATCTGGAGCTCGCCCGCATCGCCATGCCCGAGGCGGGCACGAGCCAGAACAAGGTGGAGCTCGTGATGCGCGCGCTCTGGAACTGCCTCGTGGCGCGTCCGGGCCTCGCCGCCCACCTGCTCGACCGCACCAACCGCAGCGCCGAGCTCGCGCGCCTGCGCCGCGACCTGGGCGAGCTGTTCCGCCGGGCATCCAGCAACCCGGAGCTCGCCACCGACTATGTCGGCGTGCTGCTGTCGTACACGGTCGGATCCGCGGCGATGGCCGGCTCGATGAACATCGTGAGCGCCGACCGCATCTTCCGCGAGGGGCTCGACCTCTACATCTCGGCGCTCAACCTCGAGCCCGCCCCCGGCCGCTTCACGGTGCGCGAGTGGCCGGTTCTCGAGGACACGATCCCCGGACGAGCGAGCGACCTCGCGGGCTAGGGCAGAACCCCCACCGACGCGAGCGCGGCGCGCAGCAGCGCTCCACGGCCGCCCTCCATGTCGGCGGTCACCGACTCCGATGCGGCGTCGGCCGGCCGCAGCCACGTCACTTCGAGTGCGTCCTGGCGCGGTTCGCACGTGCCCGTGATCGGGACGACGTACGCCAGCGAGACGGCGTGCTGGCGAGCATCCATGAACTGGCTGTCGCTCGGCCACGGGAAATACTCGGCCACGGAGAAGGGCACGGGCGACGCGGGCAGCAGCGGGAAGGCCATCGGCCCGAGGTCTTTCTCGAGGTGGCGGAACAGTGCGTCGCGCAAGGTCTCGCCGTACATGACGCGGCCCGAGACGAGCGTGCGTGTGATCTCGCCGTCGTTCGCGCGCAGGAGCATCCCTACCTCGATGACGCGCCCGAGGCCGTCGACGCGCACCGGAACCGCCTCGACGTACAGGAGGGGCAGGTGCTTGCGGGTCTCGGCGAGCTCGTCCTCAGACAGCCATCCGGGATTCGGGTCGGGGTCAGGCGTACCAACGGAGCTCATGGTCCATTGTTACCTACGATCTAGGCTGGGATGATGCAGCTCGACGCCTCGGCAATCCTCTGGTCAGCCCCCGAGCGCGAGCGCGCGGGCCGCCCGCTGCTCCTGCTACTGCACGGATACGGCTCGCACGAGGGCGACCTGTTCGGAATGTCACCCGGCCTACCGCTCGGCCCCGTCGTCGCGTCGCTGCGCGCCCCGCTCGCCGAGAACGGCGGTTGGGCCTGGTGGAGCCGTTTCGACAGCCCCACGGGCAACCCGCCCTCCGAGCGGGTGGATGAGGCTGCCGCCGCGGTCATCGACTGGCTCGACACCCTCGAATTCACGTCCGTGTCGCTCATCGGCTTCTCGCAGGGGGCGGCGCTCGCGCTGCAGCTCCTGCGCCACGCCCCGGAGCGTTTCACCGCCACCGTCGCCATCGCGGGCTTCGTGGCATCCGGCGACCACCCCGGTGATGCCCAGCTCGCCGTCGTGAAGCCCGCGGTGTTCTGGGGTCGCGGCACGGCAGACGCGGTGATCCCCGCGGAGGCGGTCACGCGCACCGCCGAATGGCTGCCCGAGCACGCCGACGCGACGATCCGCATCTACGAAGACCTGGGCCACGCGATCTCAGCGCCCATGCTCATGGACTTCGTGACGTTCCTGCGCGACCGGGTGTAGCTGCGGCCGCTCGCCTAGAGCGCAACCCCGCCCGGATGACGGCTGCTCGGGGGAAGATAGGCGGATGGTGCTCGACCGCTTCTCCCCCGCCACGCGGGAGTGGTTCTCGGGCGCCTTCGCGGCGGCAACCCCGGCACAGCTCGGGGCGTGGGAGGCCGTGTCGTCGGGCTCGCACGCGCTCGTCGTGGCCCCGACCGGCTCGGGCAAGACTCTCGCGGCGTTCTTGTGGGCCATCGACCAGTTGGCGTCGACGCCCGCGCCGGATGATCCGCGGCACCGCACGCGTGTGCTCTACATCTCCCCGCTGAAGGCTCTCGGCGTCGACGTCGAGCGCAATCTCCGCGCGCCGCTCGTGGGCGTCACCCAGACGGCCCGACGCCTCGGGGTTCCCGTGCCGTCCGTCACGGTGGGTGTGCGGTCGGGCGACACCACTCCTGGCGACAGGCGCCTGCTCGCGCGCACGCCGCCCGACATCCTCATCACGACACCCGAGTCGCTGTACCTCATGCTCACGTCGGCCGCGCGCGAGACCCTCCTCGGGGTCGAGACGGTCATCATCGACGAAGTGCACGCCGTCGCCGCCACCAAGCGCGGCGCGCACCTTGCGGTCTCCCTCGAGCGACTGGATGCTCTCCTCGCGACCCCCGCACAGCGCATCGGCCTCTCCGCCACGGTGCGTCCGCTTGAGGAGGTTGCGCGCTTCCTCGGGGGCCGAGCCCCCGTGACGATCGTGCAGCCGCCCGCCGCCAAGACGTTCGACCTCTCGGTCGTGGTTCCCGTGGACGACATGACCGAGCCCGGAGTCGTCGCACCGAGGGAGGGCGTGGGCGATACCGGCATGTCACCGGAGGCCACGGGTTCGATCTGGCCGCACGTCGAGGAGCGCATCGTAGACGAGATTCTCGAGCACCGGTCGACCATCGTGTTCGCGAACTCGCGGCGGCTTGCCGAGCGGCTCACGGCGCGGTTGAACGAGATCTACGAGGAGCGGATGGAGCTCGTCCCGGCCGGGCGGTCTGACGCACCACCCGCCCAGATGATGGCACAAGCCGGCGCGACCGCGGGAGCGGCTCCCCTCCTCGCGCGAGCCCACCACGGCTCGGTCTCGAAAGAACAGCGGGCGACCATCGAGGACGACCTGAAGTCCGGCCGTCTGCGCTGCGTCGTGGCGACAAGCTCGCTCGAGCTGGGCATCGACATGGGTGCTGTCGATCTGGTGATCCAGGTCGAGTCACCGCCGTCTGTGGCATCCGGGCTCCAGCGCATCGGGCGGGCCGGTCACCAGGTCGGCGAGATATCGAAGGGCGTGCTGTTCCCGAAGCACCGCACCGACCTCATCCACACGACTGTCGCCGTCGAGCGCATGAAGTCGGGCCAGATCGAGTCGATAGCGGTGCCCGCGAACCCGCTCGACGTGCTCGCGCAGCAGACCGTTGCAGCGACGGCGCTCGAGGGCATCGATGTGGAGGAGTGGTTCGACACCGTGCGCCGCAGCGCGCCGTTCGCGACACTGCCCCGCAGCGCCTACGACGCTACTCTCGACCTCCTCAGCGGTCTCTACCCGAGCGACGAGTTCGCCGAGCTGAGGCCGCGCATCGTGTGGGACCGCGTGGGCGGCACCATCACCGGTCGGCCCGGATCGCAGCGGCTCGCAGTGACGTCGGGCGGAACCATCCCCGACCGCGGCCTGTTCGGGGTGTTCATGGTCGGCTCCGCGGCAACTCCCGGCGCACCCGGCCGTCGCGTCGGGGAGCTCGATGAGGAGATGGTCTACGAGTCGCGCGTGGGTGACGTCTTCGCGCTCGGCACGACGAGCTGGCGCATCGAGGAGATCACGCACGACCAGGTGCTCGTCTCGCCGGCGTTCGGGCAGCCGGGGAAGGTGCCGTTCTGGAAAGGCGACGGGCTGGGCAGACCTGCCGAGCTCGGGGCGGCGATCGGGTCGTTCGTCAGGGAGATCGCTTCCGGCGGCGACGTACGCGGGCGGCTCGCCGACATCGGCCTCGACGAGCGTGCTGCCAACAACCTCATCGCGCTCGTTGCCGAGCAGAAGGCGTCAACCGGGCAAGTTCCCACCGACACGACGCTCGTGGTCGAGCGCTTCCGCGACGAGCTCGGCGACTGGCGCGTCGTCTTACATTCCCCGTACGGCATGCCCGTGCACGCGCCGTGGGCCCTCGCCGTCACGGCGCGTGTGCGCGATCGGCTCGGTGTCGACGGCGCGGCCATGGCGGGCGACGACGGCATAGTCGTCCGCATCCCCGACACGGATGCGGAGCCACCCGGTGCCGAGCTATTCGCGTTCGAGCGCGAAGAGCTCGAGGCGATAGTCACCGAGGAGGTGGGAGGGTCCGCCCTGTTCGCCGCGCGATTCCGCGAGTGTGCAGCGAGGGCGCTGCTGCTGCCCCGCCGCGACCCCGGACGACGCTCGCCGCTGTGGCAGCAGCGGCAGCGGGCATCCCAGCTGCTGGATGTTGCCCGCCGCTACCCCACATTTCCGATCGTGCTGGAGACCGTGCGCGAGGTTCTGCAGGATGTCTATGACCTGCCGGCCCTCAGCGCCCTCACCACCCAGCTGGAGACGCGCAAGGTGCGCATGGTCGAGACCGAGACGGAGGTGCCGTCGCCGTTCGCGCGTTCTCTGCTCTTCGGATATGTCGCTGCGTTCATGTACGAGGGCGACTCCCCGCTCGCGGAGCGCCGCGCTGCGGCACTGTCACTCGACCCCACCCTCCTCGCCGAGCTGCTGGGCCGGGCCGAGCTGCGCGAGCTGCTCGATCCGGCCGTGCTCGAGCAGACCGAGCTCGAACTGCAGCGCCTCACGCCCGAGCGCAAAGCCCGCGATGCGGAGGGTGTGATCGACCTGCTCAGGATGCTCGGGCCGCTGACCCTCGACGAGCTCGTGGCGCGCACCGCGGTCGCCCCCGCCGACGTTGAGGATGACGCCCGCGGTCAGGGCTCGATCACCGAGTGGCTCGATCACCTGCAGCGCGCCAATCGCGCCCTGCGCGTCACGATCGCCGGCACGCTGCACTGGGCCGCCGTCGAGGACGCGGCCCGCCTGCGCGACGCACTCGGAGTACCGCTGCCGATCGGGGTTCCCGCCGCGTTCATCGAGCCGGTCGACGACCCCGTGGGCGACCTCGTGAGCCGCTACGCCCGCACGCACGGCCCCTTCACCGTGCAGGATGCGGCAACTCGCTTCGGCCTCGGAACCGCCGTGGTCACCGACACCCTGCGGCGTCTCGCCGCCGACCGCCGCGTCGTCGACGGCGAGTTCCGGCCGGGGTCGAGCGGCACGGAGTGGTGTTCGGTCGAAGTGCTGCGCCGCCTGCGAAGCCGATCGCTCGCGGCCCTCCGGCAGGAGGTAGAGCCGGTCGACGTCGCAACGCTCGGCCGTTTCCTTCCCGCGTGGCAGTCGGTGGGCGGCACCCTGCGCGGCGTCGACGGCCTCGCGCAGGTCATCGACCAGCTCGCCGGGGTCTCGCTGCCCGCGAGCGCGTGGGAGAGCCTCGTCTTCCCCGCGCGCCTCACGAATTACTCCCCCGCTTGGCTCGACGAGCTCACGACCACGGGTGAGGTCATCTGGTCGGGCAACGGGGTGCTGCCGGGCAGCGACGGATGGGTCAGCTTCCACCTCGCCGACACCGCACGTCTCACCCTGCCCGAGCCGAGTGGCGACGAGACCACGGAACTGCAGCGGAGCATCCTCGAGGCCATGGCCGGGGGCGGCGCCTACTTCTTCCGCCAGCTCGGTCAGGCCATCGGCAGCACCGACGACAAGGCCCTCAACGCCGCCCTGTGGGAGCTGGTGTGGGCCGGGCTCATCACGAACGACACCCTCTCGCCGCTGCGCTCCTACCTCGGCGGGCCCGCGGCGACACCGCGCACGCGCTCGTACCGCGGGCGGTCGAGTTCGCTGCGGGTCGCCCAGTCCGGTCCTCCGACGGGTGGCGGGCGGTGGTCACTGCTGCCGCTCGCCGAGGGCGACACGACCGTGCGGGCGAAGGCGATGGCTGAGTCGCTGCTCGAGCGGCACGGAGTGGTGACTCGCGGCGCTGTCGTGAGCGAGGGCATCCGGGGCGGCTTCGCACTCGCGTACAAGGTGCTGAGCGGTTTCGAGGAGATCGGCCGGGCGCGTCGCGGGTACTTCGTCGAGGGCCTCGGCGCCGCGCAGTTCGCGACGAGCGCGACTGTCGATCGGCTGCGCAGCTACGCACGGGATGCCGAGGCCGCACCCGCGCTGGAGGCCCTCACCCTCGCGGCCACCGATCCGGCGAACCCGTTCGGCGCTGCCCTCGCGTGGCCCGCGACGCCCGAGATCGAGGCCACGGCATCGACCGACACCGGCAAGCGCGGCCATCGCCCCGGCCGCAAGGCTGGCGCACTCGTCGTCCTCGTCGACGGGATGCTCGTGCTCTACGTCGAGCGCGGCGGTAAGACGTTGCTCACCTTCACGTCGGAGGAGCAGGTGCTGCGCGCGGCGGCGGCCTCCCTCGCGGCCACCGTGCGCTCGCGCCTCGGAAAGTTGCGCGTCGAGCGCGTGGACGGCGAGTTCTCGATCGGCTCGCCCCTCGGGCTCCTGCTCGCCGAGGCGGGCTTCGCACCCACGCCCCAGGGGCTGCGGCTCCGTGCCTGAGGGTGACACGGTCTACCGCGCGGCGAAGCTGCTCGGCGGCGCACTCGACGGGAGCGTGCTCACGCGCAGCGACATCCGGGTTCCCGCGTTCGCGACCGTCGACCTCGCGGGCGAGACCGTGCACCAGACGGTCAGCCGCGGCAAGCACCTGCTCATGCGCGTGGGGGAATATACGCTGCACAGCCATCTCAAGATGGAGGGCGTGTGGCATGTGTACCGGCCGGGCGAGCGATGGCGGCGTCCGGAGTTCAAGGCCCGCGCCATCCTCTCCACCGAGAGCGTGACGGCCGTGGGGTTCGAACTCGGGCTCTTCGAGGTCGTCCGCACCGCCGACGAAGACACGGTAGTCGGATACCTCGGCCCCGACCTGCTCGGCCCCGACTGGAACTCGGCCGACGCCGTGGCGAACCTCCGCAGCGACCCCGAGCGCGAGATCGGCCTCGCTCTGCTCGACCAGCGCAACCTCGCCGGCCTCGGCAACGTCTACCGCGCGGAACTGTGCTTCCTCCGCGGCGTGCTTCCGACGCGTCCGGTCGGCGAGGTGGATGACCTCGAGCGCATGGTCGCGCTCGCGAAGAAGCTCATCGAGGCGAACAAAGACCGGTCGACCCGCACCACCACGGGCAACCTGCGGGGCGACACGTCGTGGGTCTACGGACGGGACGGCCGCGCGTGCCTGCGCTGCGGCACCCGCGTGGAGCGCGGCGAGCTGGGCGACACCGCGCTCCAGTTACGCAACACCTACTGGTGCCCTCGCTGCCAGACCTAGAGTGTGCGTATGAGCGACGTACGACCCGAGAACGTCGGTCGCGGAGCTGCCCTCGCAGCCCTAGCGATTCCGGCAGCGCTGACCCTGGGCCTTGCCCCCGTTCCTCTGGAGTGGCAAGGCATCTACTGGGTGGTGGTCGTCGTGGCGCTGCCGTGGCTGACACGCCTGCTTTACCTCCGTGGGTCTGGCGGTTTCCTTGCGATGGGACGGCGGCAGCTCGTCGTTGTGACAGTTGTCGCACTCGCCGTCTCCCTCATCGGCTCGGTCCTGACCGTCGCCTACCAGGTGTACCGGCAGGT